>NZ_CP109599.1:7387500-7732930 GCF_036231945.1 Streptomyces sp. NBC_01429 | reverse complement strand
GTGGACCACCGCGGTGATCGGGTGCGCGGCGAACAGCTCCGCCACCGCCGCGCGGTCCGTCACGTCACAGGCCACAACGGCGACTTCGGCGCCTTGCGCGGCAAGCTCCGCGACCACGGCCTCAGCGCCCTCGGAGGCCGGCCCGCCGCGGCTGACCAGCAGCAGGCTCCGTACCCCGTGCGCGGCGACCAGGTGGCGCGCCACGATCCGGCCCAGACCACCCGTACCACCCGTGATCAGCACCGTGCCGTCCGCACGCCACGGCGTGTCCACCACGGACTCCGCGGACGCGGCGTGCGCGGGGGCCGTCGTCACCCTGCCCAGTCGCGCCGCCAGAACTTCCGCGCCACGCAACAGCAGTTGAGGCTCGGCGGAGCCCAATGCCCTCGGCAGAAGCTCACGCGCCGGCTCGTCTTCGACATCCACCAGCCCGAACCGGCCCGGATGTTCCAGCTGAGCGGACCGCACGAGACCCCACGCGGCCGACCCCGAAAGGTCCTCGCCCGCACTCGCGCCACGGGTGACGAAGACCAGACGTGAACCGGCGAACCGCTCCTCCTCCAGCCATCCCCGCGTCAGTTCCAGCACCCGAGCCGTCACCACGTGCACCGACTCGACCACACCACCGACGGCACCGTGCAACGGCACCACCACGACACCCGGAACCGACTCCCCCGCCGCGAGCGAAGCGAGGTCTTCGTCGTCCTCGCCAAGAGTGACGTAGGACGGCAGCGTCTCCGGTACGGGCGACGGGTCGGCGACCCACTCCACCCGGAACAGCGAGTCACGCGCGGAGCCGAGCTTCTCGGCCGAGACCGGACGCACCACCAGGGCGCCGACCGACGCCACCGGCGCACCGGCGCCATCGGCGACCGCGATCGCGAGAGCGCCGTCGGCCGTACGGGAGAGACGTACGCGTACCGCCGAGGCACCTGTCGCGTGGAGCGAGACGCCCGTCCAGGAGAACGGCACACCGCCCTCGACAGCCTGCCCGGTCACAGCCGAGGCGTGGAGGCAGGCGTCGAAGAGGGCGGGGTGCAGACCATAGGCGTCCGCGTCGGTCCCCTCAGGAAGAGCGACCTCGGCGAAGGTGTCCTCACCACGCGTCCAGACGGCCCGCAGCCCCTGGAACACCGGACCGTACTCGAACCCGGACTCCGCAAACCGGTCATAACAATCAACGACATCAACGGGTGCAGCGCCCTCCGGCGGCCAGACCACCGCGTCGAACGGGACGGAGCCGACAACGGCCTTCTCCCCGAGAGAACCCTGCGCATGAAGCGTCCAAGGCTCATCACCCGCACGGGAATGAATCGTCAACGGACGGCGACCGGCCTCGTCGGGCTCACCGACCCAGACCTGCACCTGCACGGCGCCACCCCGCTCGGAGAGCACCAACGGCGCGGCCAGCGTCAGCTCCTCGACCACATCACAGCCGACCTCGTCCCCCGCACGCACCGCCAGCTCCACCAGGGCCGTACCCGGCACCAGCACCGAACCCATCACCACATGATCCGCGAGCCACCCATGCGAACCCACCGACAACCGACCCGTGAACAGGAACCCATCCGTATTCACCAACTCCACCGCAGCACCCAACAACGGATGCTCAGCAGAACCCAGACCCGCGAACCGCACATCACCAGGACGCACAACAGAACCCGACGGCCAGAACCGCTCACGCTGAAACGCATACGTCGGCAAACCAACCCGCCGCGCACCCCGCCCCGCGAAGAAACCAGACCAATCGACCTGTACGCCCTGTACGGCGAGTTCGGCCATGGCCGTGACGATCGTCGGCTCCTCGTCGCGGCCCTTGCGGCAGACGGGAACGACCAGCGCCTCGTCCGGCAACGACTGCCGGGCCATCCCCGACAGCACACCATCGGGACCAAGCTCCAGGAACCGCGTCACACCCTCCGCGTCCAGGGCGCTCACCCCATCGGCGAAACGCACCGCCTCGCGGACATGGCGCACCCAGTAGTCGGCCGAGCACAGCACCTCAGGATCGGCGAGCCCACCCGTCACGTTCGACACCACCGGCACAGCCGGAGCGGTGAAGGAGAGACCCGCGACCACCTGCCGGAACTCCTCCAGCATCGGTTCCATCAAGGGCGAATGGAACGCGTGCGACACCCGCAGCCGACTGGTACGACGACCCAGCCCCTCGAAGTGACCCTCCACCTCCAGCACCGCATCCTCAACACCCGACACCACCACCGACGTCGGACCGTTCACCGCAGCCAGCGACACACGATCCGACAACAGCGGAACAACCTCAGCCTCAGCCGCCTCCAGCGCCACCATCGCACCACCCGCAGGCAACGCATCCATCAAACGACCCCGCGCAGCCACCAGCACACAGGCATCCTCCAGCGAGAACACCCCCGCCACATGAGCAGCCGCGACCTCACCGATCGAATGACCCGCCACAAAGTCGGGCCGCACACCCCACGACTCCACCAACCGGAACAACGCCACTTCCACGGCGAACAACCCGGCCTGAGCGAACACCGTACGGTTCAGCAGTTCCGCGTCAGAACCCCACACCACATCACGCAGCGGACGCTCCAAATGGGCATCCAACCCCGCACACACCGCATCGAACGCCTCCGCGAACACCGGGAAACGCTCATACAACCCACGCCCCATACCCAGCCGCTGCGACCCCTGACCCGAGAACAGGAACGCCGACTTACCGGAACCCGCCATACCCTCGACGACCCCGGCGTCCACCTCACCCGCAGCCAGCGCGGACAGCGAGCGGACCAGTTCCTCCGCGTCAGCCCCCACGACCACCGCACGGTGACGGAAGCTCGACCGGCTCGTCACCAGCGAGAAGCCCACATCCCACAGCGCCGACACCGACGCCGCATCGTCACCCTGAACCTGCGACAGCAAGCGCGCCGCCTGGCCCCGCAGCGCCTCAGCGCTCTTCGCCGACAGCACCCACGGAACCACCGCACCACCGGCCTCCACCACCGGCGCCTCCGCGCCGACCGCCTCCGGCTGCTCCAGAATCACATGAGCGTTCGTCCCGCTGACGCCGAACGACGAGACACCGGCCCGGCGCGGCCGGTCGGCCTCGTGCCATTCGGCGCGCTCCGTCAGCAGCTCGACCGCTCCCGCGCTCCAGTCCACGTGCGACGAGGGCCGATCCACGTGGAGGGTCTGCGGCAGCACGCCGTGGCGCATCGCCATGACCATCTTGATGATCCCGGCCACACCCGCCGCCGCCTGCGTGTGCCCGATGTTCGACTTCACCGAACCGAGCAGCAACGGCTGCCCCTCCGGGCGGCCCTGGCCGTACGTGGCCAGCAGCGCCTGCGCCTCGATCGGGTCGCCCAACGTCGTACCCGTACCGTGCGCCTCCACCACATCCACGTCGGCCGTCGACAGACCACCACTCGCCAACGCCTGACGAATCACCCGCTGCTGCGACGGACCGTTCGGCGCCGTCAGACCATTCGACGCACCATCCTGATTCACCGCCGAACCCCGCACCACCGCCAACACCGGGTGGCCATTGCGGCGCGCGTCCGAGAGACGTTCGAGGACCAGCATGCCGACGCCTTCGGCCCAGCCGACGCCGTCGGCCGCGTCCGAGAACGCCTTGCTGCGACCGTCCGCCGCCAGACCACGCTGCCGCGAGAACTCCACGAACGTCGTCGGCGTCGACATCACCGTCACACCACCGGCGACGGCGAGTGAGCACTCGCCCGAGCGCAGCGCCTGCGCGGCCCAGTGGAGCGCCACCAGGGACGACGAACAGGCCGTGTCCACGGTCACCGCCGGACCCTCGAAACCGAAGGTGTACGACACCCGGCCCGAGGCGATGCTCGCCGCGCTGCCGTTGCCCCGGAAGCCTTCGAACTGGTCGCCTACGAGCAGGTCACCGTAGTCGTTGTACATGACGCCGGCGAAGACACCGGTCCGGCTGCCGCGCAGCGACACCGGGTCGATACCCGACCGCTCGACCGCCTCCCAGGTCGCCTCCAGCAGCAGCCGCTGCTGCGAGTCCGTCGCCAGCGCCTCACGCGGACTCATCCCGAAGAACTCGGGGTCGAAGCCGGCGGCTTCGTGCAGGAAGCCGCCCTGCCGGGTGTAGGACGTGCCGGGCACCTCGGGGTCCGGGTTGTAGAGCGACTCCACATCCCAACCCCGGTCGTCGGGGAAGTCGGAGACGGCGTCCACACCGTCGGAGACGAGCCGCCACAGGTCCTCGGGAGAGGACACACCACCGGGGTAGCGGCAGCTCATGCCGACGATCACGATCGGGTCGTTGGTCACGGAGGTGCGGGCCTCGACCGGGTCGGGCTCCGGGGTCTCGTGGTGGGCGCCGAAGAGTTCGTCCAGCAGCATGCCGACCAGCGCGTCGGCGGTCGGGTAGTCGAAGACGACGGTGGCGGGCAGGCGCAGACCGGTGGCCCGGTTCAGCCGGTTCCGCAGCTCGACGGCGGTCAGCGAGTCGAAGCCGAGGTCCTGGAACGCGCGCGAGGGGTCGATGGTGTCCGCGCCGACGTGGCCGAGGACGAGCGCGATCTGTCCGCGTACGAGGTCGAGGATGACGTCCTTGCGGGCCGGTTCGTCGAGCGCGGCGAGACGTCCGGCCAGGCCGGCGGCGGCGGCCGTACCGGCGACCGCGGCGCGCCTGACGGGGGTGCGGATCAGTCCGCGCAGCAGCGGGGGAACGTCGCCCCGGTCGCGCAGGGCCGCCAGATCGAAACGTACCGGGAGTACGACCGCGTTGCCGACCTCGCAGGCGAGGGCGGCATCGAACAGGGCCACTCCCTCGGACGGGGTGATCTCCGGCATGCCGGTGCGGGCGATGCGGTGGAGGTCGATGTCGGAGAGGGTGCCGGTCATGCCGGTGTCCTGGGTCCACGGGCCCCACGGCATCGACACGGCGGCGAGCCCGTCCGCGCGGCGGCGGTGGGCGAGGGCGTCGAGGAAGGCGTTGCCCGCCGCGTAGTTGCCCTGGCCGGGGCCGCCGAACACGCCGGAGACGGACGAGAAGGTGATGAAGGCGTCGAGGTTCCGGTCCTTGGTGGCCTCGTGGAGGTTCCACGCGGCGTCCACCTTCGGACGCAGCACCCCGGCCAGCCGCTCGGGCGTCAGGGATCCCACGACGCCGTCGTCGAGCACGCCCGCGGTGTGGACGACAGCGGTGAACCGGTGCCGTTCCATCAAGGCGTCTACGGCGTCACGGTCGGCGACGTCACAGGCGGCGACGGTGACGGCGGCGCCCTGGGCCGCCAGTTCGGCGGCGAGTTCCTCGGCGCCCGGGGCGGTGGGCCCGCTGCGGCTGACCAGCACCAGGTTCCGTACGCCGTGCTCGGCGACCAGGTGGCGGGCCACCTCGCGGCCGATCCCGCCCGTACCGCCGGTGATCAGCACGGTTCCGTCGACGTCCCAGGGCCGCTCCGGGGCGGTCTCGGGGGCGGCGACCCGGGCCAGTCGGGCGGCGAGGATCTCCCCGTCGCGCACCAGCAGTTGTGGCTCGTCCGCGACCGCGCCGAGGGCACGGGTCAGCAGGGAGCCGGTGACCGTCGTATCGTCGGCCAGGTCGATCAGTCCGAAGCGGCCGGGGTTCTCCGACTGGGCGGAGCGCACCAGCCCGGACAGCGCCGAGCCCGCGAGATCGCCGCCGGAAACCGCGTCCCGCGTCACGAACACCAGGCGCGCCGCGCCGAACCGCTCTTCGGCGAGCCACTGCTGGAGCAGGGAGAGCGCCCGCGCCGTCACCGCGTGGACGGACTCGGCAACGCCGTCGTGGGCGGTGCCTCCACCGGTCAGCCCGACGAGCACGAGGCCGGGAACGTCGGCGGGGTCGCTCGCGAGCGCCGCCAGGTTCGCCACGCCGGGGTACGGCAGGCCGGCGAAGACGTGTGCGTCGGTGTGCGCGAGCACGGCCACCGACTCCGGCGCGTGTCCGCCGGCCACCGGCTGCCACCGCAGCCGGAAGAGGGCGTCGCGTGCGGCCGAAGCCGCCCCACCGCCCATCTGGTCGTCGGCGACGGCCCGCAGCACCAGGGTGCCGACGGAGGCGACCCGGCCGCCCTCGGTGTCGGCGACCTCCACGGACACCGCGTCGTCGGAGGTACGGACTACCCGGACACGGACCGTCGAGGCGCCGGAGGCGTGGAGCGACACGCCTTCCCAGGAGAACGGCACCACCCCTCGGTCCATGCCGTTGAACGCCGTGACGTGCAGAGCCGCGTCGAGGAGCGCCGGGTGGAGGCCGTACGCAGCGGCGTCGTCCCTGGCCACCTCGGGGAGCGTTACCTCGGCGAGTACTTCGTCACCGCGTCGCCAGGCGGCCGTGAGGCCGCGGAAGAGGGGGCCGTAGAGGAAGCCGCCCTCGGCCATCCGCTCGTAGAGGCCCGTCAGGTCGAC
The DNA here is from genome assembly GCF_036231945.1 of Streptomyces sp. NBC_01429. Lineage (NCBI taxonomy): Bacteria > Bacillati > Actinomycetota > Actinomycetes > Kitasatosporales > Streptomycetaceae > Streptomyces > Streptomyces sp. NBC_01429. Next base: position 7,726,534 of record NZ_CP109599.1, on the reverse strand, counting down.
GGCCTCGGCTCCGGCGGGCGGCCAGGTGGCGGCGAAGAGGCCGGATTCACCGTCCGCGCCGCTCTCCTCGCCGACCGCCAGCGTGCCGGTGGCGTGCCGGAGCCAGGGCCGCTCGCCCTCGCCCTCGGTCCTGGACCGCGCGGTGAGGCCGCGGCGGCCGGACTCGTCGGCGGGGCCCACCCTGAGCTGGAGCTGAACCCCGCCGTGCTCCGGCAGTACGAGCGGGGCGGCGAGGGTCAGTTCCTCGACGCGGTCGCAACCGACCTCGTCCGCCACACCGAGCGCCAGCTCGACGAAGGCGGTGCCCGGCAGCAGCACGGAACCCATGACGACGTGTTCGGCGAGCCAGGGGTGAGACTGGCGGGACAGACGGGTGGTGAAGACGGAACCCTCGTTGTCGGAGAGTTCGACCGCGGCGCTCAGCAGGGGGTGGGTGCTCGCCCGGAGTCCGGCCGCGCCGACGTCACCGGTGGTGGCCTCGGTCGTCCGCGGCCAGAACCGCTGGTGCTGGAAGGCGTACGTCGGCAGATCGACGCAGCGCGCGCCCGTACCCGCGAGCAGGGCGGGCCAGTCGACGTGTGTTCCCCGTACGGCGAGTTCGGCCATGGCCGTGACGATCGTCGGTTCCTCGTCGCGGTCCTTGCGGCAGACGGGTACGACCAGTGCCTCGTCCGGCAGGGACTGCCGGGCCATCCCCGACAGCACACCATCGGGACCCAACTCCAGGAAGCGCGTCACACCCTCCGCGTCCAGGGCGCTCACCCCATCGGCGAAACGCACCGCCTCGCGGACATGGCGCACCCAGTAGTCGGCCGAGCACAGCACCTCAGGATCGGCGAGCCCACCGGTCACGTTCGACACCACCGGCAGAGCCGGAGCCGTAAACGACAGCCCCGCGACAACCCGGCGGAACTCCTCCAGCATCGGTTCCATCAGCGGTGAATGGAACGCGTGCGACACCCGCAGCACCGTGGTCCTGCGCCCCAGACCCTCGAAGTGGGTCCGGATCTCCGCCACCGCATCCTCGGCACCCGACACCACCACCGACGTCGGACCGTTCACCGCAGCCAGCGACACACGATCCGACAGCAACGGAACAACTTCGCCCTCAGCGGCTTCCAGCGCCACCATCGCACCACCCGCAGGAAGCGCATCCATCAAACGACCCCGCGCAGCCACCAGCGCACAGGCATCCTCCAGCGAGAACACCCCCGCCACATGAGCAGCCGCGACCTCACCGATCGAATGACCCGCCACAAAGTCCGGGCGCACACCCCACGACTCCACCAACCGGAACAACGCCACTTCCACGGCGAACAACCCGGCCTGAGCGAACACCGTACGGTTCAGCAGTTCCGCGTCAGAACCCCACACCACATCACGCAGCGGACGCTCCAAATGCGCATCCAACCCCGCACACACCGCCTCGAACGCCTCCGCGAACACCGGGAAACGCTCATACAACCCACGACCCATACCCAGCCGCTGCGACCCCTGACCCGAGAACAGAAACGCCGACCTGCCCGAAGCCGCCACACCCTCGACGACAGCGGCGTCCGGCTCCCCCACGGCCAGCGCGGACAGCGAACGCTCGGCCGAGCCGCGGTCGTCGGCTACGACCACCGCGCGATGTGCGAAGAGGGCCCGGCTCGATACGAGCGAGAGGGAGACATCCTGGCACCGCAGGGCGTCGCCCTCCTGGAGTACGTGCGAGAGCAGGCGGGCCGCCTGCGCGCGCAGCGCTGCCTGTGTCCGGCCCGAGAGGACCCACGGCACCATTCCGGGGCGGGCCGTCACCGGGGCGGTGTCCGGCGTCGGTTCGGTGGTCTCGGCGGCGGGCTCAGCCTGCTCAAGGATCACGTGGGCGTTGGTGCCGCTGATGCCGAAGGCCGACACGGCGGCGCGCCGGGCGTGGCCGGTGTCGGGCCAGTCCATGCGTTCGGTGAGCAGTTCCACGGCGCCGGCCGACCAGTCGACCTGCGTCGAGGGCGTGCCGACGTGGAGGGTCTGCGGCAGGATCCCGTGGCGCATCGCCATGATCATCTTGATCACACCGGCGACACCGGCGGCGGCCTGGGCGTGGCCGATGTTGGACTTGATGCCGCCGAGGCGCAGCGGTTCGTCGCGCTCCTGACCGTAGGTGGCGAGGAGGGCCTGGGCCTCGATCGGGTCGCCGAGGGTGGTGCCGGTGCCGTGGGCCTCGACGGCGTCGACCTGGCCGGGCACCAGCTGGGCGTCGGCGAGCGCGGCGCGGATGACGCGCTGCTGCGAGGGTCCGTTGGGGGCGGTGAGCCGACCGCTGGCGCCGTCCTGGTTCACGGCTGTGCCACGGACGACGGCCAGGACACGGTGGCCGTTGCGGCGGGCGTCCGAGAGGCGTTCCACGAGGAGGACGCCGACCCCTTCGCTCCATCCGGTGCCGTCGGAAGCGTCCGAGAAGGGCTTGCACCGGCCGTCGGGGGCGAGCCCGCGCTGCCGGGAAAATTCGGTGAAGAGGCTGGTCGTCGGCATCACCGCGACACCGCCGGCGAGCGCCATGGAGCACTCGCCCGAGCGCAGGGCGCGCACGGCCAGGTGGAGCGCCACCAGCGAGGAGGAGCAGGCGGTGTCGATCGTGACCGCGGGGCCTTCCAGGCCGAGGGTGTAGGCGATACGTCCGGAGAGCACACTGGTGGCGCCACCGGTGAGGAGGTGTCCCTCGGTCTCTTCGGTCTGCCGGGCGAGCGAGCCGTAGTTCGTGTCGGCGCCGCCGACGAACACACCGGTCTGGCTGCCGCGCAGGGAAAGGGGGCTGATCCTCGCCCGCTCGATGGCCTCCCACGCGGACTCCAGCAGCAGCCGCTGCTGCGGGTCCATGGCAAGCGCCTCACGTGGCGCGATACCGAACAGCTCCGCGTCGAAGTCGCCCGCCCCGGTGAGGAATCCGCCCTGGCGGACGTAGCTCTTGCCCGGCTTGCCGGGCTCCGGGTCGTAGAGGGAGTCGAAGTCCCAGCCCCGGTCCTCGGGGACGTCCGCCACCGCGTCGACGCCCTCGGCGACCAATTCCCAGAGGCTTTCGGGAGAGTTGACACCGCCGGGGAAGCGGCACGCCATGCCGACGACGGCGATCGGCTCGGTGTGCTTGGCCTCGACGGACTCCAGCCGCTGCTTGGTCCGCCGCAGGTCGGCGGTGACCAGCTTGAGGTAGTCGCGGAGCTTGTCTTCGGTGCTGGCCATGGGGATGTTCCTCCCAGTTCGGAAAAGACGTGTGGACCGACTGGGCTGTCAGGCCAGGCCGAGTTCTTTGTTGATCATTTCGAACATTTCGTCGTCGGAGGAGACGGCGGAGAGGTCGGCGGGATCGTCGCCGTCCTCCGTCCGTGCGTCCTCGCCGGCGGCGTCGAGCTTCCACTGCAATGCTTGGAGGCGCTTGACGATCCGGGCGCGAGCGGCCGCGTCCAGTTCGCCTTCCGCCAGGGCGGTTTCGAGGGCGTCGAGCCCGGCGAAGGCCGGCGCGGTCGCCGCGTCCTCGGACTGTTCCTCCCCCTCGGTCAGCAGGGCGCGCAGGTGGCGCACCAGGCCGATCGGGGTGGGGTGGTCGAAGATCGTGGTGGTGGGCAGGCGCAGACCGGTCTCGGTGTTGAGCCGGTTGCGCAGTTCCACGGCGGTGAGTGAGGTCATGCCCAGGTCGAGGAGGCCGCGTTCGGCGTCGACCGCTTCGGCCGAGCCGTGGCCGAGGACCGTGGCGACCTGACCGGCGACCAGGTGGAGCAGGATTGCCTCCTGCCTGGCCGTGCTGAGCCCGGACAGCTGTGCGGCGAGGCCCTCTTCGCGGGGCTCGGGTCCGGCGGCGGCCGGGTCGGACGCGTGGCGCGGAGATGTCCGTACGAGGGCCCGCAGCAGTGGCGGGAAGTCTCCGGACCGGGCGAGGGCGCGCAGGTCGAGACGGACGGGCACCAGGAGCGGGCTGTCGAGGTCCGCCGACGCGTCGAGCAGTCCGAGTCCCTGGTCCGACGCGATCGGCAGCATGCCGGAGCGTGCGAAGCGTTCCAGGTCGGCCTGGCCGAGGGTGCCGGTGAGTTCGCTGGCCTCGGCCCAGAATCCCCAGGCGAGGGAGGTGGCGGCGAGGCCCTGGGCCCGGCGGTGCTGGGCGAGGGCGTCCAGGAAGACGTTGGCGGCGGCGTAGTTGGCCTGCGCCGGGCCGCCGGCGACTCCGGCGAAGGAGGAGAAGAGGACGAAGGCGGACAGCTTCGCGTCGCGGGTCAGCTCGTGGAGGTTCCAGGCGGCGTCGGTCTTCGGCCGCATGACCCGGTCCACCTGTTCGGTGGTGAGTCCTTCGAGCAGGCCGTCCTCCAGGACGCCGGCCGCGTGGACGACCGCGCTGAGCGGACGGTCCAGCGGGATCTTGTCCAGCACGGCGGCGAGTTGATCCCGGTCGGCGGCGTCGCAGGCGACGATCTCGACCTCGGCCCCGGATTCCATCAGTTCGTCGCGCAGCGATTCCGCGCCGGGCGCGGCCGGTCCGCGCCGGCCGGTCAGTACGAGGCGGCGGACGCCGTGCCGGGTGACGAGGTGGCGGGCGACGAGTCCGCCGAGTGTTCCGGTGCCGCCGGTGATGAGCACGGTGCCCGTGCCGGTCGGGTCCCACTGCCGTACGGGGGCGTCGGCGGGCCGGTCGGCGGGGAGTGCGCGACGCAGCCGCGGGACCGTCACCGTACCGGCACGCACAGCGAGTTGTGTTTCGGTGGCGGCGAACGCCGCGGACACCGCGGCCGGGAGGGCCCGCTCGGAGCGTGCGTCGCCGTCGAGGTCGACGAGCAGGAAGCGGTCCGGGTGCTCGGCCTGGGCGGAGCGCGTCAGCCCCCACACGCCGGCGTCGGCGAGCGCCGTCACCGGGTCGTCGTGGGTGGTGCCGACGGCGCCCTCGGTGACGAGGACCAGCCGGGAGAGGGCGAACCGGGGCTCGCGCAGCCAGGCCTGAGTGGTCGTCAGCATGTCGGTCACTGCCGTGTGGGCGGCGGCGGCCGTCATGCGGCCGGCCCGGGGGCCGGTCAGCCGGAGGACGACGGTCCCGGGGACGGGCTCACCGGCCTCCAGGGCCGCTGCCAGGGCCGTGAGGTCGGCGAACACGCGGACGGGCGCGCCGGTCTCCTCGAAGGCGGGGGCGAGTTCCTGGGCGGCGCCGAGCAGGGCGTACGCCTCGTCCGGTGCGGGTGCGGTGCCGGTCGGCGGGGTCCACGGCGTCCAGTCGACCTGGAAGAGCGCGTCGTGGGAGACGGTGCCGAGGCGCGCGGCGGACGCGGGGCGCAGGGTGACGGAGTCGATGGTGGCGACGGGCCGGCCCGCTCCGTCCACGGCAGCGACGGAGAACGTGGAATCGCCGGTCGGTGTGATCCGGGCGCGCAGGGCGGTGGCGCCGGTGGCGTGCACGGTGACCCCGTGCCAGGCGGAGGGCAGCAGCGGTGTCTCCTCGCCGGCCGCGAGGGTCAGTGCCGTCTGGAGCAGCGCGGGAGCGAGCCGGAACCCGGCCGCGGTGGTGCCGGGTGCGGTGGTGCCGGGTGCGGCGTCCGTGAGGGCGCTCTCCACGAAGAGTTCCGCGTGGTCCGCCGGGCGCCGCCGGAGTGTGCGGATCGTGCGGAAGGCTGGTCCGTGCGCGAAGCCGTGGTCGGCGAGGCGCTCGTAGAGCGACTGCGTCTCGACGGCCAGCGCGTCGGCCGGAGGCTCGACGTCGGCCGTCTCTCCGGCCGGGCGGGCCGGGGCCTCGGTGAGCGCGCCGGTGGCGTGCCGGGTCCATGGGGCGTCCGGGTCGGCGGCTTCGGCGCGGGCGTGGACGGTCAGCGGGCGCAGGCCCGCAGCGTCGGCCGCGCCGAGGGCCACCTGTACGGCGACGGCGCCCTCGTCCGGCAGGGTCAGCGGAACGTCCTCGACGAGGTGGTCGACGGCGGCGCAGCCGACCGCTTCTCCGGCGCGGATCGCCCATTCGAGGAGGACGGTGGCCGGGACGACGGTGGTGCCGAGGATCTGGTGGTCGGTGAGCCATGGGTGGGTGTGGCGGCCGACCGTACCGGTCAGCACCGTCCCGCCGTCGTTGGCGAGGGTGACCGCCGCGTCCAGTCCCGCCGGGTCCACGCGGTCGACGGACTCCAGCCAGTAGCGCTCGCGCTGGAAGGCGTACGTGGGCAGATCGACCGGGCGGCCGCCCGCGACGGTGTCGCTCCAGTCGACGGCGACACCGTGCACGTGGGCCTCGGCCAGCGAGGTCAGCAGCCGCTCCCGGCCGCCGTCGTCACGGCGCAGCGAGCCGAGGACCACGGCGTCCGCCTCGGCGTCAGCGACCGTGTCCTCCAGTCCCATGGTCAGCACGGGGTGCGGGCTGACCTCCACGAAGACGTCGTGGCCCTGGTCGAGGAGGGTGCGCAGGGCCTCCTCCAGTCGTACGGTGCGGCGCAGGTTCTCGTACCAGTACTCCGCGTCCAGGAGGTGCGGCGCGGTCCATTCGCAGGTCACGGTGGAGAGGAACGGGATCCCGCCCTCGCCGGGTTCGATCCCGCCGAGTTCCGCCAGGAGTGTGTCGCGGAGCCGCTCGACGTGCGCCGAGTGCGAGGCGTAGTCGACGGGGATCCGCTTGGCCCGGATCCCGTCCCGCACGCAGGTGGCGACGAGGTCGTCCAGGGCCGCGGTGTCGCCGGAGACGACGACGCTGGAGGGGCCGTTGACCGCGGCGACCGACACCAGGTCGGTCCGGTCGCCGATACGGGCGAGGACTTCGTCGCGCGGGGCCGTCACGGAGGCCATGGAGCCGTGTCCGGACAGTTCTCCGCCGATGGCCCTGCTGCGCAGCGCCACGATGCGGGCGGCGTCGTCGAGGGTGAGCGCGCCGGCCACGCAGGCGGCGGCGATCTCGCCCTGGGAGTGTCCCAGTACGGCGGCGGGCCGCACGCCGTGCGACTGCCAGACCTCGGCGAGCGAGACCATCATCGCCCACAGGGCGGGCTGGGCCACGTCGACCCGGTCGAGTCCCGGCGCTCCTTCGGCGCCTCGCAGTACCTCGCGCAGCGACCAGTCGACGTACGGGGAGAGCGCCGCCTCGCAGGCGGCGATGCGGTCGGCGAACACCGGTGACGTGTCGAGGAGTTCGGTGCCCATGCCGGCCCACTGGGAGCCCTGGCCGGGGAAGACCAGGACGACCTTGCGTTCCCTGCCGCTGGTGAAGCCGCCGACCACCGCGCCCGCGGTGGGCCGGTTCTCCGCCAGCGCCCGGAGCCGCTCGGCGATCTCTTCACGGTCCGCGCCGATCACGACCGCGCGCCGTTCCAGCGTGGCGCGTTGTCCGGCCAGCGCGTGGGCGGTGTCGAGGAGAGTGGCGGAGGGCTGGTCCGTCAGGTGGCCGAGCAGCGCCCGTGCCTGGCCGCGCAGGGCGTTACCGGTGCGGGCCGAAACGAGCCAGGGTACGGCCGTCCCTGGGGCGGCGGGCTCGGTGGCGGGCTCGGTGATGGGCTCCGGAGCGGCGGGACCGGTGTGGTCCGACGGGGCGGTGTCCTGTTCGAGGATGAGGTGGGCGTTGGTGCCGCTGATGCCGAAGGAGGAGACACCGGCCCGACGCGGACGCCCGGTCTCCGGCCACGCCACCGAATCCTCCAGCAGCCGCACCGCACCCGAATCCCACTCCACATGCGGACTCGGCTCACCGATGTGCAGACTCTTCGGCAACACACCGTGGCTCATCGCCAACACCATCTTCATCACACCCGCCACACCCGCGGCAGCCTGCGTATGACCGATGTTCGACTTCACCGAACCCAACAGCAACGGCATATCGGCAGAACGAGCCTGACCGTACGTCGCCAGCAGCGCCTGCGCCTCGATCGGATCACCCAACCGCGTCCCCGTACCATGCGCCTCCACCACATCCACCTCGGCGGCAGACACACCCGCACTCGCCAACGCCTGACGAATCACCCGCTGCTGCGCCGGACCGTTCGGCGCACTCAACCCATTCGACGCACCATCCTGATTCACCGCCGAACCCCGCACCACCGCCAACACCCGATGACCACGACGCCGCGCATCCGACAACCGCTCCACCAACAGCAGCCCCACACCCTCGGAGAATCCGGTGCCGTCGGCCGTGGCGGCGAAGGGCTTGCAGCGGCCGTCGCCGGCGAGTCCGCGCTGCCGGGAGAAGTCGGTGAAGAGCCGGGGGGACGACATGACGGTGACCCCGCCGGCCAGCGCGAGCGAGCACTCGCCCGAACGCAGCGACTGCGCCGCGAGATGCAACGCCACCAGCGACGAGGAACACGCCGTGTCCACCGTCACCGCCGGACCCTCCAGGCCGAGGGCGTAGGCGACGCGACCGGAGACCACACTCATCGCGTTGCCGTTGTTCACGTAGCCGGCGAGTTCCTCCGGCACCTCGGAGACGCGGGACAGATAGTCGCTCGACGCCAGTCCGGCGAAGACTCCGGTCCTGCTGCCGCGGGCCGACCGGGGGTCGATGCCCGCCCGCTCGAACGCCTCCCACGCGGTCTCCAGCAGCAGCCGCTGCTGCGGGTCCATCGCCAGCGCCTCGCGCGGGCTGACCCCGAAGAAGTCGGCGTCGAACTCGGGGGCCTCGTAGAGGAAGCCGCCCTCGCGGGCGTGGGACGCGGTGGGGTCGTCCGCCGTCGGTCCGTACACCGCGTCGAGGTCCCAGCCCCGGTCGGTGGGGAAGGGGCCGATGGCGTCGGTGCCCGCGGCGAGCATCTCCCACAGGTCGTTCGGGGAGCGGACACCGCCGGGCAGCCGGCAGGCCATGCCGACGATCGCGATGGGCTCGTCGGACCCGGCCGTGATGGTGACGGTCGGGGGCGTGTCGTCGTCCGTGCCGGTGCCGTCCTCGACGGTGTCGTCGGTGACGAGTTCGGCGGAGAGGAACTCGACCAGCTCGGCCGAGGTCGGGTGGTCGAAGGCCAGAGTGGCGGGCAGCCGCAGCCCGGTGGCGGTGTTGAGCCGGTTGCGGAGTTCGACCGAGGTGAGGGAGTTGAAGCCGAGGTCGCGGAACGCCTTCTCGGCGTTCACGAGTTCGGGGTCGGTGTGTCCGAGTACGGCGGCCACGCAGCCCGCTACCAGGTCGTGCAGCGCGGACCTGCGGTCGGCGGGTGTGAGGGTGGCCAGCCGTCCGCGCAGGTCGTCGCCGCCGGAGGGCCGGCGGGCGGCGTCCGCGGAACGCCGGGCCGCGGTGGGCCGGAAGAGCCCGCGCAGCAGGACCGGGAGTTCGGCGGCCGGGCGGGCCCGCAGGACGCCGCCGTCCAGCCGGACGGGCACGAGCAGGGCGCGGCGCGCCGCGAGGGCCGCGTCGAAGAGGACCAGCCCGTCGGCCGTGGCCAGGGTCAGCGCCCCGGACTGCGCCGAGCGCGCGCGGTCGGCCTCGTCGAGGTGGCGGGTCATCCCGCTGGCCTGCTCCCACAGTCCCCACGCGAGGGAGGTGGTGGGCATGCCCCGCACACGGCGGTGCTGGGCGAGCGCGTCGAGGTAGGCGTTGGCCGCGGCGTAGTTCCCCTGGCCCGGCGACCCGAACACACCGGCGGCCGAGGAGAAGAGGACGAATCCGGCGAGGTCGAGGGGGGCGGTCAGCTCGTGCAGGTGGCGGGCCCCGTCGGCCTTCGGGCGCAGGACGGTGCGCAGCCGCTCGGGGGTGAGGGAGGCGATGACCCCGTCGTCGAGCACCCCGGCGGCGTGCACCACCGCTGTCAGCGGATGTTCCCCGGGTACGGCGGCGAGCAGGGCGGCGACCGCATCGCGGTCGGTGATGTCGCAGGCGGCGACGGTGACCCGGGCGCCCAGGGCCGTCAGTTCGTCCTGGAGGTCCCGCGCGCCGGGGGCGTCGAGGCCGCGGCGCGCGGTCAGCAGCAGATGACGCGTTCCGTGCGTGGTGACGAGGTGGCGGGCCAGCAGGCCGCCCAGCTCGCCGGTGCCGCCGGTGATGAGTACGGTGCCCCGCGGGTCCCAGGCGCGCGGGACGGTGAGGACGACCTTGCCCACGTGGCGGGCCTCGGAGACGAAGCGGAACGCCTCGCGGGCGTGCTGGACGTCCCAGGAGGTGACCGGGAGCGGGCGCAGGGCGCCCGATTCGAAGAGCGCGACGAGTTCGGTGAGCATCGCGTGGATGCGCTCGGGTCCGGCCTCGACCAGATCGAAGGCCCGGTAGCGGGCTCCGTCGTGGTCCCTGGCGACCTCGTCCGCGTCGCGGATGTCGGTCTTGCCCATCTCGATCAGCCGCCCGCCGGGGGCGAGCAGCCGCAGGGAGGCGTCCACGAACTCACCGGCGAGGGAGTTGAGGACCACGTCGACGCCCCGGCCGCCGTCACCGGCGCCGTGGAAACGCTCCTCGAAGCCGAGGTCGCGGGAGGAGGCGAGCCGGTCGTCGGACCAGCCGTCGCGGCGCAGCAGCTCTCGCTTGTACGTGCTGGCGGTGCCGAGGACCTCGGCGCCCCAGTGGCGGGCGAGCTGGGTGGCTGCCATGCCGACGCCGCCGGCCGCCGCGTGGACGAGGACGGTCTCCCCCGCCCGGAGCCCGGCGAGGTCGCGCAGCGCGTAGTAGGCGGTCAGGAACACGACGGGGATGGAGGCGGCCTGCTCGAACGAGAAGCCCTTAGGAACGGGCGCCAGAACCCGGTGGTCGACCACGGCGAGGGGGCCGAAGCCGCCCGGCACCATGCCCATCACCCGGTCGCCGACGGCCGGGGAGGTCACGCCGGGGCCGGTCTCGACGACGACTCCGGCCGCCTCGGAACCGAGGTGCCGTGCCCCGCCGGGGTACATGCCGAGCGCGTTGAGGACGTCGCGGAAGTTCAGCCCGGCGGCGCGGACGGCGATCCGTACCTGTCCCGGTTCCAGGGGCTGTGCGGCCTCGGGGCAGGGGACGAGGGCCAGGTGGTCGACCGTGCCCTTCTCGGGGATGTCCAGCCGCCACGGCTCCGCCCCGCCGGGGACGGCGAGCGGCTCGTGGCTGTGGGCGCGGGTCAGCCGTGGCACGTACACGGCGCCCTGGCGGAGGGCGAGTTGCGGCTCGTCCGCTTCGGTCAGGCCGGGCAGGAGCCGCCAGGAGTCGGCGTGGGCGTCGATGTCGGCCATCACGATGCGGCCGGGGTTCTCGGACTGCGCGGAGCGGAACAGTCCCCATGCGGAGGCGGCCGCGAGGTCGCGGATGTCCTCTCCGGGGTGGGTGGCGACGGCCCCGCTCGTCACCACGACGAGCCGGCTGTCGGCGAGGCGGTCCTCGGCGAGCCAGGTCCGCACCAGTTCCAGGGCGCTGTCCAGCGTGTCCGCCACGTCCGGCCCGCCTGACAGGAGGGCCAGGACCACGTCGGGCACGGGCCCGTCGGCGGCCTCCGCGACCACGGCGGCCAGGTCGGCGCGCTCCTGGACGGTCGCGCCGCCCTCGGCGAGCGCGCCGGTGACCGTCGTCCCGGCGCCCTCGCCGAGGAGGGTCCACGCGGAGCCCGCCGTTCCGGGCGCGGTGCCGGGCCGTTCGGTCCAGTCGAGGTGGAAGAGCGCGTCGCGGGCGACGGGCGAGGCGCCGTCGAGGAGGGAGTCGGCGACGGGGCGCACGGTCAGCCGGTCGACGGTGGCGACCGGCCGGCCGGTGCCGTCGGCCATGGTCACGGTGACGGCGTCCTGACCGGCGGGGGCGAGCCGTACGCGCAGGGAGGTGGCGCCGGTCGCGTGCAGGGAGACGCCTGCCCAGGAGAACGGCATGCCGGGCCGGCCGCCGTCGTGGCTGAGGGGGCCGAGTCCGGCGCCGTGCAGGGCTGCGTCCAGCAGGGCCGGGTGCAGGCCGAAGCGGGCGGCGTCCGCGCGGGCCCCTTCGGGGAGTTCGACCTCGGCGAACACCTCGTCGCCGCGCCGCCAGGCGGCGGTGACGCCCTGGAAGGCGGGCCCGTAGCCGTAGCCCCGCTCGGTCAGTTCGGAGTAGAAGCCGTCGACGGCGACGGGCTCCGCTCCGCGCGGCGGCCAGTCGCTCAGCTCCTCGCGCGCGGTGTCGGGGCTGTCGGCGGTGGGGGTGAGGGAGCCGGTGGCCCGCTCGGTCCAGCTGTCCTCGGCGGTGCCGGTGGCGGGTTCCAGGAGGCGGGTGTGGACGGAGACCGGCCGGTGCCCCGATTCCTCGGTGTCGCCGACGACGATCTGCACCTGGACCTCGCCGCGCTCGGTGAGAACGACGGGGGCGTGCAGGGTCAGTTCGTCGAGGCGTCCGCAGCCGAGTTCGTCGCCCGCCCTGATGACGGCTTCGACGAGGGCCGCGCCGGGCACCACGACGGTGTGGGAGACCCGGTGGTCGGCGAGCCACGGATGGCTGCGGAGGGACCAGCGGGCGGTCACCACCAGCCCACCGCCGCGCGCGAGTTCCAGGGAGGCGCCCAGCAGCGGGTGGTCGAGCGGGGCGAGTCCGGCGGCGGCCATGTCGCCGGGCGTCGCGACGACCCGGGGCCAGTACCGCTCGTGCTGGAAGGCGTAGGTGGGCAGTTGGACGGTACGCGCGCCGGCGCCGTCGAAGAAGGTGTCCCAGTCGACGGGCGCTCCCTGGGCCCATGCCTCGGCGAGCGCGGCGTGGAAGCGCTCGGGGCCGCCGTGGTCGCGGCGCAGTGTTCCGGAGGCGGCGGCGGTGACACCGTTCTCCTGCGCGGTCTCCTGGATGCCCGCGGTGACCACGGGGTGCGCGCTGATCTCCAGGAACACCCGGTATCCGGCGTCCAGCAGGTCCCGGGTGGTGTCCTCGAACGCGACGGTGCCGCGCAGGTTCCGGTACCAGTAGGCGGCGTCGAGTACGGGGGCGCCGGCCGGTTCGCCCGCCACGGTGGAGTGGAAGGGGATGGCCGCCGGGCGGGGCCGCACGTCGGCGAGCACGGTGAGGAGTTCCTCGTGGATGGCCTCGACGTGCGCGGAGTGCGACGCGTAGTCGACGGGGATGCGCCGGGCCCTGACGCCGTCCCGCTCGCAGTCGGCGAGGAACGCGTCGAGTGCGGACGGGTCCCCCGAGAGCACCACGGAATGGGGACCGTTGACTGCGGCGACCGAGATCTGGTCCTCCCAGGCCCGGACGCGTTCGCGTACGAGTGTGGCGGGCGCGGCGACGGAGACCATGCCGCCGTGGCCGGACAGGGTCCGGGCGATGGCCTGGCTGCGCAGGGCGACGACACGGGCGGCGTCGTCGAGGGAGAGCGCGCCGGCCACGCAGGCGGCGGCGATCTCGCCCTGGGAGTGTCCCAGTACGGCGGCGGGTTCGACACCGCTGTCACGCCACAGCGCGGCCAGCGACACCATCACGGCGAAGAGCGCGGGCTGTACGACGTCCACACGGTCGAGCGACGGCGCGTCGGGCGCACCGCGCAGGACGTCGGTGAGCGACCAGTCGACGTACGGGGAGAGCGCGGCGGCGCACTCGCCGAGGCGTCCGGCGAAGGCCGGTGAGGTCTCCAGGAGTTCCCGGGCCATGCCGGCCCACTGGGAGCCCTGGCCGGGGAAGACGAAGACGACGCCGCGGTCGCCGTCGCGGACGCCCCCGTGGGCGTACGGGGAGGGCTGGCCCTCGGCGAGCGCGTCGAGTCCGGCGAGCAGGGAGTCGCGGTCGGGTGCGGCCACGGCGGCACGGTGGTGCAGGGTGGCGCGGCCGGTCGCGAGGGAGTACGCGATGTCGAGGTCAGAGGGGGCGGAGTGCGGATCGGCGGCGCGGACGGCCGCCGCCAGCCGGCGGGCCTGGTCCCGTACTCCGCTCCGCGTCCCGGCGGAGAGCAGCCAGGGGGCGGGGGCCGAGGGGCGGGCCGACTGCGGCGCCGGGGGCGCCGGTACCGGGTCGGGTACCGCTTCGAGGATGAGGTGGGCGTTGGTGCCGCTGATGCCGAAGGAGGAGACACCGGCCCGACGCGGACGCCCGGTCTCCGGCCACGCCACCGAATCCTCCAGCAGCCGCACCGCACCCGAATCCCACTCCACATGCGGACTCGGCTCACCGATGTGCAGACTCTTCGGCAACACACCACGGCCCATCGCCAACACCATCTTCATCACACCCGCCACACCCGCGGCAGCCTGCGTATGACCGATGTTCGACTTCACCGAACCCAACAGCAACGGCATATCGGCAGAACGAGCCTGACCGTACGTCGCCAGCAGCGCCTGCGCCTCGATCGGATCACCCAACCGCGTCCCCGTACCATGCGCCTCCACCACATCCACCTCGGCGGCAGACACACCCGCACTCGCCAACGCCTGACGAATCACCCGCTGCTGCGCCGGACCGTTCGGCGCACTCAACCCATTCGACGCACCATCCTGATTCACCGCCGAACCCCGCACCACCGCCAACACCCGATGACCACGACGCCGCGCATCCGACAACCGCTCCACCAGCAACAGACCGGCGCCTTCGCTCCAGCCGGTGCCGTCGGCCGCTTCGGCGAAGGGCTTGCAGCGGCCGTCGGCCGCCAGCCCGCGCTGGCGGGAGAACTCGACGAACGAGTAGGGGGTGGACATGACGGTGACACCGCCGGCCAGGGCGAGCGAGCACTCGCCCGAACGCAGCGACTGCGCCGCGAGATGCAACGCCACCAGCGACGAGGAACACGCCGTGTCCACCGTCACCGCCGGACCCTCGAAGCCGTAGGTGTAGGCGACGCGACCGGAGACCACACTCATCGCGTTGCCGGTGAGCAGGTGCCCCGCGGCCTCCTCGCGGGAGCCGTCCAGTGTGCTCTGGTAGTCCTGCGAGTTGGTCCCGGCGAAGACGCCGGTACTGCTGCCGCGCAGGGTTTCGGGGTCGATCCCGGCGTGCTCCAGCGTCTCCCAGGCCGTCTCCAGCAGCAGTCGCTGCTGGGGGTCCATCGCGAGCGCCTCGCGCGGGGAGATCCCGAAGAACGCGGCGTCGAAACCGGACACGTCGGAGAGGAAGCCGCCCTCACGGGCGTAGCTGGTGCCCTGGTGGTCGGGGTCGGGGTGGTAGAGCCGGTCGAGGTCCCAGCCGCGGTCGGCGGGGAACGGTGTGATGCCGTCCGCCCCGTCGGCCAGCAGGCGCCAGAACTCCTCGGGGGTGTTCACGCCGCCGGGGAAGCGGCACGCCATGCCGATGATGGCGATGGGTTCGTCGGCGGCGGCCGGGCCGCTCGCCACGTCGGCGGTGTCGAGCGGGCCGAGCACCTCGGTGCGCAGCTGCTCGGCGACCGCGGCGGCCGTCGGGTGGTCGAAGAGCAGGGTGGCGGGCAGCCGGACCCCGGTGACGGCGGTGAGGCGGTTGCGCAGTTCGACGGCGGTCAGCGAGTCGAAGCCGAGGTCGCGGAAGGCACGGTGCGCGTCGATCCCGGCCGGGGAGGCGTGGCCGAGGACCTTGGCCACCTCTTCGCGGACGAGCTGGACGAGGACGTGGTCGCGTTCGGCGGCCGGCAGTCCGGCGATCCGTGCGCGCAGCCCGGAGTCCCCCGGTCCGCCCGTGACGGCGGACGCGGTGTCACGGACGCGGCGTACTTCGGGGAGGTCGGCGATCAGCGGGCTGGGGCGGACGGCGGCGAGGGCCGCGGCGTACGCCTCCCAGGAGATGTCGGCGACGGTCGTGTGCGGGCGGCCCCGGCCGACGGCGGCGCGCAGCGCGGTGATCGCGGCGGGCGGGTCCATGGGGGTGAGGCCGTCCCGGCTCATCCGGCCGGCGAGTGTGCCGCCGCCGGTGGCCATGCCGCTGTCGGCCCAGGGGCCCCAGGCGACGGCGGTGGCGGGCAGGCCCTGCTGGGCGCGGTGCTCGGCGAGGGCGTCCAGGTAGGCGTTGGCCGCGGCGTAGTTGGCCTGGCCCGCGTTGCCGAGCACGCCGACGACGGAGGAGAACAGGACGAACATCGCCAGGTCGAGGTCGCGGGTCAGCTCGTGGAGGTGGAGCGCTGCGGTGGCCTTGGGCAGGAGTACGGAGGCGAAGCGCTCGGGGGTGAGGGCGTCGAGCACTCCGTCGTCGAGTATCCCCGCGGCGTGCACGACCCCGGTCAGGGGGGCGTCGGCGGGAACGGCTGCGAGGAGGTCCGCGAGGGCCTGCCGGTCGGCGACGTCGCAGGCGGCGATGGTGACCCGGGTGCCCAGGGCCGTCAGTTCGGCCGCCAGCTCGCGCGCCCCTGGGGCGTGTTCGCCGCGTCGGCCGGTCAGCAGGAGGTGTGTGGCGCCGGCCTCTGCCAGCCAGCGCGCGACATGGGCGCCGAGGGCGCCCGTACCGCCGGTGACGAGGACCGTGCCGTGGACGGGTGCGGGGTCCGACGGGCCGCTGTCGGGCGCGACGCGGCCGAGCCGGTGGGCGTGGGTGCCCGTCGGGCGGATCGCGGTCTGGTCCTCGGTGGCGTCGCCGAGGACGCCGAGGAGCGCGGTGGCGGTGCGTGCGTCGGCGGTCGGCGGGAGATCGACCAGGCCGCCCCAGGTGTCCGGGTACTCCAGCGCGGCGGTCCGGCCCAGGCCCCAGATCTGGGCCTGTACGGGGCTGGTGAGCGGGTCGCGCGGGTCGACGGATACGGCGCCGCCGGTGGCGTTCCACAGACGGGCCCGGGTGCCGGAAGCGGCCAGGGCGCGCAGCAGCGCCGTGGTGGCGGTGAGCGCGCGCGGGACGGCGGGGGCGTCCGGGTGGGGGCGCTCGTCGAGGGCGAGGAGGGAGAGCACTCCGGCGAGCGGCTCGCCGGCGGCCGCGCCGGCGAGGGCGGCGGCCAGCGCGGCCGGGCCGGCCGTGTCGTCGGTCCAGATCAACGGCTCGGCGCGCAGGCCGTGTTGGACCAGGGTCTCGACGAGTGCGCCGGTCCTCCTCGACGTCTCGGGGGCGGCGTCGTCCGGGAGGACGACGAGCCAGCGTCCGGCGGCGGCCCGGCCCCCGGAACCGGTCAGCGGCGTCCAGTGGGAGCGGTAGCTCCAGCCGTCGGCGGCGGCGCGGGTCCTGCGCTGCCTGCGCCAGGACGAGAGGGTGGGCAGCAGGCCGCTGAGGAGCGCCTCGGCCTCGTCACCGTCGATGCACAGGACGGTGGACAGCTCCTGGAGGTCCTCCCGTTCGACGGCCTCCCAGAACCCCGCCTCGGAGGGGTCGGTGACGGCCGGGTCCGCCTCGGCGTCCGCGCCCGCGCCGAGCCAGTACCACGCCCGCTGGAAGGCGTAGGTGGGCAGCTCGACGCGGTGTGCGCCGAGGCCCGCGAAGTAGGCGGTCCAGTCCACCGGGGCGCCGTGCGCGAACGCGGCGCCGACGCCTTCGGCGAGCGCCCGCTCCTCGGGCCGGTCCGCGCGCAGCAGCGCGACGGCGGCGGCGCGTTCGGCGGTGACGAGGGAGTCCCGCACCATCGGGGTGAGGACACCGGCGGGGCCGATCTCCACGAAGGTCCCGGCGCCGGCGGCTTCGAGCGCGCGCACGGCGTCGTGGAAGCGGACGGTGCCGCGGACCTGGCGTACCCAGTAGGCGGGCGAGCACAGCTCGTCCGCGTCGGCGAGCGCGCCGGTCAGGGTGGAGACCAGCGGGATGCGCGGCGCGTGGAACCGGACGCTCTCGGCCACGGTCCCGAACGCGTCGAGCATGGCGTCCATCCGGGGCGAATGGAAGGCGTGGCTCACCCGCAACCGCTTGACGCGGCGTCCCCGGCCCTCCCACTCGGCGGCGACGGCGGCGACGGCTTCCTCGTCACCGGAGACGACGACGGAGTCGGGTCCGTTGACGGCCGCGAGGGCGGCCCGGTCCTGGACGGCGGCGAGGGAGCCGAGGACCTCCTCCTCGGTGGCCTCGACGGCCACCATCGCGCCGCCCTCGGGCAGCGCCTGCATCAACTCGCCGCGCGCGGCGACCAGCCGGGCGGCGTCCTCCAGCGAGAACACACCGGCCACATGGGCGGCCGACAGTTCACCGATGGAGTGACCGGCGACGAACTGAGGGATGACGCCCCAGGATTCGACCAGCCGGAACAGGGCGACCTCGACGGCGAAGAGCGCCGCCTGCGTGTAGACCGTACGGTCCAGGAGCGCCGCGTCGGCCGAGCCCGGCTCGGCGAAGACGATGTCCCGTACGGACCGGTCGAGACGGGTGTCCAGCTGTGCGCACACCGCGTCGAACGCGGCGGCGAAGACGGGGTGCGCGCGGTGCAGTTCGCGGCCCATGCCGACGCGCTGGGAGCCCTGGCCGGTGAAGAGGAAGGCGGTGGACGAGGTGGTGGCCTCGGCGTACGGACCGTCGGCCGCGCGGCCCTCGGCCACCGCGTCGAGGGCGTCGATGAGCCCGTCGCGGTCCCCCGCGCCGGCGACGACGACGGTGCGGTGTTCCAGGGCGGTCCTGGTCACGGCGAGGGAGAGGGCGACGTCCCGGGGCGTGAGGTCGGGCCGGGTGCGCAGGCGCCGCGCGAGCCGGGCCGCCTGGGCGGTGAGCGCCTCGCGGGTCCGTGCCGAGAGCAGCAGGGGCAGTACGGTCCGCTCCGGTACGGACACGGCCGGAGCGTTCTCCGGGGCGGGTTCGTCGGCGCCTTCGGAGCCGGCGTCCTCCGTCGGGGCCTGCTCCAGGATCACGTGCGCGTTGGTGCCGCTGACACCGAACGAGGAGACGGCGGCCCGGCGCGGGTGGTCACCGTCGGGCCAGGGCTCCGCCTCGGTCAGCAGCTTGGCGTGACCGGCGGTCCAGTCGACGTGCGCGGTGGGCTCGTCGAGGTGCAGCGTTCCGGGCAGGGTCCCGTGCCGCATCGCGAGGACCATGTTCATCACACCGGCGACACCGGCGGCGGCCTGGGTGTGTCCGATGTTCGACTTGATGGAGCCGAGGCGTACGGGGCGGTCCGCCGGGCGGTCCTGTCCGTAGGTGGCGAGCAGGGCGGCGGCCTCGATCGGGTCACCGAGCGTGGTGCCCGTGCCGTGGGCCTCCACCACGTCGACCTCGGCGGCGGAGATCCCGGCGGAGGCGAGGGCCTGGCGGATCACCCGCTGCTGGGAGGGGCCGTTCGGGGCCGTGAGGCCGTTCGACGCGCCGTCCTGGTTGACGGCGGAGCCGCGCACCACGGCCAGGACGGGGTGGCCGTTGCGGCGCGCGTCCGAGAGGCGTTCGACGAGCAGCAGGCCGACGCCCTCGCTCCAGCCGGTGCCGTCGGCCGCGGCCGCGAAGGGCTTGCAGCGGCCGTCGGCCGCCAGCCCGCGCTGCCGGGAGAACTCGACGAACATCTGCGGGGTGGACATGACGGTCGCGCCGCCGACCAGGGCGAGCGAGCACTCGCCGCGCCGCAGCGAATGGGCCGCCATGTGGAGGGCGACCAGCGACGACGAGCAGGCCGTGTCGACGGTCACGGCGGGGCCTTCGAGACCGAGGGTGTAGGAGATACGGCCGGAGGCGACGCTGATGGCGTTACCGGTGAGGAGATGCCCGGCGACCTCTCCGTCCGGTCCGCCGGAGCCGTGGGCTCCCGTGTCGTACCCGCCGTGGCCGGTGCCGACGAACACACCGGTGCGGCTCCCCGCCAGTGAGCGGGGATCGATACCGCCCCGCTCGACGGCCTCCCACGCGGTCTCCAGCAGCAGCCGCTGCTGGGGGTCCATCGCCAGCGCCTCGCGCGGCGAGATCCGGAAGAAGCCCGCGTCGAACTCGCCCGCGTCGTGGAGGAAGCCGCCCTCACGGGAGTACGACGTCCCCTGGTGGGCCGGGTCGGGGTCGTAGAGACCGTCCAGGTCCCAGCCGCGGTTCGTGGGGAAGCCCGAGATCGCGTCGACGCCGTCGCTGACCAGCTCCCACAGCGCCTCCGGGGACCGGACACCACCGGGATAGCGGCACGCCATGGCCACGATCGCGACGGGCTCGTGTTCCCGCCGCTCCGCCTCCCCCAACTGCTGACGGGTGTCGTGGAGGTCGGTGATCGCGCGCTTCAGGTACTCGCGGAGCTTCTCCTCGTTCGACATCGGAATGTCAACCCCTCGGTGCTAGGCCGGACATGGGGAGCAGACTGCCGACACTCACGTCTGACCCATTCTCAGAGCCCATCCTGCTTCAGCTGGACTGCGGGTTTCCCTAGATGAATGAGGCACCTGGGACGAATCGCCATGGCGGGCGGCCCTTTCCGGGCCGCCCGCCATGGTGTGGGTCACTCTTCGTCGGAGGTCACTCTCCGCCGGGGGTTCGCTGCCCGCCGGAGATCAGCGTCCGCAGGGGCTCTCCGTCCGCCGGGAGTTCGCTGCCCCCCGGGGTTCACGCGCGTCCGAGGCTCTTCAGCCACTCCTCCACGATCTGCGCGGTGGCCGCCGAGTCCTCCCTGACCAGAGAGAGATGGTCGGCCTCGACCGTGCGGACGTCGGCCGTCGGGATCACCGGATCCCGGTGACGGCCGTCGGTGCCGATGCCCGCCTGGGTGCCCTGGAGCTCCTTCACGCACTGGATCTCCAGTACGGGAGCGGTGGTGTGCTGGACGTCGAGCCTGTTCAGCAGGACCATCCACCGTCCCATCGCCGAGAGCCTGGAGTTCGTCATGCGCACCGGGGACGCGTCCTGGGCGGCGAAGTTGAGGCGCATCATGCCCTCGTAGTCGACGCCTTCGTCGCTGTTGTGCCGGATGCTCAGCGTGTCCAGCAGCACCACGGCCTCGGGCCTGATGCCCCAGGTGCTCTCCATCAGCCCCGCCGCCGCGTAGGCGAAGGTGCCGCCGGACGAGTGGCCGACGAGCACGAAGGGTTCACCATCACTGGCGCGCAGCGCGCTCTCGGCGATGACCCGGGTCGCGCTCTCCGGTGTGGCGGGCAGCCGCTCCCCCGTCGCGAAGCCGATGAGCGGCAGCGCGGCGACGTCGCGCGTCCCCCGGAAGTGGGCGGCGAGCCTGGCGTACTGGTGCACGCCGCCGTTGGCGGTGGGGGCGCTCACACAGACCAGCCGGGGCCGGCCGGTGCCCTCGGCGAGGGTGGCGGGCAGCGGCAGGTCCTCCAGCTCCGCCGTCGCCTCGAACGTGGGCCGCAGCGCTGCCACGGTCGCCAGCATCCGCTGGGCCTCGGGCACCTTGCCGTTGCCCATCGCTTCCAGGAACAGCCGCTCCAGGGAGTCGATCTCCGGCTCGCCGGAGGAGACCCTCAGGCCCTCGCCGGCCCCGGCTCCGTCCGGGCCCGGCTGGGTGGCCAGCTCGTTGCGGAGCCAGGCCGCGAGGTCGGCCGGGTTCCTGCTGTCGAACACCAGCGTGGCGGGCAGCCGCAGACCGGTCACGGCGGCCAGCCGGTTCCGCAGTTCGACGGAGGTCAGCGAGTCGAAGCCCAGCTCGTAGAAGTCGCGGCTCCCCTCGACCTCGTCGACGGAGGAGTAGCCGAGCACCGCGGCGGCCTCGGTGCGGACGAGATCCGCCACGTACCGGACGCGCTGTGTCTCGCCCATGTCCAGCAGCTGCCGGACGAAGGAGGCCGGGGTGCCGGATCCGCCCGACGTGGTCGCGGCGGCCCTGCGGCCTCCCTTGACCAGTCCGCGGAAGAGCGGCGGCACATCGCCCACCGGCCGCATGCTGCCGCCGGCCAGACCGAGCGGCACCAGGAGCGGCTCCGCGGAGTTCAGCGCTGTCAGGAACAGTTCGAGGGCCTGCTCGACAGGGAGCGGGGGCATCCCGCCCGCCTGCATGCGCTGGACGTCGGCGTCGGTGAGCTTGCTCGTCATACCGGCGTCCTGGGCCCACGGGCCCCACGCCAGGGACTGGCCGGCCAGCCCCAGGTCCCGCCGGTGCCAGGCCAGCGAGTCGAGGAACGAGTTGGCGGCGGCGTAGTTGGACGTCCCCGGGCTGCCCGTCACGCCCGCGATGGACGAGAAGCTGACGAAGGCGCTCAGACCGAGGTCCCGGGTCAGTTCGTGCAGCCACCAGGCGGCATCCACCTTCGGGCGCAGTACGGCCGACACCCGCTCCGGGGTCATCGAGGTGATGACCCCGTCGTCGAGCACACCGGCGGCGTGGACGACCGCGGTGAGCGGACGGTCGGCGGGGATCGCCGCGAGGGTCGCGGCCAGCGCGTCCCGGTCCGCCGTGTCGCAGGCCACGATCTCGGGCCTGGCACCGAGCGCGCGCAGTTCGTCGGCCAGCTCGGCGGCGCCGGGGGCGGCCGGGCCGCGCCTGCTGGTGAGCAGCAGTTCCCGCACCCCCGCGGTCGCCAGGCGCTTGGCCAGATGACCGCCGAGGGCGCCCGTACCACCGGTGATGAGCACGGTCCCGCCGGACCGCCACGGTACGTCGGCGGCGACCGGCGCGGGGTCCTCGGCGAGCCGGGCCAGCCGGCCCACGCGGACCGCGCCGTCGCGTACGACGAACTGCATGTCGCCGCTGGCCGCCAGGCCGGGCACCAGCGGGAGCACGGAGGCCGGGTCGGTGTCCGTGTCGAGGTCGAGCAGGACGAACCGGTCGGGGTACTCGGCGTGCGCCGAGCGCACCAGGCCACGGGCGGCGCCCGCGGTCACGTCAGTCAGCCGGTCCCCCGCGTCGGCAGCGACGGCGTGCCGGGTGAGGAACACCAGGCGCGACGCCTCGAAACGGTCGTCGGCGAGCCACGCCTGCACCAGGTCCAGCACCCGCAGGGTCAGCTCGTGCACGGCGGCCGGGACGTCGCCCTCCGCGGGGCCGGACAGGGGGACGACGACGAGGTTCGCGCCGGACGGAACGTCGGCGAGCGACGTGACACCGTCGGAGCCGAGTGTCACCCAGCTGACGTCCCGGGCAGCGGCTGCCTCGGGCGCCGGGACCCAGTCGACCAGGAACAGCGGGTCGCGGCCGCGTGCCGCCGCCACCTCGGTGGCGGGGGCGCCGAGGACCAGGGTTTCGGCCGACAGGACGGGCGAGCCGTCGGGGTCGGCCGCGACCAGTGTCACCCGGTCGTCGCCGGTCTTCGTGATCCGGACCCGCAGGTTCGACGCGCCGCCCGCGTGCAGGGACACCCCGCTCCAGGAGACCGGCTGCGGGATGACGTCCTCGTCACCGATTCCGGCCAGGCCGGCCGCGTGGGTCACCGCGTCGAGCAGCGCCGGGTGGATACCGAAGTACTGCGCGTCCTCGGCGGCTTCGCCGACGAGCCCCGCCTCGGCGAACGTCTCGTCGCCGCGCAGCCAGACCGCGCGCAGCCCCTGGAAGACCGGCCCGTACGGGGTGCCCTCGTAGAAGTCCGTAAGGTCGACGGCGGTGGCACCGCTGGGCGGCCATACGGAGGTGTCGAGTTCGGCGACGCGCTCGCCGGAGCACAGGACGCCGTCGGCGTGTTCGGTCCACGGCCGGTCCAGCGCGTCCTCGGGCCGCGAGAAGAACCGGATCCGGCGCTTTCCGTCGTCGTCGGGCGCGTCGATGGCGACCTGGAGGGCCAGCGCGACACCACCGGCGAGCGCCAGCGGCTCCGTCACCGTCAGCTCCTCGACCCGGTCGCAGCCGACCTGGTCGGCGGCGCGGACGGCGAGTTCGACGAAGCCCGCCGCGGGGAAGACGGCGGCGTCACCGGCCGTGTGGTCGGTCAGCCATCCGTGCACCTGGAGGGAGAGGCGGCTCGTGAAGAGCACCCCACCGGTTCCGGCGAGCTGCACGGCGGCGCCGAGCAGCGGATGGTCGGCGGCCACCAGTCCTACGGACGCCACATCGCCGTCGAGAGCGGTCGGCCGGGGCCAGAAGCGCTCGTGCTGGAAGGGGTAGGTGGGCAGATCGACGCGGCGCGCGCCGGTGCCCGCGAACAGCTCGGTCCAGTCGATGTCGACGCCCGTCACGTGCAGCCGGGCCAGCGCCGTCAGCAGCACGGACTCCTCCGAACGGTCCTTGCGCAGCGCCGACACGACGACCGGCGGCGTCTCGGCACCGTCCAGCGTGCGCTGCGCCATCGCGCTCAGCACCCCATCGGGACCCAACTCCAGGAACGCCGAGACACCCTCGCTCGCCAGCGCGGTCACACCGTCGGCGAACCGCACCGTCTCCCGCACATGACGCACCCAGTAGTCAGCGGTACGGATCTCGCTCTCGTTCGCGACAGCGCCCGTCACATTCGAAACCAGCCCGATGCGCGGCTCTCCGAACGACAGGCCCTCAGCGACCCGGCGGAAGTCGTCCAGCATCGGATCCATCAACGCCGAGTGGAACGCGTGACTCACCGACAGGCGACGCGTGCGCGCCCCGTCGGCGGCAAGCTTCTCCGCGACCGCCAGAACATCCTGCTCCGCACCCGCGATCACCACCGCATCGGGGCCGTTCACCGCAGCCACCGACACAGCACCGGTCAACAGCGCCCGCACCACTTCCTCCGTGGCCTCAACAGCCACCATCGCACCACCCGCAGGCAACGCATCCATCAGACGAGCACGCGCCGCAACCAGCCGGCACGCATCCTCCAACGAGAACACACCCGCCACATGAGCGGCGGCGATCTCACCGACGGAGTGCCCTGCGACGAAATCGGGCCGCACACCCCACGACTCCGCCAGCCGGAACAGCGCCACTTCGAGCGCGAACAACGCGGGCTGAGTGAACCCGGTCCGGTCCAGCTGGTCGGGCTCGTCCCCGAAGACCACCTCGCGCAGCGGACGCTCCAACTCACCGTCGAAGAACGCCACCACCCCGTCGAACGCCTCAGCGAACACCGGGAACCGCTCATACAGCTCACGGCCCATACCGGCCCGCTGCGAACCCTGACCCGAGAACAACACCGCCAGCGGACCGGCGGCCGTGACCTGGCCGCGCCCGGCTTCCACCGTCTCGCCGTCCGCCACGCCGACGAGCAGCACGGCGCGGTGGTCGAAGGCGGACCTGCCCGCGGCGAGGGAGAGGCCGATGTCCAGCGGGGAGAGCGCGTCGAGTGAGGTGACACGCTCCAGTTGGGCGGTCAGCGCCTCCTCGCTCTTGCCCGAGACGACCCACGGCACCACGGCGGCGGAGCCAGGGGCCACGCGGCGGTCGCCGTCCGTGTCCCGGCCCACCGCGTCGTCCGCGGCCGGGGCCTGCTCCAGGATGGTGTGCGCGTTGGTGCCGCTGATCCCGAAGGAGGACACACCGGCGCGGCGGGGGCGGCCCACCTCGGGCCACGGCCTCGACTCGGTGAGCAGCTCGACCGCGCCCTCCTGCCAGTCGACGTGCGACGAGGGCTCGTCGAGGTGCAGCGTCTTCGGGAGCACGCCGTGGCGCAGCGCCATGACCGTCTTGATCACGCCCGCCACACCTGAAGCGGCCTGCGCGTGCCCGATGTTGGACTTGAGCGAGCCGAGCAGCAGCGGCCGGTCCGGGGCTCGGTCGCGGCCGTAGGTCGCGAGCAGCGCCTGTGCCTCGATCGGGTCGCCGAGCGGGGTGCCCGTGCCGTGGCCCTCGACCGCGTCGACGTCCTCGGGCCGGAGTCCGGCTGCGGCCAGGGCCTGCCGGATGACCCGCTGCTGGGAGGGGCCGTTGGGGGCGGTGATGCCGTTCGACGCGCCGTCCTGGTTCACGGCCGAGCCGCGTACCACCGCCAGGACCTCGTGCCCGTTGCGGCGCGCGTCCGACAGCCGCTCCAGGACGAGCATGCCGACGCCCTCGGACCAGGCGGTCCCGTCGGCGTCGTCCGAGTAGGACTTGCACCGGCCGTCGGGGGCCAGGCCGCCCTGGACGGTGAAGCCGGAGAAGCTGGCCGATGTGGTCATCACCGTGACGCCGCCCGCGAGCGCCAGGGAGCATTCGTCGTTGCGCAGGGCCTGTGCGGCCCAGTGGAGCGCCACCAGGGACGACGAGCACGCCGTGTCGAGCGTGGCGGCCGGGCCCTCCAGTCCGAGGGTGTACGAG
Organism: Streptomyces sp. NBC_01429; assembly: GCF_036231945.1. Classification (NCBI taxonomy): domain Bacteria; kingdom Bacillati; phylum Actinomycetota; class Actinomycetes; order Kitasatosporales; family Streptomycetaceae; genus Streptomyces; species Streptomyces sp. NBC_01429. The sequence goes on along the minus strand of NZ_CP109599.1, from coordinate 7,700,831 downwards.
ATACGGCCCGAGATGACGCTGCTGGCGAGGCCGGTGCCAGTGTGTCCTCCGACGTCCTCGCGGGAGTTCAGGACCAGTTGGGCGTAGTCGAGGCCGTTGGTGCCGACGTAGACGCCGGTCCGGCTGCCGTGGAGGCTCTCCGGATCGATCCCGACGCGCTCGATGGCTTCCCATGATGTCTCCAGCAGCAGCCGCTGCTGGGGGTCCATCGCCATCGCCTCACGGGGCGAGATCCCGAAGAACTGGGCGTCGAAGTCCGCGACGCCTCCGAGGAATCCGCCTTCCATGGTCGCGCTGCGGCCCCGGCCGCCGGGGCCGCCCGTACGGAGGGTGCCGAGGTCCCAGCCACGGTCGCCGGGGAACGGGGTGATCCCGTCGCCGCCGCCGGAGACGAGCTGCCACAGGTCCTCCGGCGAACCGACCCCGCCGGGCAGCCGGCAGGCCATGCCGACGATGGCGATCGGGTCGTCGGTGAGCGGAGCCGCCACCGACGCCGGGGTGTCGGTCCGGTCCTCCCCGTCGAACAGCTCGGCGAGGATGTGCTCGGCGAGGGCGGCCGAGGTCGGATAGTCGAAGACGGACGTCGCGGAGAGCCGCAGCCCGGTGACGGCGTTCAGCCGGTTGGGCAGTTCGACGGCGGTGAGCGAGTCGAAGCCGAGATCGCGGAACTTCCGGTCCGGCTGGACGTCCGCGGTACCGGTGTGCCCCAGTACGGCCGCCACATGCGTACGTACCAGATCGGCCAGGTAGCCGGAGCGCTCGGGCGCCGGGAGGGGCCGCAGCCGCTCCCGGAGCGTGGCCGTCGCCGACCCGGTCTCCTGACGGGTGGTCGCGACGTCCTCGACGGCGCGCCGGGCGCCGGGGAAGTCCTTCAGCGCCGAGTTGCCGCGGGTGCCGAGCAGGCTGTCGAGGATCTTCGGCTGCTGGAGGTCGAGGAGGACGGAGACATGGCCGGGCCGGGTGACGGCCTGCATCAGGGTGGCGAGCGCCAGATCGGGGTGGACGGCCGGGTAGGCGGTGGCACGGGACGGCCCCTCCTGCCCGGCGCTATCGGTCCCGTCGCCGGCGATCCAGGCGCCCCACGCCACGGAGGTCGCGGCCTCACCGCGTGCGCCGCGCTGTTCGGCGAGGGCGTCGAGGACCGCGTTGGCGGCAGCGAGATTGGCGCGCCCCGCGCTGCCGACCGCGGCGGCGACCGAGGAGCAGAGGACGAACGCCGCGAGGCCGTGGTCGCGCGTCAGCTCGTCGAGGTGCAGCGCGGGCATGACCTTGGCACGGTAGACGGAGTCGAAGCGCTCGGGGGTCAGATCGCCCAGCACTCCGTCGTCCACGATGCCGGCCGCGTGCACCACCGCGGTCAGCGGGGTCTCGGCGGGGATGGCCGCGAGTACGTCCGCCAGGGCGGCGCGGTCGGAGGCGTCGCACGCGACGAGCGTGACCTCCGCGCCGTGCGCCCCGAGTTCGGCGGCCAGCTCGGCAGCGCCGGGTGCGTCCGGTCCGCGGCGGCTGACGAGCACGAGCCGCTCGGCGCCCGCCTCGGCCAGCCGGCGTGCCACCCGGGCGCCCCGGCCACCGCTCCCACCGGTGATCAGAACGGTGCCGCGCGGGGTCCATCCTTCGTCGGCGGAGCCTGCGGGGGCCTGAACGAGACGGCGCGCGTAGACGGCGGAGGACCGGACGGCGACCTGGTCCTCGCCGTCGGCGCCCGCGAGGGCCCCGGCGAACCGCTGGACGGTCCTGGCGTCGAGCGTCTCGGGCAGGTCGACGAGTCCGCCCCACTGGTGCGGGTACTCCATCGCGGCCACCCGGCCCAGTCCCCACACGCCCGCCTGAGCGAGGTCGGAGAGCCGGTCCGAGCGTCCGACGCCGACCGCGCCACGCGTCACGCACCACAGCGGCACCGTGACGCCCGCGTCGCCCAGCGCCTGGAGCAGGGTGGCCGTCGCGGTCACCGGTCCGGTCCCGGTCGAGCCGTCGACGGCGAGCAGCGAGACGACGCCGACCAGACCGGCCGCGTCGGACCGCAGCGCGCGCAGCGACTCGGCGAGCGCGGCGCGGTCGGTCGCGTCCTCGACGTCGAGCCTGACGACGTCCTTCCCGAGGGACTCCGCGACCGCGTCGGTCCACGAGCCGTCGACGGCCGCGTGGGCGGGGGCGATCAGCAGCCAGGTCCCGGCCGGGCGGACCGGCCTGCCCGAGAGCGGCTTCCACGACACGTGGAAGCGCGCGGCGTCGAGCACCGACTGGTCACGGCGGTGGCGCCGCCACGAGGAGAGGGCCGGAAGGACCGTCCCCAGAGCGTCGGCGCTGACTTCGAGATCGGCGGCGAGCGCGTCGAAGTCCTCGCCCTCGACGACGGACCAGAACTGCTCGTCCAGCGAGCCGTCACCCGGCCCGGCCGGTCGGACATCATCGGTCCGGGGCCAGTAGCGCTGCCCCTGGAAGGGGTAGGTGGGCAGGCCGACGCGGCGCGCGCCGGTACGGGCGTACCAGGCGCTCCAGTCGATGTCGACGCCGCTCACGTGCAGCCGGGCGAGCGCCGTCAGCAGCGCGGACTCCTCCGAACGGTCCTTGCGCAGCGCCGACACCACGACCGGCGGCGTCTCGGCACCGTCCAGCGTGCGCTGCGCCATCGCGCTCAGCACCCCATCAGGGCCCAACTCCAGGAACGCCGCGACACCCTCGCTCGCCAGCGCGGTCACACCGTCGGCGAACCGCACCGTCTCCCGCACATGACGCACCCAGTAGTCAGCGGTACGGACCTCAGCCTCATCCGCGAGAGCACCCGTCACGTTGGAGACGAGCGCGATACGCGGCTCTCCGAACGACAGTCCCTCAGCGACCCGGCGGAAGTCGTCCAGCATCGGATCCATCAGCGCCGAGTGGAACGCGTGACTCACCGACAGGCGACGCGTACGCACTCCATCGGCGGCAAGCTTCTCCGCGACCGCCAGAACATCCTGCTCCGCACCCGCGATCACCACCGCGTCCGGGCCGTTCACCGCAGCCACCGACACAGCACCGGTCAACAGCGCCCGTACTGCTTCTTCCGTGGCCTCGACGGCCACCATCGCGCCGCCCTCGGGCAGCGCGTCCATCAGACGAGCACGCGCCGCGACCAACCGGCACGCATCCTCCAACGAGAACACACCCGCCACATGAGCAGCCGCGATCTCGCCCACGGAATGCCCGGCGACGAAGTCGGGCCGAACGCCCCACGACTCCACCAGCCGGAACAGCGCCACCTCGAGCGCGAACAACGCGGGCTGCGTGAACCCGGTCCGGTCCAGCTGGTCGGGCTCGTCCCCGAAGACCACCTCACGCAGCGGGCGCCCCAACTCACCGTCGAAGTACGCCACCACCGCGTCGAACGCCTCCGCGAACACCGGGAACCGCTCGTACAGCTCACGGCCCATACCGAGCCGCTGCGAGCCCTGCCCTGAGAACAGCACCGCCAGCGAACCACCCGCATCAGCGGCGCCGCGCGCCACCTCCACCACCGGGCTGCCATCCACGCCCGCCAGCAGCACCGCACGACGATCGAACTCCGACCGCCCCACCACCAGCGACAGACCCACGTCCACCGGCGACAGCTCGGGGCGTTCGGCCACCCACGTGTGCAGGCCGTCGATCTGGGCGGACAGCGCTTCCTCGGACTTGGCGGAGACCGGCCAGGGGTACGTCGTCAGTCCTGTGGGCCGGGTCTCGTCGGCGGTCGGGCCGGCCATTTCCGGGACGGGCGGCGCCTGCTCGATGATCGTGTGCGCGTTCGTACCGCTGATCCCGAACGCCGAGATCCCGGCCCGGCGAGGCCGGTCCGAGGTCGGCCAACCCGCCTGCTCCGTGAGGAGCTTGACGTCGCCGGCGGCCCAGTCCACATGACTGGAGGGGGCATCGACGTGCAGGGTGCGCGGCACCACTCCGTGCCGCATCGCCATGACCATCTTGATGATCCCGGCGGCTCCGGCGGCCGACTGGGTGTGCCCGATGTTCGACTTGACCGAGCCGAGCAGCAGCGGCTGCCCCTCCGGGCGGCCCTGGCCGTACGTGGCCAGCAGCGCCTGCGCCTCGATCGGGTCGCCCAGCGTCGTACCCGTACCGTGCGCCTCCACCACATCCACGTCGGCCGTCGACAGGCCGCCGCTGGCCAGCGCCTGGCGGATCACCCGCTGCTGCGACGGACCGTTCGGCGCCGTCAGACCATTCGACGCACCATCCTGATTCACCGCCGAACCCCGGACCACGGCCAGTACTTCATGGCCATGGCGTCGTGCGTCCGACAGCCGCTCCAGCACCAGCATGCCGACGCCTTCGGACCAGCCCGTCCCGTCGGCCGCGTCCGCGAACGCCTTGCAGCGGCCGTCGGTGGCCAGTCCGCCCTGCCGTGTGAAGCCGGGGAAGCCGATCGAGGTGGACATCACGGTCACACCTCCGGCCAGCGCGAGGGAGCACTCGCCCGAGCGCAGCGCCTGTGCTGCCCAGTGCAGCGCCACCAGGGAGGACGAGCAGGCCGTGTCGAGGGTGACGGCCGGGCCCTCCAGGCCGAGGGTGTACGAGACGCGTCCGGAGACGACGCTGGCGGCGAGGCCCGTACTGGTGTGGCCCTCGATGTCCTCGCTGGAGTTCATCACGAGCATTGTGTAGTCCTGACCGCCGGTGCCGACGAACACACCGGTCTGGCTGCCGCGCAGCCCCGCCGGGGCGATACCGGCCCGCTCGATGGCCTCCCACGAGGTCTCCAGCAGCAGCCGCTGCTGGGGGTCCATCGCGAGCGCCTCACGCGGCGAGATGCCGAAGAACCCGGCGTCGAACTCGCCGATGGCATCGAGGAATCCGCCCTGCGAGGTGGCGCTGCGGCCCCGGTCGTCGGGTCCGCCGCCGAGCAGGGCGTCCAGGTCCCAGCCGCGGTCGGTCGGGAAGTCGGAGATGCCCTCGCGTCCGTCGAGGACGAGCTGCCACAGGTCTTCCGGGGTGCGTACTCCACCGGGCAGCCGGCACGCCATGCCCACGATGACGATGGGATCGTCGTCGAGTACCTGGTCGGCGGCGGGGGCGGCGGTGTCGGCGGTGTCCTCCAGCAGCAGTCCGAGGAGGTGTACGGCGAGATCCGTGGGGTTCGGGTAGTCGAAGACCAGAGTGGCGGAGAGGCGCAGGCCGGTGGCGGTGGAGAGGCGGTTGCGCAGCTCGACGGCGGTCAGCGAGTCGAAGCCCAGGTCGTGGAAGTTCCGGTCCGCTTCGACGGCCTTGGCGGAGGCGTGGCCGAGCACGGCGGCGGCCTCGTCCCTGACGAGGTTCACGATGAAGCGGAGGCGGTCGTCGCCGGTCAGTTCCGCGAGCTTGCGGGTGAGCATCGTCACCGTACCGGCGCCGCCGACCGCGGTCGCGGCCGCACGGCGGGTGGTCTTGACGAGGTTGCGCAGTACCGGGGGCACGGGGCCGTCGATGCGGACCGGGCCCGACACCTCGCCGATCGCGACGAGGTGGGCCGCGTCGCAGACGTCGGCGGCGTCGAACAGGGCGAGTCCCCGCTCGACGGTCAGGGGCGGTACGCCGGAGGCGGCGATGCGCTGCATCTCCGCCTCGGACAGCGTGCCGGTCATGCCGGTCGACTGGGTCCAGGCGCCCCAGGACAGGGACTGGGCGGGGAGGCCTGCCGCCGTACGGTGCCGGGCCAGCGCGTCGAGGAAGACGTTGCCCGCCGCGTAGTTGGCCTGGCCGGCGGCGCCGGTGACGCCGGAGATCGACGAGAACAGGACGAACGCGGCCAGGTCGAGGTGGCGGGTGAGGTCGTGCAGATGCCAGGCGGCGTCCACCTTGGGGCGGAGAACCGCGGAGAGACGCTCGGGGGTGAGCCATGCCACCACTCCGTCGTCGAGGATCCCGGCGGTGTGGATGACGGCGGTGAGCGGGTGCTCGGCCGGAACGGCGGCCAGGAGTCCGGCCAGGTCCGCCCGGTCGGCGACGTCGCACGCGGCGACGGAGACCTCGGCGCCGGCCGCGGTGAGGTCGGCGCACAGCTCCGCGACGCCCGGTGCCTCCGGGCCGCTGCGGCTGGCCAGCAGGAGATGCCGCACGCCGCGCTCGGTCACGAGGTGGCGGGCCAGGTGACCGCCGAGGCCGCCGGTTCCTCCGGTGATGAGCACGGTGCCGTCGGTGTTCCACGCGGGCGGCATGGTGAGCACGATCTTGCCGATGTGGCGGGCCTGGCTCATGTGGCGGAAGGCGTCACGGGCCCGCCGTACGTCCCAGGTGGCGACGGGCAGGGGGCGGAGCGCGCCGGTGGCGAAGAGGCCGAGCAGTTCGGCCAGCATCTCCCGCACCCGGTCCGGGCCGGCTTCCGCAAGGTCGAAGGCCCGGTACCGGACGCCGGTCGATGTTCCGGCGTCACGGATATCGGTCTTGCCCATCTCCAGGAAGTGGCCTCCCGGGACCACCAGGCGGAGCGAGGCGTCCACGAAGTCGCCCGCCAGGGCGTTGAGGACGACGTCCACACCCCGGCCGTCCGTGACCGCGCGGAACCGCTCCTCGAAGTCGGTGGTGCGGGAGGACGCGATGTGGTCGTCGGGCACACCCAACTCGCGCAGTGTGTCCCACTTGCCCTCGCTCGCGGTGGCGAACACCTCGGCTCCGAGGTGGCGGGCCAGCTGGAGGGCGGCCATGCCGACGCCACCGGCACCGGCGTGGACGAGGATCGACTGGCCGGGCCGCAGGTCCGCCAGGTCCTTCAGGGCGTAGAGCGCGGTCAGGAAGACGAGGGGGACCGAAGCCGCCTGAGCGGAGGACCAGTCGTCGGGGACCTTGGCGAGGAAGCGCTCGTCCACGACGGCCGCGGGACCGAAGCCGCCGGGCACCATGCCCATGACGCGGTCGCCCACACGGAGGCCGTGCACGTCGGGGCCCGTCTCGACGACCGTCCCCGCCGCCTCGGCCCCCAGCAGACCGGCCTCGCCCGGGTACATGCCGAGGGTGTTCAGTACGTCGCGGAAGTTCACGCCGGCGGCCCGGACCTCCAGCCTGACCTGGCCGCCGGTGAGCGGGGCCAGGACCTCCGGGCAGGGGGCGAGCCGTAGCTGCTCCATGCTGCCCTTGGCCCCGGCGTCGAGCCGCCAGGGCACCCCGAGGGGAGGCAGCAGCCCGGCCTCGGCGCCGAGGTGATCGAGCCGTCCCACCCGCAGGGCGCCGTCGCGCACGACGAATTGGGCGTCGCCTCCGGAGAGCAGACCGGGCAGAGCGGGGAGCACGGCGGGAAGTACGGCGGTGAGGTCGCCGTCGTCCAGGTCGATGAGGACGAGCCGGTCGGGGTGTTCCGACTGCGCGGAGCGCACCAGCCCCCAGACGGCGGCGGCCGGGAGATCCCGTACCGTCTCGCCCTCTGCGGCGGAGACCGCGCCGCGGGTCACGAAGACGAGGCGCGAGTCGGCGGAGCGGTGCTGGGTGGTCCACTCGTGCAGCAGGTCGAGCGCGCGGGCCGTCAGTTCGTGCGTGGCGGCCGGCACGTCGTGTTCCGTCGTGGCGAGCGGAACCAGGATCAGGTCCTCGTCGCCCGTGAGGTCGTCCATGGTGTCGACCGTCGTGCCCACGCCGAGTATGTCGGTGCCCAGGGACACGCAGGCGATCCGCTCGGTCTCCGGTACGTCGGGGGCCGGAACCCAGTCGAGCGACAGCAGGGCGTCGTGCTCCGGGCTTCGCTGGGCCTCGACCTGGGTGAGGGCCGCCGAGCGGGCCCGCAGCGCGAGCGACTCCACGGACATCACGGGTGCGCCCTCGACATCGACGACCGTGATGGAGACCGCGTTCTCCCCCGACTTGGCCACCCGCGCCCGCACCGTGGACGCGCCACCCGCGTGCAGCGACACCCCGTTCCAGCCGAAGGGCATCAGCAGGTTGTTCTCGTCGCCCACACCGGCGAAGCCGTGGGCGTGCAGCACCGCGTCCAGCAGGGCCGGGTGCAGCCCGAACATCTCCGCGTCATCGGCGACGCCGGAGGGCAGGACTGCCTCGACGAACGCCTCGTGCCCCCGGAGCCACACGGAGCGCAGCCCCTGGAACGCGGGCCCGTAGTCGGTACGTTCGTAGAAGCCTTCCAGGTCCATCACCACCGCGTTCTCCGGGGGCCAGACCGTCGTGTCGAACGCGGCGACGCGCTCGCCGGTGGTGAGCAGGCCGACGGCGTGCTCGGTCCACGACTGCTCGGGGGCGCCGTCCAAGCGGGAGTGGACGGTGACCGTACGCGCGCCCGACTCGTCGGGCGCGGCGACGAGCACCTGGACGAGCGCGGCGGCGTCGCCGGGGAGGAGGAGGGGGGACAGGAGGGTGAACTCCTCGACCCGGTCACAGCCCACCTGGTCCCCGGCACGGACGGCCAGCTCCAGGAATCCGGTCCCCGGGAAGAGGACCTTGCCGCCCAGGGCGTGATCCGCCAGCCACGGGTGGGTGCGCACGGAGAGCCTGCCGGTGAACAGCACCTGCTCGGAGTCGGCGAGGGCCAGCGTGGCGCCGAGGAGCGGGTGTTCGGCGGGCATGAGGCCCGCGCCGGTCACATCGCCGGTGAGACTGTTAGGCCGGGGCCAGTAACGCTCGTGCTGGAAGGGGTAGGTGGGGAGGTCGACGCGCTGGGCGGTGGTACGGGCGTACCAGGCGCTCCAGTCGATGTCGACGCCGCTCACGTGCAGCCGGGCCAGCGCCGTCAGCAGCGCGGACTCCTCCGAACGGTCCTTGCGCAGCGCCGACACGACGACCGGCGGCGTCTCGGCACCGTCCAGCGTGCGCTGCGCCATCGCGCTCAGCACCCCATCGGGGCCCAACTCCAGGAACGCCGACACGCCTTCACCGGCCAGGGTGGACACGCCGTCGGCGAACCGCACCGTCTCCCGCACATGACGCACCCAATAATCCGCCGTACGGATCTCGGCCTCATCCGCCAGAGCACCCGTCACATTCGAAACCAGCCCGATGCGCGGCTCTCCGAACGACAGGCCCTCAGCGACCCGGCGGAAGTCGTCCAGCATCGGATCCATCAGCGCCGAATGGAAAGCGTGACTCACCGACAGGCGACGCGTACGCACCCCGTCAGCCGCGAGCTTCTCCGCAACTGCCAGAACATCCTGCTCCGCACCCGCGATCACCACCGCGTCCGGGCCGTTCACCGCAGCCACCGACACAGCACCGGTCAACAGCGCCCGCACCACTTCCTCCGTGGCCTCAACAGCCACCATCGCACCACCCGCAGGCAACGCGTCCATCAGACGAGCACGCGCCGCAACCAGCCGGCACGCATCCTCCAACGAGAACACACCCGCCACATGAGCGGCGGCGATCTCACCCACGGAATGCCCTGCGACGAAATCGGGCCGCACACCCCACGACTCCGCCAGCCGGAACAGCGCCACCTCGAGCGCGAACAACGCGGGCTGCGTGAACCCGGTCCGGTCCAGCTGGTCGGGCTCGTCCCCGAACACCACCTCGCGCAGCGGACGCTCCAACTCACCGTCGAAGAACGCCACCACCCCGTCGAACGCCTCCGCGAACACCGGGAACCGCTCATACAGCTCACGGCCCATACCGGCCCGCTGCGAACCCTGACCCGAGAACAACACCGCCGACTTCACAACGGCATGGCCCACAAACCCGCGCGCCACCTCACGCAGCGCGTCCTCGCCCGCGCCCTCTGACGTGCCCACGCCCTCGGACCCGGCGAGCAGCACCGCACGATGCGCGAAACTCGACCGACCCGACGCCAACGAGAAACCCACGTCCAGCGCGGAACCGCCGACGAGCGACGACACCCGCTCGACCTGCGCCGCCAACGCCTCCTCCGACTTCCCCGACACCACCCACGGCACGACCGAGGGCGTGCTCTTCGGGGGTTCCTCGGCCTGGGCTTCCTTCTGCTCGGCCGGGGTCGCCTGCTCGATGATGACGTGCGCGTTGGTCCCGCTGATACCGAACGACGAGATACCGGCCCGCCAGGGCCGGTCCACCTCGGGCCACGGGGTGGCCTCGGTCAGCAGCTCGACGGCGCCGGCGGTCCAGTCCACGTGGGTGGACGGCTGATCGACGTGCAGGGTCTTCGGCAGCACGCCGTTGCGCATCGACAGGACCATCTTGATGATCCCGGCGACGCCCGCCGCCGCCTGGGTGTGGCCGACGTTGGACTTGATGGATCCGAGCCGCAGGGGCTGTTCCGAGGGGCGTCCCTGCCCGTAGGTCGCCAACAGGGCCTGCGCCTCGATCGGGTCACCGAGGGTGGTCCCCGTACCGTGCGCCTCCACCGCGTCGATGTCGGTCGTCGACAGACCGGCGCTCGCGAGGGCCTGCCGGATGACGCTCTGCTGGGCGGGGCCGTTCGGCGCGGTCAGCCCGTTCGAGGCGCCGTCCTGGTTGACCGCGGAGCCGCGGACGACCGCCAGGACCTCGTGCCCGTTGCGGCGCGCGTCCGACAGCTTCTCCAGTACGAGCACGCCGGCGCCCTCCGACCAGCCGGTGCCGTCGGCCGCGTCGGCGAACGCCTTGCAGCGGCCGTTCGCGGCCAGTCCGCCCTGGCGGCTGAATCCGGAGAAACCCATCGGTGTGGAGAGCACCGTCACGCCTCCGGCCAGCGCCAGCGAGCACTCGCCGTTGCGCAGGGCGTGTACGGCGAGATGCAGGGCGACCAGGGAGGAGGAACACGCGGTGTCGATGGTGACCGCCGGGCCTTCGAGGCCGAAGGTGTAGGAGACCCGGCCGGAGAGCACACTGCCGGCGAGGCTCGTGCCGCCGTGCCCCTCGACGTCCTCCTGCGAGTTCATCACGACACCGGCGTAGTCGACGCCGTTCGTGCCGACGAACACACCGGTCTTGCTGCCCTGGAGCGATACGGGGTCCATGCCTCCCCGCTCGATGGCCTCCCAGGAGGTCTCCAGCAGCAGCCGCTGCTGCGGGTCCATGGTGACGGCCTCGCGCGGCGAGATCCCGAAGAATCCGGCATCGAACCCGGCCGCGTCCACGAAGCCGCCCTCGGTGGTCGCGCTGCTGCCGCTCCCGTCCGCTGTCAGGGCGTCGATGTTCCAGCCTCGATCGGTCGGGAACGGCGTGATGCCGTCCCGGCCCTCGCTCAGCAACTTCCAGAGGTCCTCGGGGGACCTGACGCCACCGGGCAGCCGGCAGGACATCCCGACGATCGCAATAGGCTCCTGCTTGCCGGTTTCGACCTCCAGCAGTCGTTGACGGGTCTGGTGCAGATCTGCCGTGACCCACTTGAGGTAGTCAACGAGCTTGCTGTCGTTCGGCATGACGAGGAACCTTCCATGTGAATAATGAGGCCGGGCTGGCGATCGCCTGGGGTTGAGAGGCCGGATCAGCGATCGTTCATACGGCCAAGCTCGTTGTCGATGAAGGCGAAGATCTCGTCCTCGCTGGCGTCCTCGATCCGGTCGCTGACCTTGGGACCGGCCGCGGTCTCCGGTTCGGCACCTCGCCATTTCTCCAGCATCTGGAGCAGTCGGTTCGCGACCGCCGTACGCGTCAGGGCGTCCGGCTGACCGGCGGCGAGTGTGGAGTCGAGCCGGTCGAGTTCCGCCAGGAGCGTGGTGCCGCTGTCGGCCGTCTCCTCGTCCACGAGCCGCGAGACGAGGTGGTCGGCCAGGACAGCCAGCTTCGGGTAGTCGAAGACAAGGGTGGCGGTCAGGCGCAGTCCGGTGGCCGTGGACAGCCGGTTGCGCAGTTCGACGGCGGTCAGCGAGTCGAAGCCGAGATCCTGGAAGTCACGGCGCGGGTCGATGGAGTCGGGTGAGGTGTGGCCGAGGACGGCGGCGGCCTCGGTGCGTACGAGATCGACCAGGAAACGCCTGCGCGCCTCCCCGTCCATCTCCCGCAACCGACCCGTCAACACCGCCGCCGTACCCGCACCACCCACCGCCCCCGCGGCAACACGACGCGAACCACGCACCAACCCCCGCAACAACGGAGGCACCACACCCCGCACACGACCAGCCCCACCCACAGGACCCATCGCCACCACACACGCCCCACCCACCGAACCAGACGTCACCGCATCAAACAACGACAACCCCTGACCCACCGACAACGCAGACACACCCGACGCGGAAACACGCCGCAAATCCACCCCGGACAACGAACCCGTCATCCCCACACCCTGCGCCCACGCACCCCACGCAACCGACCGACCCACCAACCCCAAACCAACCCGGAACTCGGCCAACCCATCCAAAAACACATTCCCGGCCGCATAACTCCCCTGACCGGCACTCCCCATCACACCAGAAACCGACGAATACAGAACAAACGCCGCAAGATCCATACCCAACGTCAACTCATGCAAATGCCACGCCCCATCCACCTTCGGACGCAACACCCCCGACAACCGCTCACCCGAAAGCGACGTCACCACACCATCATCAAGAACACCCGCCGTATGCACCACACCCCGCAACGGCCACTCCACCGGAATCCCAGCCAACAACCCCTCAACCGCACCCCGATCACCCACATCACACGCCTCAACACTCACCTCCGCCCCAAGACCCACCAACTCATCCCGCAACTCCACCGCACCCACAGCACCCAAACCACGCCGACTCACCAACAACAACCGACGCACACCACGCTCAACCACCAAATGCCGGGCCAGCACACCCCCCAAACCACCCGTACCACCCGTAATCAGAACAGTCCCCCCACCAACACCCTCCCCAAAAGCATCCAACCCAACAACATCCTCGCCACCGGCAACCACCCGCGCCAGCCGACCCACCCGCACCACACCACCACGCACCACAAACTCACCATCACCCGACGCCAGCACACCCGGCAGACCAGGCACCACCGACGACAACCCCACACCCCCCTCAACATCCACCAACACAAAACGACCAGGATTCTCCGACCGCGCGGCACGCACCAAACCCCACACCGCACCCCCCACCAAACCACCAACACCCACACCAGCGACCGAACCCACACCAGCCACCGCAGCACCACACGTCACAAACACCAACCGCGCACCCGCCAACCGCTCACACCCCAACCACTCCTGCACCACCCCCAACACATCAACCGTCACCCCACGCACCACAGACGGCACATCCCCCACACCATCCACCGCACCCGGAACACGCACCACCACAAAATCCACGCCATCAGGCACATCACCCAACGACGCAACACCACCCACACCCCACTCAACCCACCGCACACCACCCCCCAACACCAACTCACCGACCGGCACCCACTCCACCCGCAACAACGAACCCTCGGCCCGCCCGCTGACCGCGGCCGGGTCGGCGGGCGTGCGAGGACGAAGGGTCACGGAGTCGACGGACAGCAGCGGGGCACCGACCGAGTCGACCGCCGCGAGGGAGACGGTGCTCTCCCCCGTTGTCGTCATGCGGGCACGCACGGCCGAGGCACCGCCGGCGTGCAGAGAGACCCCGGACCAGGACACACCCGTCCAGGTAGACGGCGTGGGAGCTTCCTCGCCGTTCAGGCTGCCGAACTCGGCTGCCTGAAGGACGGATTCGAGGAGCGCGGGATGGAGACCGAAGTACTCGGCGTCGGAGGCCGCCTCGCCGGACAGCGCAGCCTCGACGAAGACCTCATCGCCCAGGACCCAGGCCCCCAGAAGACCGGAGAGGGAGGAACCGAGGTCGGCGTGATCCCCGAAGCCGTCGAGGTCGACGGGGGTCGCGCCGTTCGGCGGCCAGACGGAGACGTCGAAGCCGAAGTCGTCGGCGGTGGCTCCGGCGGCCACGGCACCACGCGCGTTCTCGGTCCACTGCTGGTCGGCCGCGTCCGCGGGCCGAGAAGCGAAGCGGATCTCTCGGTTGCCGGACTCATCGGGTGTACCGACCCGCACCTGGAGATCCACGGCGGTCTCGTCGGTGAACACGAGGGGGACGGTGACGTTCAGCTCGGTGACCTGGTCGCAGCCCACCTGGTCGCCCGCCCGGACGGCCAGCTCCACGAAGGCCGCCGCCGGGAACTGCGCGGCACCGGACTCCGTGTGATCCGTCATCCAGGGGTGAGTACGGGTGGTGAGACGGCTGGTGAAGAGCAGACCGTCGGAATCGGCCAGGGGCACCAGGGCGCCGAGCAGCGGGTGTTCCGCGGGAACGAGCCCCACGGACGACACATCACCGCTGAGCGCGTTCGGCCGGGGCCAGTAACGCTCGTGCTGGAAGGGATAGGTGGGCAGATCGACGCGGCGTGCACCGCTGCCCGCGAACAGCTCGGCCCAATCGACCTCGACACCCGTCACATACAGCCCGGCGAGCGCCGTCAGCAGCGCGGACTCCTCCGAACGGTCCTTGCGCAGCGCCGACACGACGACCGGCGGCGTCTCGACACCGTCCAGCGTGCGCTGCGCCATCGCGCTCAGCACCCCATCAGGACCCAGCTCCATGAACGCCGACACGCCTTCACCGGCCAGCGTGGACACACCGTCGGCGAACCGCACCGTCTCCCGGACATGACGCACCCAGTAATCAGCGGTACGGACCTCGGCCTCATCCGCCAGAGCACCCGTCACGTTGGAGACGAGCGCGATACTCGGCTCTCCGAACGACAGCCCCTCCGCCACCCGGCGGAACTCCTCCAGCATCGGATCCATCAACGCCGAATGGAACGCGTGACTCACCGACAGGCGACGCGTACGCACCCCGTCAGCCGCGAGCTTCTCCGCAACCGCCAGAACATCCTGCTCCGCACCCGCGATCACCACCGCGTCCGGGCCGTTCACCGCAGCCACCGACACAGCACCGGTCAACAGCGCCCGCACCACTTCTTCCGTGGCCTCAACAGCCACCATCGCACCACCCGCAGGCAACGCGTCCATCAGACGAGCACGCGCCCCGACCAGTCGGCACGCATCCTCCAACGAGAACACACCCGCCACATGAGCAGCCGCGATCTCGCCCACGGAATGCCCGGCGACGAAATCGGGCCGCACACCCCACGACTCCACCAACCGGAACAGCGCCACTTCGAGCGCGAACAACGCGGGCTGGGTGAACCCGGTCCGGTCCAGCTGGTCGGGCTCGTCCCCGAAGACCACCTCACGCAGCGGGCGCCCCAACTCACCGTCGAAGTACGCCACCACCGCGTCGAACGCCTCAGCGAACACCGGGAACCGCTCGTACAGCTCACGGCCCATACCGGCCCGCTGCGAACCCTGACCCGAGAACAACACCGCCAGCGAACCACCCACATCAGCGGCGCCTCGCGCCACCTCCACCGCCGGGCTGCCGTCCACGCCCGCCAGCAGCACCGCACGACGATCGAACTCCGACCGCCCCGCCACCAGCGACAGACCCACGTCCACCGGCGACAGTTCGCCATTCGCCAGCGGGGCGATACGTGCGATCTGTTCGGCCAGCCCGGCCTCGGAGCGTCCCGATACCGGCCACGGCACGACGGTCATCGGTGCCGTCACCTCACGGGCCTGCTCGGCGGCCGGTTCGGCGCCCTCAAGGATGACGTGGGCGTTGGTCCCACTGATGCCGAACGACGAGACGCCGGCCCGCCAGGGCCGGTCCACCTCGGGCCAGGCGGTCGCCTCGGTGAGTACCTCGACCGCGCCCTCGCTCCAGTCCACATGCGACGACGGAGCGTCCACGTGCAGAGTCTTGGGGACCACGCCGTGGTGCATCGCCATGACCATCTTGATGATCCCGGCCACACCCGCCGCCGCCTGGGTGTGCCCGATGTTCGACTTCACCGAGCCGAGCAGCAGCGGCTGCCCCTCCGGACGACCCTGGCCGTACGTGGCCAGCAGCGCCTGCGCCTCGATCGGGTCGCCCAACGTCGTACCCGTACCGTGCGCCTCCACCACATCCACATCAGCAGCCGACAGACCACCACTCGCCAACGCCTGACGAATCACCCGCTGCTGCGACGGACCGTTCGGCGCCGTCAGACCATTCGACGCACCATCCTGATTCACCGCCGAACCACGCACCACCGCCAACACCGGATGCCCATTGCGGCGCGCGTCCGACAGCCGCTCCAGCACCAGCATGCCGACACCCTCGGACCAGCCCGTCCCGTCGGCCGCGTCCGCGAACGCCTTGCAGAACCCGTCGGTGGCCAGCCCGCCCTGCCTGCTGAAGCCGGAGAAGGTCATGGGGGTGCTGAGCACCGTCACCCCGCCTGCCAGCGCGAGTGTGCTCTCGCCGCTGCGCAGGGACTGGGAGGCGAGGTGCAGGGCCACGAGCGACGACGAGCACGCGGTGTCGATGGTCACCGCGGGGCCTTCGAGCCCGAAGGTGTAGGAGACCCGGCCAGAGATCACACTCGTCGCCAGGCCCGTGGTGGCGTGCCCCTCGACGTCCTCCCGCGAATTCATCACCAGATTCGCGTAGTCCTGTCCCGTCGTGCCGACGAAGACTCCGGTCTTGGTGTTCCTCAGCGACGACGCCTTGATGCCCGCCCGCTCGAACGCCTCCCACGAGGTCTCCAGCAGCAGCCGCTGCTGCGGGTCCATCGCAAGCGCCTCACGCGGCGAGATCCCGAAGAACCCGGCGTCGAACTCACCGACGCCCTGGAGGAATCCGCCGCGGCCGGTCGCGCTCACACCCCGGCTGTCGGGAGCGGAGTCGAACAGAGCCTCCAGGTCCCAGCCGCGGTCCGTGGGGAAGCCGGAGATACCGTGCCGGCCATCGGCCAGCAGTTCCCACAGCTCCTCGGGAGAGGTCACGCCACCCGGCATCCGGCATGCCATACCAACGATCGCGACCGGTTCGTCGGAGACGGCGGGAAGGGCGGGGGACGTGGAGCCGGCGGACGCCTCCTCCTCACCGTAGCCGTCGAGCAGGACGTCGCCGAGGTGCCCGGCGAGGTCGGCAGGGGTGGGGTAGTCGAAGATCAGGGTGGCGGTCAGGCGCAGTCCGGTGGCCGTGGAGAGGCGGTTGCGCAGCTCGACTGCGGTCAGCGAGTCGAAGCCCAGCTCGCGGAACTCCTTCTGCTGCTCGACGCTCTTGGCGGAGGTGTGGCCGAGGACGGCGGCGGCTTCGGTGCGTACGAGATCGACCAGGAAACGCCTGCGCGCCTCCCCGTCCATCTCCCGCAACCGACCCGTCAACACCGCCGCCGTACCCGCACCACCCACCGCCACCGCGGCAACACGACGCGAACCACGCACCAACCCCCGCAACAACGGAGGCACCACACCCCGCACACGACCAGCCCCACCCACAGGACCCATCGCCACCACACACGCCCCACCCACCGAACCAGACGTCACCGCATCAAACAACGACAACCCCTGACCCACCGACAACGCAGACACACCCGACGCGGAAACACGCCGCAAATCCACCCCGGACAACGAACCCGTCATCCCCACACCCTGCGCCCACGCACCCCACGCAACCGACCGACCCACCAACCCCAAACCAACCCGGAACTCGGCCAACCCATCCAAAAACACATTCCCGGCCGCATAACTCCCCTGACCGGCACTCCCCATCACACCAGAAACCGACGAATACAGAACAAACGCCGCAAGATCCATACCCAACGTCAACTCATGCAAATGCCACGCCCCATCCACCTTCGGACGCAACACCCCCGACAACCGCTCACCCGAAAGCGACGTCACCACACCATCATCAAGAACACCCGCCGTATGCACCACACCCCGCAACGGCCACTCCACCGGAATCCCAGCCAACAACCCCTCAACCGCACCCCGATCACCCACATCACACGCCTCAACACTCACCTCCGCCCCAAGACCCACCAACTCATCCCGCAACTCCACCGCACCCACAGCACCCAAACCACGCCGACTCACCAACAACAACCGACGCACACCACGCTCAACCACCAAATGCCGGGCCAGCACACCCCCCAAACCACCCGTACCACCCGTAATCAGAACAGTCCCCCCACCAACACCCTCCCCAAAAGCATCCAACCCAACAACATCCTCGCCACCGGCAACCACCCGCGCCAGCCGACCCACCCGCACCACACCACCACGCACCACAAACTCACCATCACCCGACGCCAGCACACCCGGCAGACCAGGCACCACCGACGACAACCCCACACCCCCCTCAACATCCACCAACACAAAACGACCAGGATTCTCCGACCGCGCGGCACGCACCAAACCCCACACCGCACCCCCCACCAAACCACCAACACCCACACCAGCGACCGAACCCACACCAGCCACCGCAGCACCACACGTCACAAACACCAACCGCGCACCCGCCAACCGCTCACACCCCAACCACTCCTGCACCACCCCCAACACATCAACCGTCACCCCACGCACCACAGACGGCACATCCCCCACACCATCCACCGCACCCGCACCCACACCCGCACCCGCACCCGCACCCGGAACACGCACCACCACAAAATCCACGCCATCAGGCACATCACCCAACGACGCAACACCACCCACACCCCACTCAACCCACCGCACACCACCCCCCAACACCAACTCACCGACCGGCACCCACTCCACCCGCAACAACGAACCCTGTTCGCTGTCGCGCCGTGCCGCCGTCCCGGCCCTGGGCGCGAGGACGAGCGAGTCGGCGGAGAGGACCGGGGCGCCGTCCGCGTCGGCCATCGCCACGGAGACGGAGTCCTCCCCCGTCCTCACGAGCCGTACGCGCACGGCGGAGGCGCCCCCGGCGTGCAGCGAGACCCCCGACCAGGACGCGGGCGCCAGGTCGTCCCGGTCCCCCCCGTCCCCGCCCGGTCCCGCGAATCCGACCGTTCGGGACACCGCCTCCAGCAGCGCGGGGTGGAGCCCGAAGGCCCCCGCGTCCTCGACCTCGCCCGGCACGACGGCCTCGACGAAGGTCTCGTCACCACGGGTCCAGACCGAGCGCACCGTACGGAACACCGGACCGTGCTCGTCGGTCTCGTGGAAGCGCTCCAGGTCCACGGCGCGGGCACCGTCCGGCGGCCAGACCGAGGCGTCGAACTCCACGGTCCGCTCGGCGGCGCTCAGGACTCCGTGCGCGTGTTCCGTCCAGGACGGGTCGGCGGCGTCCGCGATCTGCGAGTGGATGCTGACCTTCCGGGCACCGAGGGCGTCGGGCGCGCCCAGCGACACCTGGAGGTAGACAGGGGTGTCCTCGGCCAGGACCAACGGCTCGCCGAGGGTCAGCGCGTCGATCCGGTCGTAGCCGACCTGGTCGCCCGCCCGGATGGCCAGTTCCAGATGTGCGCCGGCGGGGAAGTGCGCCTCGCCGTCCACGATGTGGTCGAAGAGCCAGGGGTGGGTCAGCCGCGAGAGCCGGCTCGTGAACAGCACGGTGTCCGTGCCGGCCGGGGTCACCGCGGCGCCCAGCAGCGGGTGTTCGGCCGGAATGAGTCCCGCGGCCGACACATCGCCCACGGTGGCGGCGGGCCTCGGCCAGAAACGCTCGTGCTGGAAGGCGTACGTCGGGACGTCCACGCGGTGGGCGCCCCTGCCCTCGAACCACGCGGTCCAGTCGATCGCGACGCCCGCCACGTGCAGGCGCGCGAGGGCCGTGAGGAGGGACCTCTCCTCCGCCCGGTTCTTCCGCAGAGCGGGCAGGACGACGGTCGCGGTGCGGCTGCCCGAGGAGCCCGAAGTACCCGAGGCGCCCGAGGTGGCCGCGAGGCAGTTCTGGGTCAGGGCGGAGAGCACGCCGTCCGGGCCCAGCTCCAGGAAGGTCGACACACCCGCGCCGGCCAGGGACTTCACCCCGTCCGCGAACCGTACCGTCTCCCGGACGTGACGCACCCAGTAGTCCGGCGAGCACACCAGCCGCTCGTCGGCCGGCAGCCCGGTCACGGTGGACACGATCGGGAGGACCGGGGCCCGGTAGACGAGGCTCTCGGCGACGCCGCGGAAGTCCTCCAGCATCGGGTCCATCAGCGGTGAGTGGAACGCGTGGCTCACCGAGAGGTGCTGGGTCCTGCGGCCCTCGGCGACGAACTTCTCCGCGAGCCGGCCGACGGCCTTCTCCTCCCCTGCGACGACGATCGCGTCGGGGCCGTTGATCGCGGCGATCGACACCCCCGCCGTGAGCCGGGCCGTCAGCTCCGCCTCGGACGCCTGGATCGCGACCATGGCGCCCCGGCCGGGCAGCGCCTGCATGAGCCGGGCGCGGGCCGCGACCAGCGTGCAGGCGTCGTCCAGCGAGAGAACGCCCGCCACATGGGCGGCGGCGATCTCACCGACGGAGTGCCCGGCGACGAAGTCGGGCCGTACACCCCACGACTCCACCAGCCGGAACAGCGCCACTTCGAGCGCGAACAACGCGGGCTGCGCGAAACCGGTGGTGTCCAGACGGCGGGCGTCGCCGAACATGACCTCCCGCAGGGGGTGGTCCAGCCCGGCATCCAGGCGCTCCGTCACGGCGTCGAGAGCGCGGGCGAACACGGGGAACCGCTCGTACAGCTCCCGTCCCATGCCCGCCCGCTGCGCGCCCTGGCCGGTGAACAGTACGGCGAGGGAGCGCCCGGCGGCCTCGCGGCCCCGGGCTACCTCCGGGCGGCCGCCGCCCTGGTCGTCGGCCTGGTCGTCGGCCAGCAGCACGGCGCGGTGCTCGAAGAGCGCCCGGCCGGTGGCGAGGGAGAAGCCCACGTCGAGCGCGCGGTGGCCGGCCGAAGCGGCGGCGGCCGTCCGTTCCACCTGCGCGTCGAGCGCCTCCTCGGACTTGGCGGAGATCAGCCACGGGACGAGTCCGGTGGGCAGGACGGAGCTCTCCCCCGGTCCGGTGGTGGATGTGGGTCCGGTGTTGGTGACGGATCCGGTGTCTGTGGCGGATCCGGTATCGGTTCCGGTGACCGGTGCCTGCATCATGTCCCCCACCGGCTCGGCCTGCTCGACGATCACATGCGCGTTCGTACCGCTGATTCCGAAGGACGAGACACCCGCGCGCCGGGGCCGGCCCGCCTCGGGCCACGGCCGGGCCTCGCGCAGCAGCTCCACGGCGCCGGAGTCCCAGCCCACCTGCGAGGAGGGCGCCTCCACGTGCAGGGTGCGCGGGAGCAGGCCGTTGCGCATCGCCATCACCATCTTGATGACACCGGCGACCCCGGACGCGGCCTGCGCGTGGCCGAGGTTGGACTTGACCGAGCCGAGCAGCAGCGGCTCCCCGGTGCGGTCCTGTCCGTAGGTGGCCAGGAGGGCTTCCGCCTCGATCGGGTCGCCGAGGGGCGTGCCGGTGCCGTGTCCCTCGACCGCGTCCACGTCGGACGTGGTCAGTTCGGCGGCGGCCAGGGCCTGGCGGATCACCCGGCGCTGGGCGCGTCCGCTCGGTGCGGTGAAGCCGTTGGACGCGCCGTCCTGGTTGACGGCGGAGCCCCGTACCACCGCCAGGACGGGGTGGCCGTTGCGGCGCGCGTCGGAGAGCCGCTCCAGGAGCAGCAGGCCCACGCCCTCGGACCAGCCGGTGCCGTCGGCGGAGTCGGCGTACGCCTTGCAGCGGCCGTCGGCGGCCAGCCCGCCCTGGCGGCTGAACTCCATGAGGGAGCCGGGCGAGGACATGATGTTCACCCCGCCGGCCAGGGCCAGTGTGCATTCGCCGTTGCGCAGTGCCTGGGTGGCCGAGTGCAGTGCCACGAGCGAGGAGGAGCAGGCGGTGTCGACGGTCACGGCGGGCCCCTCCAGGCCCAGCGTGTAGGAGAGCCGGCCGGAGGTGGCGCTGGCGGCGATGCCGGTGCCGATGTCGCCGGTGGCGTCCGCGAGGGAGCGCACGAGCAGGTACGCGTAGTCCTGGCCGTTCGTTCCCACGAAGACGCCGGTCCGGCTGCCGCGCAGCGCGGTCGGGTCGATCCCGGCCCGTTCGATGGCCTCCCAGGAGGTCTCCAGCAGCAGCCGCTGCTGCGGGTCCATGGTGACGGCCTCGCGCGGCGAGATCCCGAAGAACCCCGCGTCGAAGTCCGCCGCGCCGTCGAGGAATCCGCCTTGCTGGCTGACCTCGTTGCCGCGCCGGTCGACCCCGGCCTCGCGCAGGGCGGTGAGGTCCCAGCCGCGGTCCGTCGGGAAGTCGGAGATCGCGTCCTCGCCCGCGGCGAGCAGCTTCCACAGGTCCTCCGGCGAGTTCACCCCGCCGGGGTAGCGGCAGCTCATCGCGACGATCGCGATGGGCTCCGTGGCCGCCGCGGTGAGCTTGCGGTTCTGCCGGCGCAGGTGCTCGGCCTCCTTGAGCGAAGCCCGGAGAGCCTGGACAACTTTTTCGCTGGGCGTAGTCATGGTTCGCTCTCTCAGCCTTCGGTCCGTGAGTCCTGCGCGCTGTTCGGTACGTCGGTGCTGCCGTGGGTGGTCCCGTCCATCGCCGCCCGTACCAGGTCGTCGATGTCCATCGCGTCGACCGCCTCGTCGTACGACTCGGAGGCGTCGGGGGCCCCGTCGTCGGTGACGGCGCCGGGGCCGCTCCGTTCGGCTCCGGAGGTGCGTGCCGCGAGTTCGAGGAGCGGCGCCAGCACGCCGATCTCCCGGAGCTGGGCGGCCGAGACGGAGGCGAGCAGCGCCCGCAGACCCGACTGGTCGAGGTCGTCGGTGCCGGCCTCGGCACCGTCGTTCTCCGGGAGGAGCAGGCCCTGGATGTGGGCCGCCAGGTCGATCGGTGTCGGGTGGTCGAAGACCAGCGTGGCGGACAGGGTCAGTCCGGTCGCGGCGCCGAGCTGGTTGCGCAGCTCGACCGCGCCCAGCGAGTCGAAGCCCAGGTCCCTGAAGGCCCGGTCGGGGCTGACGACATCGGCGTCGGAGTGGCCGAGGACGGCGGCGGCCCGGGTGCGGACGAGGGTCAGTACGGTCTTGGACCGCTGCGCCTCCGACTCGCCCGCGAGCCGGTCGCGCAGCGCCGCGCCCGGCGCTCCGTTCTCCTGCTCGGTCCCGCTGCGACCGGGCTCACCGGCGACGGTCTGTTCGGCGAAGAGCCGGCTCGGCCGCATCGAGGTGAAGGCGCGGGCGAACTGGCCGTGGTCGACGGCGGCGACGACCTCGGTCGGACGGGTACCCATGACGATCCGGCGCAGTGCGGTGACCGCGAGGTCCGGGTCGAGGGGCTTGATGCCGGTGCGCTGGGCGGCGAGGGCGGCCCGGCCGTCGGCGGCCATTCCACCGCCGCCCCAGGCGCCCCAGGCGATGGAGGTGGCGGCCAGTCCTTCGGCCCTGCGCTGTTCGGCGAGGGCGTCGAGCAGCGCGTTGGCCGCGGCGTAGTTGGCCTGGCCGGGGTTGCCGACGGTGGCCGACGCCGAGGAGAACAGGGCGAACACGGCCAGGCCGAGTCCCCGGGTCAGCTCGTGCAGGGCGAGGGCCGAGGCGGTCTTGGCCCGGAACACCGATTCGAACCGGTCCGGGGTGAGGCCCGCGAGCACTCCGTCGTCGAGGACTCCGGCGGCGTGGATGACGCCGGTGAGGGGCGCCCCCTGCGGGACGGCGGCGAGCACCTTGCCCAGCGCGTCGCGGTCGGCCGCGTCGCACGCGGCGAAGGTGACCTCGGCGCCCAGCGCGGTGAGTTCGTCGCGGAGCCGCGCCGCTTCCGGCGCGTTCTCGCCACGGCGGCTCAGGAGCAGCAGGTGGCGTGCGCCCGCTTCGGCGAGGCCGCGTGCCACATGCCCGCCGAGCGATCCGGTGCCGCCGGTGATCAGGACCGTACCGCTCGGGTTCCAGTCCGGTACGGACGGGCCCTGGGGAACGGGGACGAGGCGACGGCCGAAGACGGCAGACGGGCGGATCGCGATCTGGTCCTCGCCGTCGGCGTCCGCGAGGACTCCGGCGAGGCGGGCGCCGGAGCGCTCGTCCAGGGCGGCGGGCAGGTCGATGAGACCGCCCCAGCGCTCGGGGTGTTCCAGCGCTGCGACGCGTCCGAGGCCGAGGACGGCTGCCTGGGCCGGCTCGGGGACGGTCTCGGTCGCCGAGACGGCGACCGCGCCGCGTGTGACGCACCACAGGGGCGCGGTGACACCGGTGTCGCCGAGTGCCTGGGCGAGCGCGGCGGTGTGGAGGAGCCCCGCCGGCACGCTCGGGGCGTCGGTGGTGCCGTCCGGGTCCGTGGCGAGGGCCAGCAGGGAGACGACGCCGGTGAAACTCCGTCCTTCGGCGGTCAGTTCGCTCAGCCGTTCGGCCAGTTCGGCGCGGTGCGCGGTGGCCACGTCGAGGGTCACCGTGCCGGTGCCGAGGTGTCCGAGGACGTCGGCGACCCACGGGTCGTCGCGGTGTCCGGACGGTACGGCCACGAGCAGGGTTCCGCCCGGTGTGCCCGTGAAGGCGCGGTCCAGCGGCTTCCACAGGATCCGCTGGCGCCAGCCGTCGACGGTGGACCGCTCGCCGCGCTGCCTGCGCCAGTCGGCGAGTGCGGGAAGCACCTTGGAGAGCGCGTCGCCGTCGACGTTGAGGGTGGCCTCCAGCGAGGCGAAGTCCTCGTCGCGTACGGCGGTCCAGAACCCGTCGTCCTCGCCGCCGGAGCGGTCGGGCGTGGCCTGCTTGTTCTCGGGCCAGAAGCGCTGGTGCAGGAAGGGGTAGGTGGGCAGGTCCGGGTGGCCGGAGGTGGTGGCCGCCGGGCCCGTCAGCGCGTCCCACGCGGGGCTGAGGCCGTTGACGTGGAGGTGGGCGAGGGCCGTCGTGGCGCACTCCTCCTCGCTCCGGTCCCGGCGCAGCAACGGGACGGTGACGGCGCGTGAGGACAGCGCGTCCAGGGTGTCCTGGGCCAGGGCGCACAGGCTGCCGTCCGGGCCGATCTCCAGGAACAGTGAGACGCCGCGTCCGGCCAGGGCGCTGACGCCGTCGGCGAAGCGGACCGCCTCGCGGACGTGCCGCACCCAGTACTCCGGATCCTCCAACTGCCCCTCGGTCACCGGTTCTCCGGTGAGGTTGGAGACGAGCGGGATGGCCGGAGCGGCGTACGACACGCTCCGGGTGACCCGGCCGAAGTCCTTGAGGATGGCGTCCATATGCAGCGAGTGAAACGCATGACTCACCCGCAAACGCCTAGTCTTCCCGCCGTCCGCGGTGAACTTCTCCGCGAGTTCCGTGACGGCGGTCTCGTCTCCGGCGATCACGACGGCCTGCGGGCCGTTGACGGCGGCGACGGAGACTCCGTCCGTGAGGCGTCCTCGTACGTCCTCCTCGGTGGCGCGGACGGCGACCATCGCGCCGCCCTCGGGCAGCGCGTCCATCAGACGAGCCCGCGCCGCGACCAGCCGGCACGCGTCCTCCAGCGAGAACACGCCGGCCACATGGGCCGCCGCGATCTCGCCCACGGAATGCCCGGCGACGAAGTCGGGGCTCACGCCCCACGACTCCACCAGCCGGAACAGCGCGACTTCGAGCGCGAACAGCGCGGGCTGGGTGAAGCCCGTGCGGTCCAGCAGACCCGCCTCGTCACCGAAGATCACGTCACGCAGCGGACGGTCCAGCTCCCCGTCGAAGTGGGCGAGCACGGCGTCGAACGCCTCGGCGAACACCGGGTAGCGGCCGTACAGTTCGCGGCCCATCCCGGCGCGCTGCGAACCCTGGCCGGAGAAGAGCATCGCCAGCTTCCCGGCGCGGGCCGCGGTGCGGCCCCGGACGATCCGCGGGGCGGTGAGTCCGTCGGCGAGGGTGGTGAGGCCGCTCAGCAGTGCGTCACGGCTGTCGGCCACGATCGCGGCCCGGTGCTCGAAGACCGACCGGGAGGTGGTCAGGGAGCGGGTCAGGTCGGCGACCGTCATGTCCGGGTGGGCGCCGAGGTACGAGCGCAGCCGGGCCGCCTGGGAGCGCAGTGCCTCCGGTGCGGCGGCCGAGACGGGGACGGGAAGGTACCCGGCGTTCGCACCGTCAGCAGAGCCGGCGCCGCCAACGCCGCGGGCGCCGTTCGCGCCGTCCGTGGCGGGGGCGGTGGCCTCCGTGCCGACGGCGGCCGGGGCGGGCTGCTCGATGATCACGTGCGCGTTGGTGCCGCTGGCGCCGAACGCGGAGACGGCGGCCCGGCGCGGGCGGTCCGTCTCGGGCCAGGCGGTCTCCTCGGCCAGCAGCCGGACGGCCCCGGCCGCCCAGTCGACGTGGGTCGACGGCTGGTCGGCGTAGAGCGTCCTGGGCAGGACGCCGTGGCGCATCGCCATGACCATCTTGATCACGCCCGCCACACCCGCGGCGGCCTGGGTGTGCCCCAGGTTCGACTTGACGGAGCCGAGCAGGAGCGGCTGTTCGCGGTCCTGGCCGTAGGTGGCGAGCAGGGCCTGGGCCTCGATGGGGTCACCGAGCGTGGTCCCCGTACCGTGCGCCTCCACCGCGTCCACCTCGGCCGGTGCCAGACCGGCGTTGGCGAGGGCCCGCCGGATGACCCGGCGCTGCGAGGGGCCGTTGGGGGCGGTGATGCCGTTGCTGGCGCCGTCCTGGTTGATCGCGGAGCCGCGCAGCACCGCCAGCACCTCGCGGCCTTCCCGGACGGCGTCGGAGAGGCGCTGGAGGACGAGGACGCCCACGCCCTCGGACCAGCCGGTGCCGCCCGCCGAGGCGGAGAAGGCGCGGCAGCGGCCGTCCTGGGACAGCGCGCCCATCTCGCCGAACTCGATGAAGTTGACCGGTGTGGACATGACGGTCACCCCACCGGTGAGCGCGACGGAGCACTCTCCGTTGCGCAGGGCCTGGGCGGCCAGGTGCAGCGCCACCAGGGACGAACTGCACGCCGTGTCGACACTGACCGACGGTCCTTCCAGACCGAGGGTGTAGGACACGCGGCCGGAGAGCAGGCTGGCGGACTGCGCCGTCTGGGCGTGGCCCAGCTGCCCGGCCTCGGGCCGGTAGTCGCCGCTGCCACCGCCGATGAACACACCGGTGTCACCGCCCCGCAGCTCGGCCGGGTCGATGCCGGTACGCTCCAGCGCCTCCCAGGCCGCCTCCAGCAGGATGCGCTGCTGCGGGTCCATCACCATGGCCTCGCGCGGCGAGATCCCGAAGAAGCCCGGGTCGAAGTCGGCCACGTCGTAGAGGAAGCCGCCCTCGCGGGTGACGCTGCGGCCCCGGCCCTCGGCGTCGCCGTGGAGCATGCGCTCCAGGTCCCAGCCCCGGTCGGTGGGGAAGGCGCCGATGGCGTCGACACCGTCGACCGCCAGGTTCCAGAGGTCCTCGGGCGAGCGGACGCCGCCCGGGTAGCGGCAGCTCATGCCGACGATGACGATCGGGTCGTCCTCGACGGCGCCGCGCGCGGCCGGTACGGCGCCCGCCGCGAGGGCTTCGTCGCCCTCGCCGAGGAGTTCGGCGCGCAGATGCGCGGCGAGCGACTCGGCGGTCGGATAGTCGAAGGCGAGCGTGGCGGGCAGGGTCAGCCCGGTGACGGTGGCGAGCTGGTTACGGAGGTCCACGGCGGTCAGCGAGTCGAAACCGAGGTCCCTGAACGCGTGGGTGGAAGGCACCGTCGCGGCGTCCGCGAAGCCCAGTACGGACGCGACCTCGGCCCGTACGAGGTCGAGCAGCAGCTCGCGCTGTCCGGCCGCGGAGCCCGCTGACAGTTTGTCGCGGAGCGCGGAGGCGGTGGTGACGACGGAGCCGGTGGCCGCGCCCGTCTCCTCGACGGCGGCGTGTGCCTCGGGAAGTTCCGCGAAGAGCGGTGCGGGCCGGGTCCGGGTGAAGGCCGGAGCGAACCGGTCCCACGCGACGTCGGCGACCGTCACCGACGCCTCGTCCTCCGCGACGGAGCGGGCGAGCGCGGTGAGCGCGCGGCCCGGCTCCATGGCGGGCAGGCCGTTGGCCCGCAGATGGGCGGCGAGCCCGTCTGGCACGTTCTCCGCCCAGGCACCCCACGAGACGGACAGGGCCCGGTGACCGCGGGCGCGGAGTTCACCGGCGAGGGTGTCGATGTGGACGCTGCCCGCAGCCCCTGCGGCCTGGTCGCTCACGCCCCAGACACCGGCGATGGAAGCGAAGAGGACGAAGGCGTCCAGTTCACGCCCGTCGAGGACGGTGGTGACGGCCTCGTCCAGGCCCTGGACGGTGGCGCGGACGGCCGCGAGGTACGCGTCGAGTCCGTCGAGCGGTGACGCGCCGCCCGTGTCGGGCTCGGTGTCCTCGCCGGTGTGGATCACGGCGGTCAGCGCGGTCGCGCCGGGGCTTCCGGCGAGGGCTTCGGCCAGCGCCGACCCGTCGGCCGGAGCGCCGGTCAGTACGGTCAACTCGGTTCCGGAGGAGGCGAGTTCGGCACGCAGGGCCGCTTCGTCGGCCGGGTCGGGCGCGGTGGCGCCGGCCAGCAGGACGTGCTGTACGCCCCGGCCCGCCAGCCAGCGGGCGGTGTGCCCGGCGAAGCCGTCGGCCCTCCCGGTCACCAGGACGGTGTCCCGGGGCTGCCAGGGTGCCGTCGGCGCCCCGGTGGCGGCCCGGACCAGTCGGCGTCCGTAGACGCCGGAGGGCCGCAGAGCCACCTGGTCCTCGCCGGCCGTACCGGCCAGGACGGAGCGGAGACGGTCCGCAGCGCGCCGGTCCAGCACCTCGGCGACGTCGACCAACCCGCCCCAGCGCTCCGGGTGTGCCAGCGCGGCCACCCGGCCGAGCCCCCAGACGACGGCCTGGGCGGGGTCGGTGACGGCCTCGGCACGGCCCACCGAGACCGCGCCTCGGGTCACCCACCACAGGCGGGCGCCGATCCCGGCCTCGTCCAGGATGCGGAGCAGGGCGTCCGGCCGTACGGCGGCGTCGCCGTCGCCGTGGGACGTGGTGGAGAGCAGGGAGACCACACCGGTGAACGGCGCCGCCGCTGCGGCGTGTTCCCGCAGTCGCGCGGCCAGTTCGGCGGGGTCGGTGCCGACGTACTCGACGGTGACCGCGTCGGAGCCGAGTGCTTCGACGACGGCCCCGCTCCACGCGTCGGTGGCTCCGGCGGGCAGCAGCGCCAGCCAGCTGCCCGTGAGGCGGCTCGACGTGGTCCCGGCGGTGGCGGCGAGCGGCTTCCAGCTCACGCGGTAACGCCAGTTGTCCACGGCCGTCCGCTCGACACTGTCGCGGCGCCACGAGGACAGCGCGGGGACCAGAGCGGACAGCGCGGCGCCGTCGAGGTCGAGCGAGGCGGCGAGCGAGTCCAGGTCCTCCCGCTCGACGGCCGTCCAGAAGGCGGCCTCGGCCGGGTCCTGCGCGTCGGCCGGGCCGTGGACCGCGGTCGCGCGCTCGGGCCAGTACCAGGCGTGCTGGAAGGGGTAGGTGGGCAGATCGACGCGGCGCGCGCCGGTGCCCGCGAACAGCTCGGTCCAGTCGATGTCGACGCCCGTCACGTGCAGCCGGGCGAGCGCCGTCAGCAGCACGGACTCCTCCGAACGGTCCTTGCGCAGTGCCGACACCACGACCGGCGGCGTCTCGACACCGTCCAGCGTGCGCTGCGCCATCGCGCTCAGCACCCCATCAGGACCCAACTCCAGGAACGCCGACACGCCTTCACCGGCCAGCGTGGACACACCGTCGGCGAACCGCACCGTCTCCCGCACATGACGCACCCAATACTCCGCCGTACGGACCTCGCTCTCGTCCGCGAGAGCACCCGTCACATTGGAGACGAGGGCGATACTCGGCTCTCCGTACGACAGGCCCTCAGCGACCCGGCGGAAGTCGTCCAGCATCGGATCCATCAGCGCCGAATGGAACGCGTGACTCACCGACAGGCGACGCGTACGCACCCCGTCAGCCGCGAGCTTCTCCGCAACCGCGAGCACGTCCTGCTCCGCACCCGCGATCACCACCGCGTCCGGGCCGTTCACCGCAGCCACCGACACAGCACCGGTCAACAGCGCCCGCACCACTTCCTCCGTGGCCTCAACAGCCACCATCGCACCACCCGCAGGCAACGCGTCCATCAGACGAGCACGCGCCCCCACCAACCGGCACGCATCCTCCAACGAGAACACACCCGCCACATGAGCAGCCGCGATCTCACCCACAGAATGACCGGCGACGAAATCGGGCCGCACACCCCACGACTCCACCAACCGGAACAACGCCACCTCAAGCGCGAACAACGCGGGCTGAGTGAAGCCCGTACGGTCCAGCAGCCCCGGCTCCTCACCGAACACCACCTCGCGCAACGGACGCTCCAACTCACCGTCGAAGAACGCCACCACCCCGTCGAACGCCTCAGCGAACACCGGGAACCGCTCATACAGCTCACGGCCCATACCGGCCCGCTGCGAACCCTGACCCGAGAACAACACCGCCGACTTCACAACGGCATGGCCCACAAACCCGCGCGCCACCTCACGCAGCGCGTCCTCGCCCGCGCCCTCTGACGTGCCCACGCCCTCGGACCCGGCGAGCAGCACCGCACGATGCGCGAAACTCGACCGACCCGACGCCAACGAGAAACCCACGTCCAGCGCGGAACCGCCGACGAGCGACGACACCCGCTCGACCTGCGCCGCCAACGCCTCCTCCGACTTCCCCGACACCACCCACGGCACCACGCCGGGGGTGACGTCGGGCGCCGGGGTGGGCTCGGCGGATTCGGCGGCCGGGGGCTCCTCGATGATGACGTGCGCGTTGGTCCCGCTGACGCCGAAGGCGGAGACGCCCGCCCGGCGGGGCCGGCCGGTCTCCGGCCATTCCCGCTCGCCGGTCAGCAGCGACACCGCGCCGTCCGACCAGTCGACGTGCGAGGACGGTTCCTCGATGTGCAGGGTCTTCGGCAGCACGCCGTTGCGCATCGACAGGACCATCTTGATGATCCCGGCGACGCCCGCCGCCGCCTGGGTGTGGCCCAGGTTCGACTTGACGGCGCCGAGCAGCAGCGGGTGCGCGCGTTCCTCGCCGTACGCGGCGATCAGGGCGTTGGCCTCGATCGGGTCGCCGAGGGTGGTGCCCGTACCGTGCGCCTCCACCGCGTCGACCTCGGCGGGGGCCAGCTCGGCGTCGGCCAGGGCCTGCCGGATGACGCGCTGCTGGGCCCGGCCGTTGGGGGCGGTCAGACCGTTCGAGGCGCCGTCCTGGTTGACCGCGGTTCCCCGGACGACACCCAGCACGTCGTGGCCGTTGCGGACCGCGTCGGAGAGACGTTCCAGGACGAGCACGCCCACACCCTCCGACCAGCTCGTGCCGTCGGCGGAGTCGGCGAACGCCTTGCAGCGGCCGTCGGGGGCCAGCCCGCCCTGCGCCGTGAACTCCGCGAAGGCGTCGGGGCTCGACATGACGGAGACGCCACCGGCCAGGGCCAGCGAGCATTCACCGGTCCGCAGGGACTGCGCCGCCAGGTGGAGTGCCACCAGCGACGAGGAGCAGGCGGTGTCGACGGTGACGGCCGGGCCTTCGAGGCCCAGTGCGTAGGAGAGCCGGCCCGACATGACGCTGGCCGTGTTGCCGGTGGCCACGTGGCCGCGGACGTCGGCCGTGCCCTGGCGGAGCAGGTTCGTGTAGTCCTGTCCGTTCGTCCCGACGAAGACACCGGTCCTGCTGCCGCGCAGCGACAGCGGGTCGATCCCGGCGCGCTCGAACACCTCCCACGAGGTCTCCAGCAGCAGCCGCTGCTGCGGGTCCATGGCGAGTGCCTCACGCGGCGAGATCCCGAAGAAGGTGGCGTCGAAGAGGCCGACGCCGTCCAGGAAGCCGCCTTCGAGGGTGGCGGAGCCGCCCCGGGCGAGGTGGTCGAGGTCCCAGCCCCGGTCGGCGGGGAAGCCGGCGATGGCGTCCTCGCCCCGGCTGAGCAGGTCCCAGAGGTCCTCGGGCGAGGTGATGCCGCCGGGGAAGCGGCAGTTCATGCCCACGAGCACGATGGGGTCGTCGTCCACGGCGCGCGGGGCGAGTTGCGTTCCCGCGCCCCGCGGCTGTTCCGGCAGGGCGCCGAGGAGTTCGGCGAGCAGGAACTCGGAGAGGGCGAGCGGGGTCGGGTAGTCGTAGACGAGGGTGGCCGGCAGCCGCAGTCCGGTCGTCGCGGCGAGGGCGTTGCGCAGTTCGACGATGGTCAGCGAGTCGAAGCCGAGGTCGCGGAAGGGCTGGTCGGCTCCGATGCTCTCGGTGCCGGAGTGGCCGAGGACGGCCGCCACCTGGGTGCGCAGCAGGTCCAGGACGAACCGGTCGCGGCCGGTGCCGGACAGCCGTGCGAGTTGCCGGTGCAGCGCGGACTCGTCGGGGGCCGCGCCCTGTTGCGCGGTGGCCGGGGCGGTGACGGCCCGTACCTCGGGCAGGTCGCCGACGAGGGCGTTGGGCCGGGCCGTGGCGAACACCGAGGCGAAGCGTTCCCAGTCGATGTCGGCGACGGTCAGCGTCGTGTCGTCGTGCTCGACCGCGTGCCACAGTGCGGCCAGGGCCAGTTCGGGTGCCATGGGGGCGAATCCGCCGCGGCGGACGCGGCTCTCCACACCGGCGCCGTCGGCGGCCATGCCCGCGTCGGCCCAGGGGCCCCAGGCCACCGAGGTGGCGGGCAGTCCGAGGGAGCGCCGGTGCTCGGCGAAGGCGTCGAGGAAGGCGTTGGCGGCGGCGTAGTTGCCCTGGCCGGGGGCGCCGAGGGTGCCCGCGGTGGAGGAGAACAGGACGAAGGTGTCGAGGTCCAGGTCGCGGGTCAGTTCGTGGAGGTTGACCGTGGCGGTGACCTTGGCACGCAGCACGGTGGTGAACCGGTCGGGTCCGAGGGTGTCGACGACGCCGTCGTCGACGACTCCGGCGGTGTGGATCACGGAGGTGAGCGGCAGCTCCGCCGGGACGGCGGCCAGGACGGCCGCGAGGGCGTCCCGGTCGGCCGTGTCGCAGGCGGCGAGGGTGACCCGGGCGCCGAGCGCGGTGAGTTCGTCGCGCAGTGTCCCGGCGCCGGGGGCGTCGGCGCCGCGCCTGCTGACGAGGAGCAGGTGTGCGGCGCCCCGCTCGGCGAGGCGGCGGGCGAGGTGGCCGCCCAGTCCGCCGGTGCCGCCGGTGATGAGGACGGTGCCGGTGGTCGTGAACCGCCGGGGTGCGGGGGTCTCCCCCACCGGGTGGCGGGTGAGCCTGCGGGCGAAGGTCGCTCCTTCCCTGACCGCGACCTGGTTCTCGTCGCCGTCGGCGGCGAGTACGGCGGCGAGCCGGCGCGCCGCGGCGCTCCCGTGCTCCTCGGGCAGGTCGACGAGGCCGCCCCAGCGTTCGGGGTGTTCGAGGGCGACGACGCGGCCGAGGCCCCAGACGGCCGCCTGTGCGGGGCCGGTGAGCCGGTCGGAGCGGCCGATCGAGACGGCGCCGCGCGTCACGCACCACAGGGGCGCGTCGATGCGGGCGTCGCCGAGTGCCTGGACGGCGGTGGTGGTGAGCAGCAGCCCGTGGGGGACGTCGGGTGACGCGGCGGGCGGCGCCGCGGCCGGGGCGAGCAGGGACAGGACGCCCTGGAATCCCCCGTCGGGTGTGGCCAGTTCGCGCAGGCGGGCGGCGAGTGCCTCGCGGTCGTTCTCCGGGACCTCGACGAGCACGGTCGAGGTGGTGAGACCGGCCACGACGGAGTCGGTCCACGCGCGCCCGGCGCCGTCGGGCGTGTGGGCGGGGGCGAGGACGAGCCAGGTCCCGGTCGGGCTGCCGGAGGGCGCGCCGGTGAGCGGCTTCCAGGTGACGCGGTAGCGCCATCCGTCGATGGTGGACTGCTTGCGGCGCTTGCGGCGCCAGGTCGACAGCGCGGGGACGACGGCGGTCAGGGTGTCGTCGTCCAGGTCGAGCGAGGTGCCCAGCGCGGCCAGGTCCTCGCGTTCCACGGCGGCCCAGAACGCGTCGTCGACCGCGTGGGCGGGGTCGGTGGGCGTGGCGGGCCGCGGGGCGCCGGCCTCGGGCCAGTAGCGGGCGCGCTGGAAGGGGTAGGTCGGCAGGTCGGTGCGCCGGGCGCCGGTGCCGGCGAACACGCCGGTCCAGTCGGGGCGTACGCCGTGTACGTGGAGCCGGGCGAGGGCGGTGGCGGCGGTGGCGGTCTCGGAGCGGTCGCGGCGCAGGAGCGGGATCGCGACGGAGCGGTCGGCGTCGGCGAGGGTCTCGCTCGCGGCGCCGGTGAGGACGGCGTCCGGGCCGAGTTCGAGGAAGGTGCTCACCCCGCTGGTGTCGAGGGTGCGGACGGCGTCGGCGAAGCGGACGGTGGCACGGACCTGGCCGGTCCAGTAGTCGGGCGAGCGCAGTTCCTCCGCGGTCGCGAGCCGGCCGGTGACGGTGGAGACGAACGCGAGGGAGGGGGCCCGGTACTCGATGCCGCGGGCGACGCGGGCGAACGCGTCGAGCATGGCGTCCATGTGCGGGGAGTGGAAGGCGTGGCTGACCCGGAGCCGCTTGGTCCGCCGTCCCAGGGCCTCGAAGTGGGCGGCCGCGGCGAGCACCGCGTCCTCGTCGCCCGCCACCACCAGGGAGGCCGGGGTGTTGACGGCGGCGACGGAGAGGCGGTCCTCCGCTCCGTCGAGCAGCGGTGCGATCTCCTCCTCGGTGGCCTCGACGGAGCACATGGCTCCGCCTTCGGGCAGTGCCGCCATCAGGCGTCCGCGGGCGGCCACCAGGGCGCAGGCGTCCTCCAGCGTGAACACGCCCGCCACATGGGCGGCGGCGTATTCGCCGATGGAGTGGCCGGCGACGTAGTCCGGTGTGATGCCCCAGGACTCGACCAGCCGGTACAGGGCCACTTCGAGGGCGAAGAGCGCGGGCTGGGTGTAGCCGGTGTCGTCGAGCAGCGCGGCCTCGGGGGTGCCGGGGGCGGCGAAGAGGATCTCCCGCAGGGAGCGGTCGAGGGTGGGTTCGAGGTGGGTGAGGACGGCGTCGAGCGCCTCGGCGAACACCGGGTAGCGGTCGTACAGTTCGCGTCCCGTCCCGGCTCGCTGGCTGCCCTGGCCGGTGAAGAGGAAGGCCCTGCGTCCGCTGCCGGGGCGTCCGGTGATCAGGTCGCCGTCGGGGGCACCGTCCCGGAGCGCGGTGAGGGCCCGGACGAGACCGTCGTGGTCCTCGGTGACGACGGCGGCGCGGTGTTCCAGGGCGGCGCGGGAGGCCGCGAGGGAGAACGCGAGGTCGGTCAGCGGCTGTTCGGGGTGGTCGGCGAGCGAGGACAGGAGCTGCGCTGCGCGGGCCCGCAGCCCCTGCTCGGTCCGGCCGGACAGGACGAGCGGTACGGCCGCGGGCGCGGGGCCCGCGGTGCGCGGGGCCTCTTCGGGCTCGTCGGTGACGGGGGCCTGTTCGAGGATGGTGTGCGCGTTGGTGCCGCTGAGCCCGAAGGAGGAGACGCCGACGCGGCGCGGGTGGCCGGTCTCGGGCCACTCCCGCTGTTCCGTCAGCAGCCGGATGGCTCCGGCCTCCCAGTCGACGTGCGAAGAGGGCCGGTCGACGTGGAGTGTCTTGGGCACGGTGCCGTGCCGCAGCGCCATGACCATCTTGATGACGCTGGCCACGCCGGAGGCCATCTGGGTGTGGCCGATGTTCGACTTGACCGAGCCGAGCAGCAGCGGCTCGGAGGCGTTCCGGTCCTGTCCGTACGTCGCGAGCAGGGCCTGCGCCTCGATCGGGTCGCCCAGGGCGGTGCCGGTGCCGTGGCCGTCGACGACGTCCACCTCGGCCGGGCCGACGCCCGCGTTGGCGAGGGCCTGGCGGATGACGCGCTGCTGCGAGGGGCCGTTGGGCGCGGTCAGACCGTTCGACGCGCCGTCCTGGTTGACGGCGCTGCCGCGGATGACGGCGAGCACGGTGTGGCCGTTGCGGCGGGCGTCGGAGAGGCGTTCGACGAGGACCAGGCCGACGCCTTCGGCGAGGCTCATGCCGTCGGCCTGGTCGGAGTACGCCTTGCAGCGGCCGTCCGCGGCCATCGCCCGCTGGCGGCTGAAGCCGACGAAGGCGCTGGGGGTGGCCATGACGCTGACGCCGCCGGCGAGCGCGAGGGAGCTCTCCCCGTTGCGCAGGGACTGGCAGGCCAGGTGCAGGGCGACGAGGGACGACGAGCACGCGGTGTCGAGGGTGACGGCGGGGCCCTCGAAGCCGAAGGTGTAGGAGAGGCGGCCGGACAGGACGCTGGAGATGGTGCCGGTGATCAGGTGTCCTTCGGCGCCGTCCGTGGTGGCTCCGCCGGAGCTGTAGTCCTGGTAGCTGGCGCCGACGAAGGTGCCGGTGCTGCTGCCGCGCAGCTCGGCGGGGTCGATGCCGGCCCGCTCCATGGCCTCCCAGGCCGTCTCCAGGAGGAGACGCTGCTGCGGGTCCATGGCCAGCGCCTCGCGCGGCGAGATGCCGAAGAATCCGGCGTCGAAGTCCGCGACGTCGTGGAGGAAGCCGCCCCGGGTCGAGTAGGTGTGGCCCGAGCGGTCGGGGTCCGGGTCGTACAGTCCCTCGGTGTCCCAGCCCCGGTCTGCGGGGAATTCGCTGATGGCGTCGCCGCCCTCGGCGACGAGCTGCCACAGCTCCTCCGGGGAGCCGATGCCGCCGGGGTAGCGGCAGCTCATGCCGATGATGGCGATGGGGTCGTCGGCGACGGACGCCCCGACCGCCGTGGGGGCGCCGGTGACGGTGCCCGCGATCAGGGTGCGGAGGAACTCCACGAGGGCGACGGGCGTGGGGTAGTCGAACACCATGGTGCTCGGCAGGGTGAGACCGGTGACGGCGGCGAGCCGGTTGCGCAGGTCGACGGCCATCAGTGAGTCGAAGCCGACCTCGCGGAAGGCCCGCTGCTCCGACAGGACGTCGGGAGAGGCGTGGCCGAGGGCGGTCGCGGCCTCGGAGCGGACCAGATCGAGCAGGACGCGGTCCTGTTCGACGGCGGGGAGCGCCAGCAGTCCGGTGACGTACTCGCTGTCGCCGGTGGCGGCCTGGGCCGAGTCCTCGGCGAGCCGCTGGACCTCGGCGACCTCCTCGAACAGCGTGGTGGGCCGGCTGGAGGTGAAGACGGGGTAGTAGCGCTCCCAGTCGACGTCGGCGACGGAGAGCACCGTCTCGTTGTCGTCGAGGGCCTGGCGCAGCCCCGTGAGGGCCAGTTGCGGGTCCATGAAGACGAGTCCGCTGCGGCGGATCTGGGAGGGGTCGACCCGGCCCAGCTTGAGGTCGTCGGACCAGATGCCCCAGGAGACGGAGGCGGCGTGGGCGCCGCGGGCGCGCCGGTGTTCGGCGAGCGCGTTGAGGTAGGCGTTGCCGGCGACGTAGGCGGCGTGCTGGCCGCTGCCCCACATGCCCGCGGTGGACGAGTAGAGGACGAAGGCGTCGAGTTCGTCGTCGTCGAGCAGTTCGTCGAGGTACCGGGCTCCGGCGACCTTCGCGTGGACGACCTGGGCGAAGGCGTCGAGGCTCGTCTCCTCGATGGAGGCGAGTTCGATGAGGGCGGCGGTGTGCACGACGGTGCGTACGGTGCGTCCTTCGGCCCGGAGGCCGTCGAGGAGCGCGGCGACGGAGTCGCGGTCGGTCAGGTCGCAGGCGACGAGGGAGGTTTCGCAGCCCAGGTCGTTGAGTTCCTGGACGAGGGTGCCGGCGCCGGGAGCGTCGGGGCCGCGACGGCTGGTGAGCACGATGTGCTCGGCGCCCTGCTGGACCAGCCACCGGGCGAGGTGCGGGGCGAGGGTGCCGGTGCCGCCGGTGATGAGCGTGGTGCCGCGCGGCGACCAGGGGCGGCCCGGGGCGGGTGAGGCGGTGGTGGCGCGGGACACGCGGCGCGCGAGGACGCCGGAGGGGCGTACGGCGAGCTGGTCCTCGTCGGTACGGCCGGTCAGCAGCGCCGCGAGCCGCTCGCCGGCGCGCCGGTCGAGCTGTTCGGGCAGGTCGATCAGGCCGCCCCAGCGCTGCGGGTGTTCGAGGGCGGCGGTCCAGCCGAGGCCGAGGATCTGGGCCTGGACGGGCCGGGTCAGCCGGTCGGAGCGGCCGGTGGAGACGGCGCCCCGGGTGAGGCACCACAGGGGCGCGTCGATCCCGGCGTCGCCGAGCGCCTG
The DNA here is from genome assembly GCF_036231945.1 of Streptomyces sp. NBC_01429. Lineage (NCBI taxonomy): Bacteria > Bacillati > Actinomycetota > Actinomycetes > Kitasatosporales > Streptomycetaceae > Streptomyces > Streptomyces sp. NBC_01429. The sequence continues at coordinate 7,663,073 of NZ_CP109599.1, read as the reverse complement.
GATCAGCGACACGCTCAGGGCGAGCCCCGCCGTGAGGGCCGGGTGTTCCTCGCTGGGCCGCTCGGCGGCGGCCAGCAGGGAGACCACTCCCGTCAGGTCCTCGCCGAGGTCGCCGAGGCGCCGGGCCAGTGTTTCGCGGTCCAGGTGGGAGGAGTCGAGGGTGAGGGTGTGGGGCGTCGCTCCGTGGTCGGCGAGGATGCCGGTGATCTCGTCGGTGGGGACCGTGCCGGTGGTGACGACGAGCCAGTCACCGGTCAGGGTCGCCGCGGGCAGCCCGGACAGCGGCTTCCAGCCGGCCCGGTAGCGCCAGGAGTCGACGGTGGAGAGGTCACGCCGGCGGCGGCGCCAGTGCGACAGCGCGGGCAGGACGGGCGCGAGGGAGGTGCGGTCGACGCGGAGGCTGGACGCCAGCGCGTCGACGTCCTCGTCCTCGACTGCGGTCCAGAACTCGGCGTCGGCGGGGTTGTCCTCGCCGTTCGTCCGGGGCTTGGCCGCGATGGCCCACAGGTGTTCGCGCTGGAAGGCGTAGGTGGGCAGGGGGACGCGCCGCGCCCCGGTGCCGGCGAAGACCCGGTCCCAGTCGACGGTGACGCCGCGGACGTACGCCTCGGCCAGTGAGGTGAGGAAGCGGTCGGTGCCGCCCTGGTCGCGGCGGAGCGTGCCGGTGACGACGGTCCGGCCGGCGTTCGCGGCCTCGGCGGTCTCCTGGATGCCCATGGAGAGCACGGGGTGGGAGCTGATCTCGATGAACGCCTGGTGTCCGGACGCGAGGAGGGTGCGTACGGCGGGCTCGAAGCGGACCGTCCCGCGCAGGTTCCGGTACCAGTAGCCGGCGTCGAGGGGGGTGGATCCGTGGTCGAGCCAGTCGCCGGTGACGGTCGAGAGGAACGGGATCCGGGGCGGGCGGGGGGCGACCTCGGCGAGGGTGCCGAGGAGTTCCTCCTCGACCCGCTCCACCTGGGCGGAGTGCGAACCGTAGTCGACGGCGATGCGCTTGGCGCGGATGTCGTCCGCCGTCAGTTCGGCCATGAGGGCGTCGAGCGGCCCGGCCTCGCCCGCGACGACGACGGAGCGCGGTCCGTTGACGGCGGCGACCGAGAGTGCTTCGCCGTGGGCGCGCAGCCGCGCCTCGACGTCGGCGGCGGGCAGCGGTACGGACATCATGCCGCCGGATCCGGCGAGCACCCGGCCGATGGCCCGGCTGCGCAGGGCGACGATCCGCGCGGCGTCCTCCAGGGACAGCGCTCCGGCGACGGTCGCGGCGGCGATCTCCCCCTGGGAGTGGCCGACGACGGCGTCCGGGACGACCCCGTGGGCGCGCCACAGCTCGGCGAGCGACACCATGACCGCCCAGGAGGCGGGCTGGACGACGTCGACGCGCTCCAGGGACGGCGCGCCGTCGGCCTGCCGCAGCACGTCGAGCAGCGACCAGTCGACGAAGGCGGAGAGCGCGACCGCGCACTCGCCGACGCGTTCGGCGAAGACGGGGGACTCGTCGAGGAGGCGTGCCCCCATGCCGGCCCACTGGGAGCCCTGGCCGGGGAAGACGAAGACGGTCTTGCCGGTGGTCTCGGCGACGCCGTGCACGACGGCGGGCGAGGAGGTGCCCTCGGCGAGGGCCGTGAGCGCGGCGGCGAGGCTCCGGTCGTCGTCGCCGACGACGACGGCGCGGTGGTCGAAGACCGTACGGGTGGTCACCAGCGAGTGGCCGACGTCGAGGGCGTGGACGGTGCCGGTGCCGGTCGTGTCGAGGTGGGCGGCGAGGCTCGCGGCCTGGTCGCGCAGCGCCTGGGGGGTGCGGGCGGACAGCGTCCAGGGGACGACACCGCCGGCGGGCGGGACGGGGGCCGTGTCGGGCTCCGTCCCGGCCGGCTCCGGCAGCGGCGCCTCTTCGAGGATGGCGTGGGCGTTGGTGCCGCTGATACCGAAGGACGAGACGCCTGCCCTGCGCGGCAGTTCGGCGCGCGGCCAGTCCCGTCCCTCGCCGAGCAGCGAGACGGTCCCTGAGCTCCAGTCGACGTGGCTGGAGGGCTCGTCGGCGTGCAGGGTGCGCGGGAGGGTCCCGTGGCGCAGTGCCATGACCATCTTGATGACCGCGGCGACGCCCGCGGCGGACTGGGTGTGCCCGATGTTCGACTTGACGGAGCCGAGCAGCAGCGGGCGCTGGGGGTCGCGGTCGCGCCCGTAGGTGTGGTGCAGGGCCTGTGCCTCGATCGGGTCGCCGAGGGCGGTGCCGGTGCCGTGGGCCTCGACGACGTCGATGTCGGCGGTGGTCAGCTTGGCGTTGGCGAGGGCCTGGCGGATGACGCGCTGCTGCGCGGGGCCGTTCGGCGCCGTCAGACCGTTCGAGGCGCCGTCCTGGTTGATGGCGGAGCCGCGGATCACGGCCAGGACCTCGTGGCCGTTGCGTCGCGCCTCGCTGAGCCGCTCCAGGACGACGACGCCGACGCCCTCGGCGAGGGTCATGCCGTCCGCGTCGTCCGAGAACGCCTTGCAGCGGCCGTCCTGGGCGAGGGCGCGCTGCTTGCTGAAGGCGATGAACGAGGCGGGGTTGGTCATGACGGTGGCGCCGCCGGCGAGGGCGAGCGTGGATTCGCCGTTGCGGAGCGACTGGCAGGCCAGGTGGAGGGCGACCAGCGACGAGGAGCAGGCGGTGTCGACGGTGACGGCGGGGCCTTCGAGGCCGAAGAGGTAGGCGAGGCGGCCGGAGAGCACGCTGGGGCTGGTGCCCGTGACGGCGTGTCCGGCGGCGGAGCCCTCGTCCAGTCCGAGCCCGTACTCCTGGTAGGTGGAGCCGATGAAGGTGCCGGTGGGGCTGCCGTGGACCGACGCGGGGTCGATACCGGCCTGTTCGAACGCCTCCCAGGTGGTCTCCAGCAGCAGCCGCTGCTGGGGGTCCATGGACAGGGCCTCGCGCGGCGAGATGCCGAAGAACCCGGCGTCGAACTCGCCGGCCTCGTGCAGGAATCCGCCCTGTGTCGAGTAGGTGGTGCCGGGCTGGTCGGGGTCCGGGTGGTAGAGGTCCTCGCCCCAGCCCCGGTTCACCGGGAAGTCGGTGATGGCGTCGGTGCCCTCGGCGACCAGTTCCCAGAACTGCTCGGGGGAACGGACACCGCCGGGGAAGCGGCAGCCCATGCCGACGACGGCGATCGGCTCGTCGAAGGCGCCCGTGGCCAGGGCCCGCGGGGCCGCTTCGGCGCCGCCGGTGCCGAGGATCTCGGTGAGCAGGAACCGGGCGAGGGCGACGGGGGTCGGGTAGTCGAAGGCGAGGGTCGCGGGCAGCGGGAGCCCGGTGAGGGTGGCGAGCCGCTTGCGGAACTCCACGGCCGTCAGCGAGTCGAACCCGGCCTCGCGGAAGGCCCGGCGTTCGTCGACCCCTTCGGCGGAGGCGTGGCCGAGGACCATGGCGGCCTCACCCCGGACGAGGGTGGTCAGCAGCCTTTCCTGGTCGGCGTGTTCGAGGCCGCGGAGGCGTCCGGCGAGTTCGGAGGAGGCTCCGTCGTCGGCCGTGTCCGGCCGGTCCAGGGCGGCGACCTCGGGGATCTCGTCGAAGAGGACGTTGGGCCGTGCCGCGGTGAAGACCGGGTGGTAGCGCGACCAGTCGATGTCGGCGACGGTGACCGCGACATCCTGCTGGACGACGGCGCGGCGCAGTTCGGCGACGGCGGTGGCGGGCGTCAGGAAGCGCAGGCCGCTGCGGTGGAGCTGGTCGGACAGGGCCTCGTGGGTGGCCATGCCGGCCTCGGCCCAGGGGCCCCAGGCCACGGAGGTGGCGGACAGTCCCCGGGACCGGCGGTTCTGGGCGAGGGCGTCGAGGTAGGCGTTGGCGGCGCCGTAGGCGCTCTGCCCCGCGCTGCCCCACACCCCGGCGATGGAGGAGAAGAGGACGAAGAAGTCGAGGTCGTGGTCGGCGAGCAGGTCGTCCAGGTGAGCGGCGCCGAGCAGCTTCGCCGACATCGTGTCGACGGCGTCGGTCAGCGGGGTGGCGGAGAGCGAGGCCGCCTGTCCGACGCCCGCGGTGTGCACCACACCGGTCAGCGGCAGGTCCTCGGGGATCGCCGCGAGGACGCCGGCGAGGGCGTCGCGGTCGGCGGTGTCGCAGGCCGCGAGGGTGACGCGGGCGCCCAGGCCCTCCAGTTCGGCGCGGAGTTCGGGCGCGCCGGGCGCTTCCGGGCCCCGGCGGCTGGTGAGGACGAGGTGCCGGGCGCCGCTGCGGGCGAGCCAGCGGGCCACCTCGGCGCCGAGGGCGCCCGTACCGCCGGTGACGAGTACGGTGCCGTCGGCGGTGAAGGCGTCCGCCGGGGGGAGCTCGGCGGACGGGCGGCGCACCAGCCGGCGGCCGAGGACGGTGCCGGACCGCAGGGCGACCTGGTCCTCGCCGCCCCGCCCGGCCAGCACGCTGACCAGGTGCTGGATCGCGGGTGCGTCCAGCACCGGCGGGAGGTCGATCAGCCCGCTCCACGGCAGCGGGGACTCCAGGGCGGCGACGCGGCCCAGCCCCCAGGCGGTGGCCTGGACGGGGTTGGCCGGCGGGTCGGCGGGGCCGGTGCCGACCGCGCCGCGTGTGAGGGTCCACCGGGGGGCGTCGAGGCGGAGGTCGCCGAGGGCCTGGGCGAGGACGATGCCCAGCGCGAGCCCGGCGGGCACGTCGTCCGTGAGGGGCAGGCCGGGAAGGTCGGCGAGCGGGAGCAGGGACAGCACACCGCCCACGGCGTCGGCGTCCTGCACCGCGGCCCTCAGCCGCTCGGTGAGTTCGGCGCGGTCCCGGCAGGCCGGGTCGAGGTCGAGGCGTTCGAACTGGGCGCCGTGGCCGCGCAGGGCGTCCAGGATCTCGTCGCTGTCGATCCCCTCGGTGGTGACGACCAGCCAGCGGCCTTCGAGGACCGGCGCTGCGCCGGGGCGGACCTGCTTCCACCGCACCTGGTAGCGGGTGGAGTCGAGCAGCGCCGCCTCCTGGCGCTGCTGGCGCCAGGAGGAGAGGGCGGGGAGCAGGGCGTACAGGGAGGCGTGCTGTTCGTCGCGCAGGCCCAGCAGTCCGGCCAGTCCGGCGGCGTCGCCGCGCTCGATCGCGCCCCACAGTTCGGCGTCGGCGGGGTCGGTGGCCGCGGTGTCGAGGGCGGTGCGCGTGGTGGAGTCGGCGCCGGTCCCCGGCCAGTAGCGCTCGCGCTGGAAGGCGTAGGTGGGCAGGTCGACGGTGCGGGCGCCCGTTCCGGTGAGGAAGGCGGGCCAGTCGACGGAGGAGCCGCGCACGTGCAGCCGGGCGAGGGCGGTGGTGACGGCCCGCTCCTCGTCGCGGTCGGACCGCAGCAGCGGGGTGATGTCGGTGTCGGCGGCGTCCCCCAGGGTGTCCTGGGCGAGCGCGGACAGCACACCGCCGGGTCCGACCTCCAGGAAGGTGGTGGCCCCGGCCGCGTGCGCGGCGCGGACGCCGTCGGCGAAGCGGACGGCGGCGCGGACGTGCGCGACCCAATAGTCGGGGCGGCACAGTTCGCTCTCGGCGGCCTGGCGCCCGGTCAGGTTGGAGATGACGGGGACGGCCGGCGGGTGGTAGGTCAGGTCCTCGGCGACGGCGCGGAAGTCGTCGAGCACGGGGTCCATGAGCGGGGAGTGGAAGGCATGGCTCACCCGCAGCCGCCTGGTCTTGCGTCCCAGCGCGGCGAAGTGGGCGGCGATCTCCTCGGTGGCCGCCTCGGTGCCCGAGACGACGACGGCCGAGGGGCCGTTCAGCGCGGCCAGGGACACCTCGTGCTCGCGTCCGTCGAGCAGCGGGGCGACCTCGTCCTCGGAGGCCCGGAGCGAGATCATCGCGCCTTCGGCGGGCAGCGCCTGCATGAGCCGGGCGCGGGCCGCGACGAGCCGGGCGGCGTCCGGGAGGGAGAAGACCCCGGCGGCGTGGGCGGCGGCGATCTCGCCGACGGAGTGGCCGAGCAGGACGTCGGGGCGCACGCCCCAGGAGCGCAGCAGCCGGTACAGGGCGACTTCGAGGGCGAACAGGGCCGGCTGGGTCCAGCCGGTCCGGGACAGCAGCTCCGCCTCGGGGGTGTCGTCGGCGGCGAAGAGGACCTCGCGCAGCGGACGGTCCAGCAGCGGGTCGAGCGCGGCGGTCACCTCGTCCAGCGCCCGCGCGAACACGGGGAAGCGGGCGTACAGTTCACGGCCCGCGCCGGGGCGCTGGCTGCCCTGTCCGGCGAACAGGAGGGCGAGCTTGCCCGCGCCGCCGGTCTCGCCCTCGACGAGGGCGGCGTCCGGCCGGTCACCGGCGAGGGCGGCGAGGGCGCGCAGGAGTTCGTCCCGGTCGCCGGTCACGACGGCGCGCTGGTCGAAGGCCGTACGGGTGGTGGCGAGCGAGAGCGCCACGTCGGCGAGGGCCGTCTCGGGGTGGGCCTCGGCGTAGGAGCGCAGCCGGGCGGCCTGGTCGCGGAGCGCGGCCCGGCTTCTGGCGGCGAGCGTCCACGGCAGTACGGCCGGGGTCACCTCGGGGGTGACGGCGGCCGGTTCGGTGTGCGGGGGCTCCTCGATGATGACGTGGGCGTTGGTGCCGCTGATGCCGAAGGACGAGACACCCGCGCGGCGGGCACGGTCGGTGCGCTGCCAGGGCGTCTCGTCGGTGAGCAGGCGCACCGCGCCGGCGTCCCAGTCGACGTGCGAGGACGGCTGGTCGGCGTGGAGCGTGCGGGGCAGCACCCCGTGGTCCATGGCCATGACCATCTTGATGACACCGGCGACGCCGGCCGCGGCCTGGGTGTGGCCGATGTTGGACTTGACGGAGCCGAGCAGCAGCGGCTGTCCGGCGTCACGGTCCTGTCCGTAGGTGGCCAGCAGCGCCTGGGCCTCGATCGGGTCGCCCAGCGAGGTGCCGGTGCCGTGGCCCTCGACGACGTCGACGTCGGCGGTGGAGAGCCCGGCGCCTGCCAGGGCCTGGCGGATGACGCGCTGCTGGGAGGGGCCGTTGGGGGCGGTCAGGCCGTTGGAGGCGCCGTCCTGGTTGACGGCGGAGCCACGGACGACGGCGAGGACGCGGTGCCCGTTGCGCCGCGCGTCCGAGAGGCGTTCGAGGACGAGCATGCCGACGCCCTCGGACCAGCCGACGCCGTCGGCTCCGTCCCCGTACGCCTTGCAGCGGCCGTCCGGGGACAGCCCGCGCTGGCGGGAGAACTCGATGAGGGAGGTCGGCGTGGACATCACGGTGACACCGCCGGCGAGGGCCAGTGAGCACTCCCCCGCGCGCAGCGCCTGCATCGCCCAGTGCATGGCGACGAGTGACGACGAGCACGCGGTGTCGACGGTGACGGCGGGGCCTTCGAGGCCGAGGGTGTAGGAGACCCGGCCGGAGGCGATGCTGGGCGAGGTGCCGCTGCCCTGGTATCCCTCGAACTGGCCGCCGGTGAGGGTGGCCGCGTAGTCGTTGTACATGACGCCCGCGAAGACGCCGGTCTGGCTGCCGCGCAGCGACACGGGGTCGATCCCGGCGCGCTCGACGGCCTCCCAGGAGGCTTCCAGCAGCAGCCGCTGCTGGGAGTCGGTGGCCAGCGCCTCACGGGGGCTCATGCCGAAGAAAGCGGGGTCGAACTCGGCGGCGTCGTGAAGGAATCCGCCGAAGCGGGTGTACGTGGTGCCGAGGTGGTCGGGGTCCGGGTGGTACAGGGAGTCCAGGTCCCAGCCGCGGTCGTCGGGAAGGCCCGAGATGGCGTCGGTGCCCTCGTCCACGAGGCGCCACAGGTCCTCGGGCGAGGTGACGCCGCCCGGGTAGCGGCAGCTCATGCCGACGATGACGATGGGGTCCTGGTCGGTGGCGGCGCGCGGGGCGCTCGCCGCCACGGCGGCCGTGGAGCCCATGAGTTCGCCGAGGACGTGGCCCGCCAGGGCGGTCACGGTCGGGTAGTCGAAGATCACCGTGGCGGCGGTCCGCAGCCCGGTGGCCGTGCTGAGCAGGTTGCGCAGCTGGACGGCGGTGAGGGAGTCGAAGCCGAGTTCCTGGAAGGGCCGGGTCGGGTCGACGTCGGAGGCGCTCGCGTGGCCGAGTACGGCGGCCACCTGGCCGCGGACGAGGTCGAGGACCAGCTCGGTGCGGGCGGCCTCGTCGAGCCGGCCGAGCCGCTGGACGAGTCCGACGGCCGTCTCGGAGCCGGACACCACCGAGCGGCGTACGGGGGTACGGATGAGGCCGCGCAGCAGCGGCGGCACCTCGTCCTGGACGCGGAGGACCGACAGGTCGAGGCGGACGGGCAGGAGCGTGGCCGCGTCGTGGCCGAGCGCGGCGTCGAAGAGGGCGACCCCCTGTTCCTCGGTGAGGGCGGGCGTGCCGGTGCGCGCCATGCGCCGCAGCTCCGCCTCGTTCAGACCGCCGGTCATTCCGGCGGTCGGTGCCCAGGGGCCCCAGCCCAGCGAGAGCGCGGGCAGGCCGGCGGCGCGGCGCAGGTGGGCGACGGCGTCGAGGAAGGCGTTGGCGGCGGCGTAGTTGCCCTGGCCGGGGACGCCTATGGTGCCGGAGAGCGAGGAGAAGACGACGAACGCGGCGAGGTCCAGTCCGGCGGTCGCCTCGTGCAGGTTCCACACGGCGTCGGCCTTGGGCCGGAGCACCGCGCTCAGCCGCCGCGGCGTCAGGGACTCGACGACGCCGTCGTCGAGGACGCCGGCGCTGTGCACGACGGCGGTGAGCGGGTGCGCGGCGGGGATGGACGCGAGCAGGCGCGTGAGCGCGTCGCGGTCGGCGAGGTCGCAGGCGACGGCCTCGGCGTGGGCGCCGTGGCCGGTCAGCTCGGCGAGCAGTTCCTCGGCTCCCTCGGCGGCGGCGCCGCTACGGCTGGCCAGCAGCAGGCGGCGCACTCCGCGGTCGACGACGAGGTGGCGGGCCATGACGCGGCCGAGCCCGCCGGTCCCGCCGGTGATCAGGACCGTACCGTCGGGGTTCCATTCGGCGCGGGCGGTGTCGGCGCCGTGTCCGCGGGCGAGCCGGGCGCCGAGCAGGGCGCCGCCGCGCACGGCCGCCTGGGGTTCGGTCACGGTGAGCGCCGTGCCGGGCAGGGGCTGCGAGGTGTCGGAGGCGTCCAGGTCCAGCAGGCCGAAGCGGCCGGGGTGTTCGGTCTGCGCGGAGCGTACGAGGCCCCAGACGGCGGCGGCGGCCGGGTCGGTGACGGCGTGGCCGTCGGTGGCGACGGCGCCGCGGGTGACGAGAACGAGCTTCGCGTCGGCGTGCCGTTCGTCGGCGAGCCAGCCCTGGAGCAGTTCCAGGACGTGCGCGGTCAGGGCGTGGACCGACTCGGCCGTCCCGGTGCCGGTGGCGCCGCGCACGGGCGCGAGGACGAGGGCCGGGGTGGCCGTGTCCGTGTCCGGGCCGGACAGCGCGGTGACGCTCGTCCCGGCGGCGGTGAGCGCGTCGGTGAGGCCGAGGGTGTCCGGGCCGAGGACGCCGACCGGGGACGGTACGGGCACCGGGTCCCGCTGGTCGCGCAGGGCGGTCCAGCGCAGCTCGAACAGCGCGTCGCGGGCGATTCCCGCGTCGGCCTTCGCCTCGCCGGGGGCGGAGCGCAGGACGAGCGAGCCGACGGAGGCGACGAGGGCGCCGGTGGTGTCGGCGACGGCGATCGACACCGTGTCGTCGTCCACGCGCGTCAGCCGTACCCGTACGGTGGCCGCGCCCGAGGCGTGCAGGGTCACGTCCTGCCAGGAGAAGGGCAGTCCGCCGCGGCCGTGCTCGCCGAGGCCGGCGAAGGCCGAGGCGTGGAGGGCGGCGTCGAGCAGGGCGGGGTGGATCCCGAAGGCACCGGCGTCGGAGCCGTTGGTGTCGGGCAGCGCCACCTCGGCGTAGATGTCGTCGCCCGCCCGCCAGGCGGCGCGCAGGCCGCGGAAGACCGGCCCGTAGCCGAACCCGCTGTCGGCCATCCCGTCGTAGAAGCCGTCCAGTTCGATGGCGCGGGCGTCCGCGGGGGGCCAGGCGGTGGCGTCGAAGTCGGCGCGCTGCTCGCCTGCCGCGAGCACACCGGCGGCGTGCTGGGTCCAGGGCTGTTCCTCGGAGCCGTCGGGCCGGGAGTGCAGGCTGAGCGTGCGGCGGCCGGAGTCGTCGGGGCTGCCCACCCACACCTGTACCTGGACGCCGCCCTGCTCGGGCAGGACCATGGGCGCGGCCAGGGTCAGTTCCTCGACACGGTCGCAGCCGACCTCGTCGCCGGCGCGGACGGCCAGCTCCAGGAAGGCGGTGCCGGGCAGCAGCACGGTGCCGCGCACGGTGTGTTCGGCGAGCCACGGGTGGGACTGGAGGGAGAGCCGGCCGGTGAGCAGCAGGCCGTCCGAGTTGGCCAGGGAGACGGCGGCGGCGAGCAGCGGGTGGTGGGCCGCGCCCAGACCCGCGGCGCGGACGTCGCCGCTCTGGGTGATGCCCTTGGGCCAGTAGCGGCGGCGCTGGAACGCGTAGGTGGGCAGGTCGATCCGGCGGGCGCCGGTGGCCTCGAAGTAGGCGCCCCACCGCAGGGCGACGCCGCGCGCGTGCAGGCCGCCGAGCGCGGTGGTGACGGTCTCGGGCCCGGGCCGGCCGGGGCGCAGCAGGGTGTGGGCGGCGGGGGTGTCCCGCGCGGGGTCGGCGCCGGTGTCGAGGATCGCCTCGGCCAGGGCGGACAGGACGCCGTCGGGGCCCAGCTCCAGGTAGCTGCCGGTGCCGTGGTCGTTCAGCCAGGCGACGGAGTCGGCGAAGCGGACGGTGTGCCGTACGTGGTCGGTCCAGTAGTCCGGCGAGGTCAGCTGCTCGACCGTGGCGAGCGTCCCGGTCAGGGTGGAGACGACGGGGATGACGGGTGCCTGCGGCGAGAGTCCCGCGACGACGGCCCGGAACTCGTCGAGCATCGGCGCCATGAGCGGGGAGTGGAAGGCGTGCGAGACGCGCAGCGTCTTGGTCCTGCGGCCCTGGTCGGTGAAGTGGCCCGCGACGGCGGCGACTTCGTCGCTCTCGCCGGCGACGACGACGGACGAGGGTCCGTTGACGGCCGCGATCGAGACGCGCTCCGAGCGGCCGTCGAGGACGGCCAGGACCTCGGCCTCGGTGGCCTCCAGGGAGACCATGGAGCCACCGGAGGGCAGCGCCTGCATGAGGCGGCCCCGGGCGAGGACGAGTGTGGCGGCGTCGGCGAGGGAGAAGACCCCGGCGGCGTGCGCGGCGGCGATCTCCCCGATGGAGTGGCCGGTGAGGAAGTCGGGCTTGACGCCCCAGGATTCGGTCAGCCGGAAGAGGGCGACCTCCAGGGCGAACAGTGCGGGCTGGGCGTAGCCGGTGCGGTGCAGCAGTCCGGCCTCGGGGCTGTCCTCGGCGGCGAACAGCAGTTCCTTCAGGGGCCGGTCGAGCGCGGGGTCGAGGTGGGCGAGCACCGCGTCGAGAGCCTCGGCGAAGACCGGGAACCGCTCGTACAGGTCCCGTCCCATGCCGGGCCGCTGGGAGCCCTGGCCGGCGAAGAGGAAGGCGAGCCGGGCGCGGCCCTGTGCGCGGCCCTGGATCAGCTGGGGCGCGCTCTCCCCGTTGGCGAGCGCCGTGAGGGCCTCGACGGCGGCGCCGGTGTCGGCGGCGGTCACCACCGCGCGGTGTTCGAAGCCGGTGCGCGCCGTGGCGAGGGAGTAGGCGAGGTCGGCGGGGACCGTGTCCGGCCGGTCGCCGAGGAACGACAGGAGCCGGGCGGCCTGGTCGCGCAGCGCTGTCCGGGTGCGGCCGGAGAGGAGCAGTGGCAGGGTGCCCGCCGCGACGGACGGGCCGGGCGTTGCGGTGTCGTCGGGCTCGGGCGCGTCGGGCGCCTCTTCGAGGATGGTGTGCGCGTTGGTGCCGCTGAGGCCGAAGGCGGAGATACCGGCGCGGCGGGGTTCCGTCCCACGCGGCCACGGCGTCTGTTCGGTGAGCAGCCGTACGGCGCCCTCCGTCCAGTCGACGTGGGTGGAGGGGGCGTCGACGTGGAGTGTGCGCGGCAGTACACCGTGGCGCATGGAGAGCACCATCTTGATGACGCCGGCCATCCCGGCCGCGGCCTGGGTGTGGCTGAGGTTCGACTTCACGGAGCCGAGGAGCAGCGGCTGGTCCTCGGCGCGGTGCCGGCCGTAGGTCGCGAGGAGCGCCTGGGCCTCGACCGGGTCGCCGAGGGTGGTGCCGGTGCCGTGGGCCTCGACGACGTCGACGGCGTCGGAGGAGAGCCGGGCGTTGACGAGCGCCTGCTCGATGACGCGCTGCTGGGAGGGGCCGTTGGGCGCGGTCAGCCCGTTCGACGCGCCGTCCTGGTTGACGGCGGAGCCGCGGATCACGGCGAGGACCTCGTGGCCGTTGCGCCGTGCTTCGGAGAGGCGTTCGAGGACGAGGACGCCCACGCCCTCCGACCAGCCGGTGCCACCGGCCGAGTCGGCGAAGGAGCGGCAGCGGCCGTCGGCGGCGAGGCCGCCCTGCCTGCTGAACTCCACGAAGGTCGTGGGGCTGGACATGACGGTGACGCCCGCGGCGAGCGCGAGGGAGCACTCCCCCTGCCGCAGGGAGTGGGCCGCCAGGTGCAGCGCCACCAGCGACGAGGAGCAGGCGGTGTCGACGGTGACGGCGGGGCCGACGGCGCCGAAGAAGTACGAGAGCCGGCCGGAGAGGATGCTGGTCGCGTTGCCGGTCAGGGTGAATCCCTGGACGTCGTCGTCCGGGCCGATGCGGTAGTCCTGGGGCATGGCGCCGACGAACACACCGGTCCGGGTGGACCGGAGTGTGGCCGGGTCGATGCCCGCCCGTTCGAACGCCTCCCAGGAGGACTCCAGCAGCACCCGCTGCTGGGGGTCCATGGCGAGGGCCTCGCGGGGGGAGATGCCGAAGAACTCGGCGTCGAACTGTGGTGCGTCGTGCAGGAATCCGCCGGCGAACTCCTCGGAGCCGTCGGTGAGCGCCTCCCAGCCGCGGTCGGCGGGGAAGCCGGTGATGCCGTCCTCGCCGTTGACGAGCATGGTCCAGAGGTCTTCGGGACTGGCGACACCCCCGGGGAAGCGGCAGCTCATGCCCACGATGGCGATGGGCTCGCGAGCCGCTTCCTCCAGCTCGTTCACCTTCTGCCGGGAACGCTGAAGGTCGGCGCTCGCCCGCTTGAGGTAGTCCCGAAGCTTCTGTTCCTTGTCCATCTTCAACGCAACCATTCTCAAGACCGGCGGACAGCGGAGGAGTTCGATATACGCATCCGGCACTCGGGATGGCTTTCCACAGCGCCTGACGCGTCGGGCGTGCCCCGCACGGGGCACCGCCGGCCCTCCCGCACGCCACACGGGCCCAGTCTCGACGGACTCGTCAGGGAAAATCCCTAGACTCGGCCCGGCCAACCGGCGGCGGGAGGGGGACGCGTTGCCCTGTCCGGTGTCCGTGCCGCCCGGCCCGGGAGCGTTGCTCCCGGGCCGGGCGGAGTGGGGCGGACAGGGCCCGGGGCTGGGCTACCAGCCGCCGGCGGTGAGCAGTTGACCGTATTCCCGCTCGCGGTCCGCCTGGCGGAGGTCGGACTCCACCATCATCCGCATGAGTTCCGGGAACTCGACCAGGGGCTTCCAGCCGAGGTTCTCATGGGCGTTGCCGTAGTCGGCGCAGAGCGTCTCCACCTCGGCGGGCCTGACCAGGGCCTCGTCGACCACGACGTACTTCTCCCAGTCCAGGCCCACGGTCTCGAAGGCGATCCTGGCCGCGTCACGGACCGAGTGCATCCTGCCGGTCCCCACCACGTAGTCGCCGGGAGTGTCCTGCTGGAGCATCAGGTGCATGGCACGGACATAGTCGCCCGCGAAGCCCCAGTCACGCACCGCGTCGAGGTTGCCGAGGTACAGCTTCTCCTGGAGGCCCAGCTTGATCTGGGCGACCGCGAGGGAGATCTTCCTGGTCACGAACTCGGCGCCGCGGCGCGGTGATTCGTGGTTGAACAGGATCCCCGACACTCCGTACATCCCGAAGGACTCACGGTAGTTCTGCGTGATGTAGTGCCCGTAGGTCTTCGCGACACCGTAGGGACTGCGCGGGTGGAAGGACGTCCGCTCGGTCTGCGGGGTCTCCGCCACCTTGCCGAACATCTCCGACGACGACGCCTGGTAGAACCGGATCTGTCCGGACGCCCCGCCGTTGCCGCCATTGGACCGGCCGAGGCCGCTCACCATCCTGATGGCCTCCAGCATCCGCAGGACACCGGTGCCGTTGACCTCGGTGACGAGTTCGGCCTGCTGCCAGGACATCGGAACGAACGAGATCGCCCCGAGGTTGTAGACCTCGTCGGGCTGGACGAGGTCGACGGCCGACACCAGGCTGGCCTGGTCCATCAGGTCGCCGTCCACGAACGACAGCTCGGGGATCAGCGCACCGATCCGCTGCTTACGTGGGTTGGCCTGGCCCCTGGTCAGACCCCAGACCTGGTAGCCCTCGGCAAGCAGGTGTTCGGCCAGATAGGAGCCGTCCTGCCCGGTGACTCCGGTTATCAGCGCACGCTTGGACATCCAGACCCCTTGATTCACTGCGACGGACGATGACCAGTGAGGGACGACAGTCCTCACCCAGTGCTCGGCGGTTTTACCGAACCACATTTGAGCTAAGGAATTTCCGAGACTTCGGCCGGAGGTGGCGGCGCCGCGCGACGCGCGGACGACAGTGCGGATCCGGCCGTATCCAGCCCCCGGAGCCCCACGGGCGGCGCGGTGCGCGGGCGCCACCGTCTCGGGGCGTGGGCGCCACCGTCGTGGGGCGCGGGTGACCTGTCACACTGTCGCGCGTGATGGAACTGAACGGACAGCCCGTCGATCCCGACGCCGTGCGGGCCCTGGCGCTCACCAATTACGGACACTTCACGTCGATGCGCGTGGAGGACGGGCGGGTACGGGGCCTCGCCCTGCACCTGGAGCGCCTCGCACGCGACTGCCGCGCCGTGTTCGGAACGCGGCTGGACACGGACCGGGTCCGCGCGTACCTGCGCGGAGCCGTCGACGGCAGGGCCGGTTCCTTCGTGGTCCGTATGAGCGTCTTCGACCCGTCGCTCGACATCGGGCGGCCCTCGGCCGCCGCCGCACCACAGGTGCTGGTCACCTCGCGCCCCGCCGGCTCGCTGCCCCTGCCGCCGATGAGAGTCATGTCGGTGCCCTACGTGAGGGACGCGGCCGAGATCAAACACACGGGGCTGTTCGGCGCCCTGCACGCCAGGCGGACCGCGCAGCTCGCGGGGTACGACGACGCCCTCTTCCACGGCCCCGGTGGCCAGGTGTCGGAGGGCGGAACGTGGAACGTGGGTTTCGTGGACGCGCGGGGAGGCGTCGTGTGGCCCCGGGGCGATGTGCTGCCCGGTGTGACCATGACGCTGCTCCAGCGGCGGAACGAGCACACCGTACGCGAGGTGCCGATCGCGGAGGCGCGCGGAATGCGGGCGGCGTTCGCGACCAACACGAGCGTCGGCGTCCGCGCGCTGGCGGCCGTCGACGGCACCGAGCTGTCCACGGACGACCCGGTCCTGGCCGCGCTGCGCGCCGGCTATCTCGACCTGCCGGGCGATCCCGTATGAGCCCGGTGCGGACGGTGCCCGACGGGGGCGGCGGATCACCGACCGGGACATACGGAACAGGACAGGCACCGGTACCGCTCTCCGCTGTCGCGGTGGTCTCCGGTCTTGCCCCGGTGGCTCAAAGTGACACTCACACTCCGCGCAACGTGGAGCCGATGTCGCGCGTCTTTGTTACATGAACGATTTCATTCCACTTGGTGTCTCTTTCGCGACCCCACACGATCTCGGCTCCGCTCGGGCCTACACAGCCTTCTGCCGGGCGGCGGCGGTCACGCCCCGGCCGGCCGGCTACGGGCTCGTGCTGGGTCAGGACCTGAGCGGCCGCAGATACACCTACCTGGTCGACGACCTCGCCTACGTACGGTCATTAGAGGAGACCGGCCCGGAGAATCTGACCGAGGCGGCGCTGCACGACATGCGCGACCTGCGACGTGACGGCTGGCCCGATGAATGGGAGCTGCCCGCCGGTTCCTCCCCCTCCCCCGACGAGGGAGCCGTGCCGGACGGCGTCGGGGCGACCACCTACCCGCCCGGGTGTGTCCGCGCGCGCGGACAGGGCCCGCATCCGGTGGGAGCCGCCTACGACGGCCGGTGCGACGGGTGCGACGCCGAGTTCACCACGGCGCCGGGGGCGGTGTGTACGGCCATGGCCGCGGGCCGGCCGTCGTAGTACCGGGCGGCCGGGCGGCCGCCTCGCCCCGCACACCGGCCGGTACCCTTCCGGGGTGACGCACCATCCCGTACCGGACGAGCGGCGGCCCGCGAACGACGGCCCCAAGGCCGCTGCCCGCAACCGGGCCGCTCTGGTCGCCGCCGCCCGGGAGATCTACGCACAGCACGGTCTGGACGCTCCGCTCTCCGCGATCGCCCGTCGGGCCGGGGTCGGGCAGGGCGTTCTGTACCGGCACTTTCCGGACCGGGACGCCGTGGCGGCCGCGGTTCTGGAGGAGAACGTACGGCAGGTCGAGCAGGCGGCCACCGCCGGGAACGCCGATTTCACCGGCGTTCTCGGCGTGCTGACCTGGCATCTGACGGAGTCGGCGGCCTTCATCGGCCTCTTGCACGCCGACGGGGCGGCCGGGCACGCCGGCACCCTCGCGTACGCCTTGGCGCTGTCCGAGCGAGTCGAGGTGGCCCTGCGGGGTCATCTGCCGGACGGCCACGGGCTGGCGGCGGCGAACGACCTCATGCTCGCCGTCGCCATGGTCTCCGGCGCCGTCATCGGCCCCACGCGCGAGGAGCGGGAACGCCGGGCGCTGGGGGCCTGGCGGCTGCTCGGAGTCGCGGTGGGCCCGGTGCGGCCCTTCGAAGGGTGAGGCGGGGAGATATCAGCCGCCGTTGGACTGCCGGATCCCCTTCGCCAGCGCGTCGAAGGTGTACAGGTAGCCCCCCGCGGGCCCGCTGACGGTCATGTACGCCTTGGTCCCGCCGGGCGTGATCGCCACGTTCGTCGCCGACTCCAGGCCCTCGGTGCGGCGGGGGAGTTCAATGGTCGCCAGGCGCTCACCGTGCTTGTCGTACACGAGCATCGCCGCCCGGCCGTGCAGCGCCTGGTAGATGTTGCCGTCCGCGTCCACCGCGATCGAGTCGGTCTGGGCGATACCGGCGTCGACGCGGATGGCGGTGTGCCGGGACGTCACCTCGCCGTTGCCGTCGAGGCGCAGGTAGGAGATCCGGTTCTGGGTCAGCTCGCTGATCCACAGCCCGCGGTAGTCCACGTCGAACGAGATTCCGTTCGTCGCGGCCAAGTCGTCGGCCAGGACGGTGGCCTTCTCGCCTTCGCGGTCGATCCGCACCACGCGGCCCTGGTCCTTGCCCTCGGTCAGGCCGCGTGAGTCGCTGACGTACAGGTTGCCGTCCTGGTCGAAGGCGATGTCGTCCGGGTTCATCGGCGCCCCGTCGACATCGCCGGAGAAGAAGGTCCGCGGATCGCCGCCGTCCGGGGCGAGGCTCACGATCTCGCCGTGGGCGAAGTCGGACAGGTAGACGCGTCCGTCGTGCGGGCTGAACTGCGCGGAGGTGTAGGCCCCCCGCCCGTCGGTGTGGACCGCACGCGACGTCTTCTTCCTGACGTCGACGCGTATCACCTTCGGCTTGCCCTCGGGCGCGGTGACGTCGACGACGAGCAGGCTGCCGTCCTTGGCGAAGGTCGGGCCCTCCAGCAGGGTCATCCCGGTCTCCTGGTGCACCTTCGTGAGCCGCATGACCTTCTGGGCGGTGATGGACCTGCCCGTGCCGGCGGAGGCCGCCTTGTCGCCGGGGCTGCCCGTGTCCGTACCGCATCCGGTGAGCGCCACTGTGCTGATCGTGGCGAGCACGGCAAGGGATCGGACGGGGAGTCGTCGCATGGGGGGGTCACTCTTCCTGTCTGCGGATGCGGCTGGGCGGGCGCGGGTACGGACGCGCGGCTGTCCGGAAGGCTCAGCGCAAGGGGCCGAGCACGCCCGGACCGGATGCCACGACGCACCCGCACTCCAACCGGACACCATTGTCCGGTAGTTGCTACGGTAGCGGAAAGCCGCTCTTCCGGGGCGGCCGGCATGCCAGCGGACCAACTGGATTGAGGCCCCCACATGACCACCCCTCAAGCACCGACCCCCGACGAACTCGCCGCGCTGCGGCAGCGTTACCGGCTCGAACGTGAGCGGCGGGTACGGCCCGACGGAGCCCGCCAGTACCAGCCCACCGAAGCGGAGTTCGGCTACTACGCCGCCGATCCGTACGCGGCCGGGCCGACCGACCGCGAGCCGCTGGAGGACACCGTCGACGTCGCCGTGATCGGTGGCGGATTCGGCGGCATCCTCGCCGGGGCGCGGCTGCGGCAGCAGGGCGTGGAGCGCGTCCGGATCGTCGAGATCGGCGGCGACTTCGGGGGCACCTGGTACTGGAACCGGTACCCGGGCATCCACTGCGACATCGAGTCGCACGTCTATCTGCCGCTGCTCGACGAGACGGGATACGTGCCGGAGTGGAAGTACGCTCCCGGCGACGAGATCCGCCGCCACGCGGTACGGATCGCGCAGCGGTTCAACCTCTACCCCGATGCCCTGTTCTCCACCGCGGTCACCTCGCTGACCTGGGAGGAGGCATCCGAGACCTGGATCGTGGCCACCGACCGCGGCGACGCGTTCCGGGCCACGTACGTCGTCACCGCCACCGGCACCCTCTCCGAGCCGAAGCTGCCCGGGATACCCGGCATCGAGGACTTCAAGGGCCACACCTTCCACACGTCACGGTGGGACTACGCCTACACCGGCGGCACCCCGGACGGCGGCATGGCCGGCCTCTCGCGCAAGCGGGTGGGCGTGGTCGGCACGGGCGCCACCGGCATCCAGGTCATTCCGGCGCTGGCCGAGGACGCCGGACACGTCTACGTCTTCCAGCGCACCCCCTCCACCGTGGACGTACGCGCCAACCGCCGCACCACCGCCGAGGACGTCGGCGCCGACCACGAGGGCTGGGCGGGCGAGCGCCGCGAGAACTATCTCCGCATCGTCTCCGGCGAGACAGTCGAAGAGGATCTCGTGGCGGACCAGTGGACGGCGTCGGCCGGCCTCCTGGAGAAGCTCCTGCCGAGCTTCCGCCGCCAAGGGGACCGCAAGACCTTCGAGGCCGCCTACGAAACCGCCGACGCCGTCAAGATGAACGAGCTGCGCGACCGCGTCGAGCAGTCCGTCACCGACTCCGACACGGCCGAGAAGCTCAAGCCCTGGTACCGGTACGCCTGCAAGCGCCCCACCTTCTCCGACAAGTACTACCCGGCTTTCAACCGCGCCAACGTCACCCTGGTCGACACCGCGGACACCCACGGCATCGAGCGCATCACCGAACACGGCGTCGTGGTCGGCGACACCACATACGAGATCGACTGCCTGATCTTCGCCACGGGATTCTCCGTCGGCACCTCCGGCATCCACTCCGGTAAGCTCCCCGTTCACGGCCGGGACGGCACCCAACTGCTGCACGCCTGGGCGCGGCAGGGCCCGCGCAGTCTGCACGGCTTCACCAGCAACGGCTTCCCGAACCTGATCCAGATGGGCCCCCTGCAGAACGCCAGCAGCGTCAACTACACGCACATCCTGGACGAGCAGGCCGTCCACGCCGCCGCCCTCGTCGCGGCCGCCGAGGCCAAGGACGCCCTCGTCGAACCGTCCCGCGAGGGCGAGGACGCCTGGCTCGCCGTCCTGGCCGAGGACGCCCCCGACCACGAGTGGTTCCACGCCGAGTGCACCCCGGGCTACTACAACCGCGAGGGGGGCGGCCGTCCGAACGGCCCGACCGCCTACCCGCACGGCGCGTTCGCCTTCCACGAACTCCTGAAGCGATGGCGCGAGGAGTCCATCGGCGAGGTCCTCCTCCGGACCAGGACTCCCGCCCGGTCCTCGTAGAACTCCGCTGCCGGTCCGCAGCGGCGACGACACAGAACGCCCTTCGCCAACGGACAGCTGCCGCGCGGCGACAACGGTGTCGGCGTGCGCCTTGCCTCTCGTACGTTTCCGGCCAATAACTTGAGCCGTTCTCGTCGGTCCGGCGATATCCGGGGAGTGGGATTCCGGATATCGCGCGGGCCCGCGCGCTTCCGTCGGAGTCCTCTCCTCCTGTGGGGTACGCGGCGTACGGCGCCTGGGCGGCGGGGGTCGCGTTCGCCACCGGGAAGGCCGCGTACGCCGTCGGCGGCGGGCGTGGCGGTCGTGTCCGGCGGCCGCGGCGGGGCGTCGTGGCGTGTGGTGCGGCCGGGCCGGCCGGCGGCGTCCCGTCCCGTTTCCCGCGCAGTTCAGCTACCGTCCTCCGCACGGAATGCCGCATTCCGCCTTATGTCCGGCATGGTCGGCGACGACCCACACAGGGCTCCGCCCACCCGGAAGACTCATTCGGCGCCGCGAACGCCAAAGCGAAGCATGAACCCCGGGCGGCAGGGTGGCACCGCCCGAATTCGCCACCCCCGGCGCGGTGATCGCGGATGGCGGGCGCGGTAAGAGCCGCTCGCCCCGATGCCGCTATACCGGGGCCCCGGCGCGTCCCACGGCGCCCGTGTGGAATCGAACCAGCCCTCGTTCGGGCGTCCTTGTCCTCCGCGGCGGCACGTGGTTAAGCTCCCGAACGTTTCAATTCCTGCACCTTTTCTACGCATCTTCGTCAAGTGTGGCGCTATTTCGCATGCGCTCTCGCATGCGACTTCGAGTGTGACGGCGGCAATGGGAGGGGCTGCGCATGGGATCTTCTGCTCCCGAAACAGGGGCGTCGCGCGTCCGGGCCGCTTCGACTCCGCCGGTCCCGGTCAAGGGCACCGAGCCCGCCGAGCCCGCCACCCGCGACGTGCGGCTCCTCTGGTGCGCGAACGCCGCCGACTCCCTGGGCAGTCAGGCGTCCGGGGTCGTCCTGCCGCTGCTGCTCCTCGGGCTCGGCTACTCGCCGGCGGTGGTGGGGCTGGTCGCGGGGGTGTCCACGGCGACCGGGCTGGTGCTCGGCCCGCTCGTCGCCGTACCCGCCGACCGTGGCGCGCGCAAGCGGGTGATGTTCTGGTCGGCGGTGGTCTCGGCGCTCGCGATGGGCTCCGTGGCCGTGACCCTGGCCGTCGCGGAGGGACGGCCCTCACTGGTCCATCTGCTCGCCGCCGTACTCGTGGAACGTACCGCCACCGCCTGCTACGAGGCGGCGGCCCGCGGCACGGTGGCGCTGATCGCCACGGCCGGGAACCTCCCGCGCGTGGTGGCCGGGCTGGAGGCGGGCGACCGGGGTGCCCTGGTCGCGGGACCCGCTCTGGGCGGCATGCTGTACCAGGCGTCGCGGGCGCTGCCCTTCGTGCTGGACGCCGTCTCGTACGCCGTCACGGCCGTGTGCGTCCGGGCCATGCGCTCGGATCTGCGGGCCGACCGGACCGACAGCGCGGACGCGGTGGACACGGTGGACATGACGGACCGGGCGGACGCGGCGGTCCCGGCCGTCTCCGACGGCGCGTCGGGGACGGCCGCGAGCGCGGCGCAGGACGGTCCCGTGCCGCGGCCCGCGCCACAAACCGTGCCACATCCCATGCCACAGCCCGCGCCTCGCTCCGCACGCGGCGCCTGGTCCGCGCTGGCCGCCGAGGCGGGCGCCGGAGTCCGGCTCGTCCGGGCAACGCCGCTGCTGCGGCTGGTACTCGTGTGGACCACCACCGTCAACGGCGTACTGGCCGCGCTGTACTACGACGCCGTCTTCACCTTGCAGGCGAGCGGCCACGGCGGCACACCCATGGGTCTGGTCCTGGCACTGTCCGGCGCCGCCGGACTCGCCGGTTCGCTCGCCGCGCCCCGGCTGGTGCGCGGACTCAGCCCCGTGCGGGCGGTCGTGACGGTGACCTGGCTCATGATCCCGCTCGCCGCCGCGCTCGCGACGGCCGGGGCGCCGTGGTCGTACGGGGCGCTGTTCGGCGGGTTCTGCCTGATCATGCCGCTGGCCACGGTGATCCTCCAGGCCCGGGCCATCCAGGGGACACCGCCCGGACTCCAGGCCCGCGCGGGCTCCGTGCTCGCCGCCGCCGCCGGTGGAGCCGCCGCCATGGCGCCCGCGCTCGCCGGGCTCCTGACGGCTCACGCGGGGGCCGCCGTACCCGCGCTCGCCGCCGCCGGGGTGCTGGTCCTGCTCGCTCTGCACACGACCCTCGGCGCGCGACGCGTACTGGCGCCGGGCGTGCCGGCGACGGCGCCGGACGCACCGCCCGTGAGTACCCCGCCGAAGGCCACAGCGGCGGGGGACGTTCCGGCGAGGGGGCGAGGCGTGTGACCGGCTCCCGCTACCAGGTCTACCTCGCCGCGCTGCCCGAGGTCTGCGCCGCCGATCCGGCGCTGATGGCGTTCACCGCCGACGCGAACGGCCGGTGCGAGGTGTTCGCCTGGGACGC
The DNA here is from genome assembly GCF_036231945.1 of Streptomyces sp. NBC_01429. NCBI lineage: Bacteria > Bacillati > Actinomycetota > Actinomycetes > Kitasatosporales > Streptomycetaceae > Streptomyces > Streptomyces sp. NBC_01429. Next base: position 7,640,684 of record NZ_CP109599.1, on the reverse strand, counting down.
CGGGACCGGGCGCGCCCGGCAGGTCACCGACCGGCCGCGGGGCACGCTGCACGGAACGATCGACCGGGACGCGAACGTGTGGTGGTTCGACGAGGACGCGCACGGCGTGGGGCTCTGGCGGTTCCAGCCCTTCCCCGGCGGCCCCGACCTCCCCGGGCTGACCGGCGTCCCCCCGGGCACCCCGCGCGGCCTGGCCGTGAGCGACGACGGGATCGTCGCCATGGGACTGGGTGACGGCCGGACCACCACCGTCCACCTGGGCCGGCGCGGCGCCTCCGCACGCGAGGTGACGCGCGTCGACCGGCACGCCACGCTGTCCGGGATCACCGCCGAGGCCGGTCTGCTCGCGATCAGCGGACCCGCCGGTTCCGCGCACGCCGTGACCGTCCTGGCCGCGGACGGCACACCGCGCGCCGTGCTCTCCGGCTCCGGGGAACACGGCAGACTCTGGTCGCTCGGCTTCGCGCCCACCGCCGGACGTGACGAACTGCTGCTGGTGCGCGAGGACGACGACCGCTATCTGCTGGCCAGTTGGCGGCCGGAGACCGGGATCCGTACGTACCCGTGGTGCGCGTTCGACAGTGAGATCACCGCCCGCTGGTACCCGGACGGGGACGAGGACGAGGGGCGTACCGTCCTCATCCGCGAGGACCGCCACGGCCGCAGCACCCTGTACCGGGCCCGCCTGGACACCGGCACCCTCACGCGCGTGCCGACTCCGCCCGGCAGTCTGCTGGACGCGGCGCCGCGAGCCGGTGGCGATGTGCACTACCTGTGGACGGACACGGCCCATCCGCCGCGCATGTACTCCACGGCCGGTACCGCGCTGCCGGCCCTCGGCACCCTGCCGGGGCGCGTACCGGGCGACCACCGCGATCTGTGGACGCCGACCCCGGACGGCCCCGTGCACACCTGGCTCAGCCTCCCCGAGGGCGACGGCCTGCCGCAGGGGCCCGAACTCCCGCAGGGCGAAGCCTCCGAGGACCGGGGAACTAGAGGCCACGCGGCCAGGGGCCGGGATGCCAGGGGCCGGGCGACCATGGGGCGGGGCGCGCCGCCGCCCGTCGTCCTCCTCGTACACGGCGGTCCCGCCGATCACGACCGCGACGCCTACGACGGTGTCGTGCACTCGCTCGTGGCCTCGGGCTTCGCCGTCGCACGCGTCAACTACCGCGGCTCCACCGGCTACGGCCCCCGCTGGCGCCGGGCCTTCGGCGCGGGCGTGGGGCTCACACAGGTCGAGGACCTGGTGGCGGTGCGCGCCGATCTGATCGGGCGCGGGCTGGCGCGCCCGGACGCCGTCGGACTGTGGGGCACCTCGTGGGGCGGCTTCCTGGCGCTGCTGGCCCTCGGCACCCGCCCCGGACTGTGGCAGGCGGGCGTCGCCGTCAAGCCCGTCGCCGACGGCGTCGCCGCCTACCGCACCACCACGTCCGCGCTGCGTGCCCTGGACGAGCGCCTGTACGGAGGCACACCCGACGACGTGCCCGAGGTGTACGCCCGCAGCTCGCCGATCCAGTACGCCTCGCGCGTGCGGGCACCGCTGCTGGTCGTGGCCGCCACCCGGGACGCCAAGTGCCCGCCCGGCCAGGTGCGCGGCTATCTCGCCGCGCTGCGTGCCGCCGGAGCCCGCCACGAGTCGATGTGGCTCGACAGCGGGCACGACGGCTACGAGGGCGGCGACCACGTCGCCGTACTGCGCCGTGCCGTGGTCTTCCTCGACCGCGAGCTGCGCGGCGGGCAGGGCCCGCACCGCGCCCCCAAGACGCCCCCCGCCGACCGGAGGGGGGATTCCGGCCGCGTCAGTACCACGGCGGCGGCCGGGACAGGTATCGCCGAACACACCGAGAGGAGAACCGCCCATGCAGAAGGACATCATCCACAACGACCCGCTCGAGGGTGACGAGGAGAACCGGAAGCCGAGCATCGGCGTCACGATCACCGTCCCGTTCCGCAACGCGGAAGACGCGGAAGAGAACTGATCCTCGCCGGCCGGCCCGGCGGCCACCGATGCCGGGCCGGCCGGTCGGCCGGACACCACAGGGGCGTTCACCGCAACGAGGGTGTCCGCAACGGGAATTGTCCGTCCCAGCGGGGTCGGGGAGGGCGTCCCACCACGAACGCGGCCGGTTGCCCGAAGCCCCGCCTCCCGCCCCCTTTTCTCCTGCCCACTTCCCCGTCTTCCGGCCGTCCCACGAGGAGCTGACATGCGCGTACTGCTGGTCAACATGCCCTGGTCGCCCATCGACCTTCCGTCGCTGGCCCTGGGAATCCTCAAGCGGAGTGTGGACGAGCACGTGCCGGACGGCAGTGCCGAAGTCCTGCACGCCAACCTCGAATTCACCGACTGGATCACCCGGCGCATGGAGTTCACCGCCGAGGACTACGAGTACTACGCGCTGGCCTCCTACTTCATGGGCTGTGGCGACTGGGTCTTCTCCTCCGCGCTCTACGACGACCCCGACTGGCGGGACGACGAGTTCGCCGCTGTGATGAAGGGGAAGCTCGGCGCGTCCCGGATGCGGATGACGCGCGAACTGCACCGGCTGGTGCCGGAGTTCGTAGCGGACATCGTCCGGCGGATCGTCGACGAGGCACCCGACGTCGTGGGCTTCACCTCCACCTTCCAGCAGAACACCGCCGCCCTCGCGGCCGCCCGCCAGCTCAAGAAGCTCGCGCCGCACATCGTGACCGTCATCGGCGGCGCCAACTGCGACGGCGAGCAGGGCGCGACGGTCCACCGCAACTTCCCGTTCGTGGACTACGTGATCCGGGGCGAGGGCGAAGCCGCGTTTCCGCGGCTCCTGGCCGCGCTCGGCGAGGAACACCCGGACCTCTCCGCCGTCGCCGGGCTGTGCCACCGCGGTCCGGACGGTGTGAGCACCGCCAACGCGATGGCCACCAGCCCGCTGCCGCCCGCCACCATCCTGCCGCCCGACTACAGCGGCTACTTCGAACGCCTCGGCGCCTCCGTGGCCCGCAACTGGGTCGAGCCCAAGCTCGTCGTCGAGGGCGCCAGAGGCTGCTGGTGGGGCGAGAAGCACCACTGCACGTTCTGCGGACTCAACGGTTCCTTCATGCAGTTCCGCAGCAAGAGCCCGGACACCTTCTACGACGAGATCATGGATCTCGCCCGCCGCCACCGTGTGCTGGACATGTACGTGGTCGACAACATCCTCGACATGGGCTACCTCTCCACCGTCCTGCCCCGGATCATCGAGAGCGGCTACGACCTGCGGCTGCACATCGAGATCAAGGCCAACATGCGCCGCGCCCACCTCCGTACGCTCTCCGACGCGGGCCTGATCTACGTGCAGCCGGGCATCGAGAGCCTGAACAGCCGCGTACTGGACCTGATGGACAAGGGCGTCAGCGGCTGCCAGAACGTACGCATGCTCCGCGACGGCGCCGAGACCGGCCTCTCGGTGTCCTGGAACTATCTGCACGGCTTCCCGGGAGAGAGCGCGGAGGACTACGACCCGGTCATCGCGCAGATACCGGCGCTGGAACACCTCAACCCGCCGGTCGGCCTCTCGGCCCGTATCGCCATCGAACGCTTCAGCCCCTACTTCAACCGGCCCGAGCTGGGCTTCTCCGGTCTGCGCCCGGAGGCGCACTACCGCTTCACCTACGACCTGCCCGAGGAGGAGCTCTACGGCCTCGCCTATGTCTTCGAGGCACCGGAGCGGGGCATCGGCAAAGCAACCGTCACCGCGCTCAACGCCGCGCTCGACACCTGGCGCAAGGACCACGCCGACGCGCGTCTCACGCAGGCCGATCTGGGCGACCGCATCGTCCTGGTCAGCAAGCGCCGGGCCTTCGGGTGGCGGGCCATGGAGCTGACCGACCCGTACGAGATCGCCGCGTTCCGGCTGCTGGACCAGCCGCACACCCCGGCGGCCCTCACCCGCAAGGCCGCGGGCCGGGTGCCGGGCGGGGCGCTCCAGGAGGACGAGGTGCGGGAGCTGCTCGACCGCTGGGTGGGGCTCGGGCTGGTCTTCACCGACAACGGGCAGTACGTGCATATCGCGCCCTCGGCGGTGAACGAGGACCTGCTGCGGCTGGACTTCATGCGGCATCGGCACGCGGCGCGGGCGGAGCCGCCCGTGGCGGCGCCCGCACCGGCGGCCACGCAGGCCGAACCGCACATGACCGGAGTCTGACCGGTCTTCCCTCTCCCCTCCCCTTTCCTCTCCCCTCCCCTTTCCTCTCCCCTCCCCTTTCCTCTCCCCTCCCCCTTTCCTCAGCCCTCGCCCGAGCGTCGTCCGCGCACCTGGAGGCCGGTCCCATGAGTCCCAGCTCCACCCTCACCCCGTCCGCAGCCGTCTGGCGTGACTACGACCCCGTCGCCTGCGCGCTGCCGGGGATGTTCCTCGGCGACATCGCGCTGACCGGTCCCGTCGCCGAGGAGTGCGACCGGCTGTGGGAACTGGGCGCGCGCCGCGTCCGGCTGTCCGGCGCCGTGGATCTCGCGGACACGGCGACGCCGGACGCGACGGCCCGTGCCGTACGCACCCTGAGCCTGGTCAGGGACCTGACGGCCCGTGCGGTGCTCGTCGAGTGGGACCTGCGGCCGGATCCGGACGGGGGCCCGACGGCCGCCGAGGACATCAGCCGCCTCCTGAGCCACCTCCAGCCGCCGCAGCGGATCGAGGGGGTGGACCCGGCGACGGCGGACGGCGCCCTGCGGACCTGGCGCAACGGCCACTACCTCGGCAAGTGCCTCTGGCGGCAGGGGCCGGGCTTCGTCCAGATCCGCGACCGCCGCTGGGGAGATCTCCGCCGGTTCACGGTGGACGAGCCGCACTACCAGAAAGCGATCGAGCGCCTGGCGTACGGGGCTCCCGCGTCGGCGGTGCCGTCGGACGCGCTCGCCGACTTCCGCGAGGAGCGGCTCGTGCTCGCGGTCGGCGGGGTGGAGTGGTGGCTGCCGTACCGCGTCAGCCGCTGGATACAGGAGGCGATGACGATCTGAGGCGGGGTGTTCCCGCGAGGGTCAGCCCGATTTCGGCGGCTTCAGCGTGTCGAAGGCGAAGAGGGTGTTCTTGGCCGCGGCCACGATCAGCGCACGCCCCACGACGGTCACGCGCGGGCTCGCGCCCTGCTCGCCCGTCAGACCATCGGCCTGCGGATCTGTCGTCCACAGGGATGTGCCGTCGCGCGGCGACAGCGCGACCACCCGGCCGGTGGCCGAGCTGAAATACAGTGCGTCGGCTCCCGCAACGGGACCCGACGCGCCCTCCACGCCCGTCTGCCGGGACCACTTCTCCCGGCCCGTCGCGGGGTCGAGCGCCGTGACGAGACCGGTCTGACTGCTCACGCAGAGGATGCCGTCCGCCATACCGGGCGTCCCCGAGTACGTCTTGGGCAGCCGGGAGTACGTGACCTTCCGCGAGGCCGGGTGGACCCGCGCCACCCCGTCGTAGCCGGCCAGCGCCGTTCCCTCCATGTGCGCCTGAAGGAGTACGAGCCTGCCGTTGGCGACGCCCATCGGCACGGCGGGGCCGTCAACCGCGATGGGCCGGCCCAGTGTCCCCGAGGCCGGGTCGACCGTGTACAGGGTGGGGTGGCGCACCTCTGAGGCGTCCACCTCCGCATTCGTCGCGCACATCGCGACGAGCCGCGGGCCCACGGGGACGGGAGCGCACTGGGTGCCCGCGGGGAACGGCGTCTTCCAGGTGACCGTACCGCTGTGCGCGTCCCGGGCCTCGAAGCGGGAGTTGGAGGCGTCGACCGTCACCACGGCTGAGCCGACCACGACGGCGTCCCGAGTCCGCCCCGTGACGGCCGTCGACTGGGCGCCGGAGGGCACGGACCACAGCTCCCGGCCACTGTTCGCGTCGATGGCCACCACCTCACTGGGAGGGCCCTGCGGGGCGTCCTGGGCGGCGAAGCGGTAACCGAGCACCGTGTCGTCGGTGGCGCCCACCAGGTGCATGCCCTGGACGGGGACGCCCGGGCTCTTCACCGTCCACACCCGCGAGCCGTCCAGAGCCTTGATACGGGCCGCGACAACGCCGCCGCCCCCGCAGAACAGCGCGGCGCCGTGCGCGACGCAACGCAGCTCGTCGGGGATGTCCGCGCGACCGCCCGGCACCGTCTTGCGCCACGGCTTGAAACCGTTCGGAAGTGCGGCGACCGGCGCAGCGACGCTGTTGCCCTGCTGACCGCCGCCGCCGCTCGCCGCGAAGCCACCCGTCTTCAGTGCGGCGACTCCCCCGCCGATCGCCGCCACCGCGACCGCGGCCGCGAGCACGGGACGCCACCGGCGACGCAGACGGCGGCCGATGGCGGTGCCGGTGCTCCGTGTATCGGGACCGGCCGGAGCGGCGGTCGGGACGATCGTCGCCGGGGTGGCCGGCGTCGCGAAGTGATGCTGGGTGACCATGTCGCGGGTGCGGCCCGGCTCGATCCCGTTCACGTCGGTCCCGCCGAGGTCGGCCGGCAGGTCCCGCAGCAGCACGAGGAGTTCGTCCGCCGAGGGACGCCCCTCGGGCTCCTTGAACAGACACGACTCGACGACCGCGCGCAGGGCCTCCGGCACGGCATCCAGCGACGGCTCCTCGTGCACCACCTGGTACGCCGTCATGTACGGACTGTCCGCGTCGAAGGGCCCGTGGCCCGTCGCCGCGTACACCAGCAGCGTCCCCAGCGAGAAGACATCGGACCGCGGCCCCACACCGCGCGGCGCCTGCAACTGCTCCGGCGACATGAAGGGCGGCGTACCGATGACCCGCCCCGTCATCGTCAGCGTCTGCTGGTCCACGGCGCGCGAGATGCCGAAGTCGATGACGCGCGGCCCCTCGGACGAGAGCACGACGTTCGAGGGCTTCAGGTCACGGTGGACGACGCCCACCCGGTGGATGTCGCGCAGCGCCTCCGCCAGCCCGATGGCGAGCTTCCTCAGCTCCGCTCCGTTCAGCGGGCCCTTCGTCGCGATGCGCTGGGCGAGCGTCTGCCCCTCGATATAGGTCGTCGCCATCCACGGCTGCTCGGCCTCAGGGGCGGCGTCGACCACGGCGGCGGTGAACGCGCCGCTCACCCGCCTCGCCGCCGCCACCTCCTGCCGGAACCGGATGCGGAACTCGTCGTCCCCCGCGAACTGCTGGTGGATCAGTTTGATCGCGACAGGCCGCCCCGAACTCGTACGGGCCAGAAAGACCGTGCCCATGCCCCCCGAGCCGAGCCGCGCCTCAAGCGGATATCCGCCGATCTCGGTGGGATCACCTCCGCGCAGCGACACTCTTCCCGACCTCTCGTCCCCCCGTGCACCTCTGCCACCACGGGTCTGCGTACCTGTCCTGCACACAAACTAGCCGCAAGGCAGTACGGCGGCGCGAAGAGGGTGACGAACAGGGAGCCCGCGACCGGCTAGCCGAGGAAACTCAGCCGCACCTGACGGTCGGCATTGTCGACATTGGTGTCCACCAACCTCCGTTAAGGCAACACCAGCCTATCCGGATGGCAAGGGCCGGGGCCGACCCTTGCCACAACCCCGCGGTCACTTCTCCAGCAGGGTCACAGGGGCCTGGGGACGAGGAGGTGGCAGTCGAGGATCTGGCGGGCTTCCCTCCGGCGGGAGCGGCGGGGGTGCAGCAGGGCGACGCCGACGACGACGACGTAGACGGTGATCCAGATGTACAGGACGGTGATCAGGGCCCAGAGCAGGGGCCCGGTGGTGGGGAGCAGTGCGGTCAGTGCGGTGAGCATGGTTCCTCCTGATGTGCTGCCGGGCCGTGCGCTCCGGCGGTTCCCCCAGGTCACCAGGCCCGGTGCGTCCGGCCCGGGTAAAGGTGGGGGGTCTCTATTTCCTGAAGGCGCGTCCTCTTCCGACGGAACTGGGTAGGTTCGCGGCATGTCTTCTCCTGGTGGTCCGGTCTCCGCTGATCAGCAGCTCGTCGAGCACGCGCGTCAGCACGGTTTCGTGGTGTCGGCGAAGCAGCCTGCGTCGTGGCGGCGGGCGGGGCTGTTGCCGGAACACACGAAGCGGGCGCTGGGCCGAGGGCGCGGGAGTACATCGGTTCCAGACGACGAGGCATTCGGTCTGGTCGTGGCGCTCGCCCGGCTGGCGCGGAGGGGCGCTCGGCCCTCTCATCTGGCGCTGGCGCTGTTCGGCGAAGGGCACCCGGTGCCGGAGAAGACCGTGCGGGACGCCTTCGGTAAGGCGGTCCGGGGCCTGGGCGCCGGGCTCGGCGAGGAAGGTCCGAAAGAGGGGGAGGACGGAGAGGAGTGGGCGGAGCGCGTCGCCGACGAGGTGGTCGCCTCGGGGCAGCGGGTGCGGCTCGTTCCCGCGCGGGTGCGTCGGATCGATGAGGGCATCGCCCGGTACATGGGTGACCGGGGGGTGGTGTGGCCCCCTCCCGAGCTGGCCGACCTGGACGCGAACCCGGAACCTCCGAGCCTGTCCGGCGGGGAGGTCACGGCTGCCGCGGTGACCACGGTGCTGCGTGGAGGTGCCGCCGTCACGCCGCAGGGGATCGGTGACGTGCTGCGGGCCGTGCAGCCGACGGGGTGGGGCAACCCGGGGGCGTCACTGGCCGAGTACACGGTCGATGACGTCCCTGATGCCGCCCAGGAGGTGTTCCTTCCGGACGGCGGGATGAGCACCGTTCCCGACGGTGACGTCCGCGGCGCCCTGCTGAGTCTGGCGGAGACGGCCACCCTGGAGGACCTGCGGGACGCCTGGGAGGTGAGCGGGGCGACCCGCGAGTGGGCGCTGGAGCTGTGCGCACGGGTCGAGGCGGAGCTCGACGTCGGCGAGCTGGGCGACGCGGCCCTCGCCTGGCTGATGGGCAGGGCCTTCGTGTCGGGGCTGGTGCTGATGGCCCAGGTTGGAGACCGCCACTGGTCCCCCACAGACCGGGCGTCGGACTCCCTGATCCTGTTGATGATGCGGCGGTCGTTGCGCAACCTCGACGGCAAAGTGCCGGACTGCCATTGGGAGCTGCTCGGATCCCCCGCCGTGCTGCCGGCCCCGCTGATCCCGTTCCTCCAGCCGCGGCATGCCTCCGAGATCCAGTAGGAGAATCATGATCCAGAGCCCTCGTGAGACCGTGGCGGCGGCCATGGCCGAAATGGCGGTGCTGCGTGCTCTCCAAGTGGCCGGTCGGCGCTTGCTCGCGCGGCGGAGCCGGGCGGTGCGGGGCCCTCTGCGGACCGTCCCTTCTTGGGAGCTGCATGTCCATCTGCCGGTTGGCGATACCGATCTGGCGCTGCTCCTGCGGGATGCGTGGGTCATCCCGGAGGCCGTCGGCCTGCCCTCGACCATGATCGAGGCACTGGATCAGCACGTGCGGATTCTGCTTGCCGCGGGGCTCGGGTACCGCCGGGACGACTTGTTCGAGACCTTGTCTCGTCTGCCGCTGGAACAGCTGGTACTCCCTTGGGACGCGCCTGCGGGGACGGACGAGGCTCATGCCCCGAGCAAGTGATCCGGTGGAGCTGAGGGCGGCAGGCGTCCTGCGGTACTGCACGGGTGAGACCGTCGAACCGTATGACCACTGCCCCCGGTGCGGTGATTTCCATGAGGTGCGCGCGGACCCCGACGGGCGCTTCGACTTCATGTGCGGCGGTGATCGGGCGGTTGAGGTCACACAGGTGACCAGCAGTGTGGCTGAGCAGAACCGGCGCTCCTGGGAGCCGTACCTCAAGGAGCATGCGGTGCCCGAGCTAAATCTAGGCTGGCACGTAGTGTTCGAGAGCACGGCGAAGGCAACCTACGGGGGCCGCAAGGGGCACCCTCGTTTCAAGGATGCCCTGACCGTCATCAGCCCGGCCCTGGCCGAGCTGGAACGGCGTGGCGTGAACCGCTTCGGCCCCGGCACGGCCTGTATCGAGCGGCCATTCCATGAGGAGGCGTGCCCGTACGGCGTCCTGGGCAGTGCTGGGGTGGCCTTCGGTTGTTCAGTGCCCAGCGAGACGAGTACCGGCTACATCAGCGCAGGCCTGCTCACGGGGTCCGACCAGATGCCGGCTTTCAACCCGGACCACTGGGCCGGGAAGGCCGAGAAGAACCGCCGCCAGGGAAAGCCCCCACCGCCCTCTCCTCTCCCGGAACCACGCCGGATGGGCCCGGTGCTGTGGTCGTTGGATCCGGGCTTCCTCGCTTCACTGGAGAAGCGCCGGACCGAGGACGAACGGAAGTCGGCCGAGACGATGCGAGCCCTTTTCCCCGGTCGCCACACCGATGCTGAACTCGCCGAACTGGCCCGCCGGGAGGTGAGCGAGCGGATCACCCTCGCACGATCCCTGACCTGGCGGACCGCGCTCCCGGCGAATCCGCCGCCGATCGCTGACGCCGACGGCGGAACGGAACTGGTGGACTTGCTGGAAGTCGAGTTCGGGCTGCACGAGGACCTGGCCCTGAAGCTCAACGCGGCTTCCGACCGACCGCGCCGCGAGGTGTTCTTCTGGCTCACCTGGATGCGTTCCTCCGCATGGCACCGCCTCGCCGCTGCGGGCCCGCTGCCCTCGCGATCTCCGAACGTACCGGCCGGCATCACCGGCCTCTGGGTCGGCTGCCTGCTGGACGAGACCCACGTCCTGCACTGGGACCACGACACCGGCTGGACGCGCCACCCGCTCCCGAACCCGCTGCCCGTACACCGATTCCCCGGCTGCCCCTGACCAACGACTGGACAGGGGCAGCGGCATTTCGGCCCCTCCTGGGCCGGGGTCGGACAACCTTGCACGGGGCTGTACTGGTCGCCCCTTCATTCCAGACCATTCGGGACGAAGACATCCTGTTTCCGTCTGCCTGCCCCAGCCGAAACGCGGGAGAGGTGTCGCGAGAGGCTCTGTGAGTCGCGCTGGAGGTCTCCAAGCTGTTGAGCATCCCCTCCCGCAGGGCATCTACGTGGTGGTCTGTAGTGCGTGCCTCCGACATGTTCGGCGGCGGTCGTTACCTCCCAGTGCGGTCCCAACCCGGCACGGAGCACGACGGGTAGCTGTCGGGCCCTCGAGTTCCCAGCCGAACTGGTCGATCGAGACAGCATATTGGCGCCGCCAGGGCGGTGGAATGCCGCACTGGGTCGAATCGATTAGGGGTCGGCGTAGGGCTCGTTCAGGGGCCTGGCACGAGGTCATGGCGTCTTCGGGCCACCCATCAGCGTTCTCCGCATACGCCGCGCAAGCTCACGGGCATGGGGCATGGGGCATCAGCATCCGGTGTAGGTCAGGCCGCCGACGAGAAGGCGCGGCGGCGGCTGAACGAGTACGCGTGCCTCAGCGCGCCCGAGTGGCTGGAACACGCCGCGATCATGCAGGTTTTCTGCGGAACGCTGCTGGCGGATCTCGCCGTCCCGGACATCATGGCGAACCTGCGCCAAGCTGGTGCTTCGGCCGCAGGACTCGACCCCAACGCCCGACACCCGCACGGTCCGAATGTCAGGGGCTCGTGCTTGCGCACGTAGACCGGAGCGACGAGCGTGCGCTGGGACGGGCGGAGTTTCAAGCAGCGGTCACCCCTCGCCGGTGACGATGAGCGTCGCGAGCCACCCACTATCGGTGAGGTGAGCCTCAGCAGCGCGACGTTGACGGGCGCAGGGAAGGAGCTGTCGCCTCCAGGTCAGACCCGTCAACGCCATTTCCGACGCCTATTGAGGGTTGCTTGCCGCCAGGTCATTGAGAACAGCGTTGACTGTGGACCAGCAGAGGTCGGCTGTGTCGAAGTCTGCGCTGTGTTTGGCTCGCTTCTCCGCGAGCGGGTGGACCAGGTTGCGGTAGGTCCGGAGCAGGTCGGAGGCCATTTTTGCGTCTTGGTCGATCCACTGGTTGGTGTGGGCATGCTGAATGAGGTCCTGCAGCCGTGTGTCGCGGGCGGGCCGGGTCAGCGGCACGGTTGCAGTTCTGACGTCAGCGGCATGGACGAGGACGCCTTCGAGGAGGCTCCCGAGCATGATGACGGCGGAGGTGTAGGCGCCGTGTTCTTGGCAGATGCGGGCTTCGTCGAGGCGTAGCTGAACGGCGCGGGCCAGGCCGGGATCGGAGACAATGTCGGTGAAGGCCACCTTCAGCTCTACCCGCTGGGGGCGAGGGGGTTCGTCGGGGTCGTACTCGATGAGGAACGGCTGCCCTTTGCGGTAGTCGATACGACGGCCTTCAAGGGCGAGGACTTCCTGGAGGCGTTGGATGACGGCGTCGTAGTCGGCGGGTTGTTGTTGGTATTCCCGTCGGTTGGCCAGGCGCAGGATGACGCGCTCGGTGTCTCCTGCCTGGTCTTCCTGCCGTTCGCGCAGGATGGTGTGTACCCAGCGGTGGCGCGGGCTGCCGTCGTGGTCGGGGACGTCTTCCCAACCGGCCCGGAGAAGGAAGGGAGCAAGTTCCCAGCCGGCTCGGCGCTTCATGCCCGGCTCGTCACCGCAGACCATGGCGGCGAGTTCTTCGAGGGTGCTGTCGTCGTAGTTGTCCATGTCAGTGTCCCCCACTGTCTTCGTCCGGCTCCCCGTCGTAGGGGTCCGCGTCTTCGTCGGGTTCGCCTTCGGCCAGGCCGACCGGAGTCCAGGGCGTGTCGGTCGGCGCGTCATCGATGGATGCCCCGCGGACCGTGCGGGGATGAATGCCCAGCTCGGTCAGGCGTTCCCACAGAGGTTCCAGGGCCTCGTCGGGTGTGAGGGCGAAGGCACTGCTGCGTATGCGCCAGAACGTCCAGCCGGCGCGGCGCAGCTCCCGCTCCCGCTCGGCGTCGTCGTGGATCTGCTGCGGGGTGGAGTGGTGAGGGCTGCCGTCGCACTCCACTGCGAGGCGTCCGTGGCCTCCGGTGACCACGAGGTCGATGCGTTTTCCGTTGACTTCCCACTGGGGCACCACGTCGTAGCCGCGTTCCTTGATGCGCAGGAAGACACGCTGTTCGAAGAGCGAGTCGAAGGGCGCGCAGTGTCGGTCTGCACTGACGTGGGCGGGCTGGTGCGGGTGTGTGTAGGGCGGGGGCGGGCTCACCATGTAGGTGAGCAGGGAGCGCCGCAGGTCTTTGCTGCTGAGCTGGTCGACGGTCAGGGAATGGAAGAGCCACATCTGATCTCGGGCCCGGCTGGCGGCCACGTTGAAGCGTCGTTCATTGTTCCGACCGGTCGCGGCGATGACATTGGCTCCGTCGACGACCATCGACAGGAGGATGACGTCGCGCTGGTCTCCCTGGAACTGCTCGGGTGTGCCGACGAGGATGCTGTGGCGTTCGCGGGCCGACACGTCGATGCGCTGGTCGGCGAGGTCCTGTACAAGTCGTGTCTGGTCGCCGTGGCGCAGGATGATCACGCCGATACTGCGGTCTGCGTAGGCAGGGTCCTGGGTGAGGCGGTGCAGTTCACTGACGACGGCCTCCGCCTCCGGCCGGTTGATGAGTTTGTCCCGGCGTCCTTCACAGTGGCCTTCGGGCACGTGGACGACCTTCAGCGGCGGGAGGCGGTCGGAGCCGTGCTGGCGCAGCAGGACCAGCTGGTTGTCTGGATAGAACTGCATGGAGGACCATTTGATGATCTCCGGCATGCACCGGAAGTGCTCGGTGAGTCGGATCACATCAGTGAAGCGGGACTGCAGCAGTTCGTACAGGTTGGACTTGGGGTCGAAGCCTTCGCGCTGCCAGGGTTCGAGGTCGGCCATGCGCTCGTCGAAGATCTGGGTGATCCGGTCATGCTTGCTGCCGCTGTAGAACGGGGCGCACTGCCGGTCGTCGCCGACGACGATGATGCGGGGCGCGAGCCAGAGCAATAGCAACCCGTCCAGGCCCACTTGGCTTGCTTCATCGACGATGACGACGTCGAAGGAGTCCGGCTCTGGACTGATGGTTTCCGCTACCTGGTTCAGCGGCATGATCCACGCCGGTACCGCTCCTTGCGCTGTCTGCATGGCTGAGCGCGCGTGACGCTGGTGACGTTTGCCGTACTCGGTGGTTCCCTGGCCTGCGTTGGCCACGGCGCTGGCGTACGCAGCCAGAGCCTGTTTGTGCTTGGTGGTCATGCGGCTGACGCAATGGAGCGCTGCGCGGTCGCAGACCAGCTGTTCCACCAGGTCGTGCAGCCGGGTTTGCATCTGGGTCAGTTCGCCTTCGAGCTGATCTTCGCGTCCCTGGAGCAGGTGGGTGTCGAGGAAGTCCTGCGCCTGCCGCCATGCCCAGGCCTGGGGCAGCACGGCGAACCGCGAGCGCCAGTACGGGGCGAGTGGATCGCCAGCGAAGTCCTTGGCGAGTTCGGGGTGGGCCTCTGCAAGGCACTCGAAGAGTTTCCCGGTCTCGCGCCGGTCTGCCTCGCGCTGGTATGCCGCAGCCAGTGCATCCACCGCCTGCGCGTAGTCCTGCGTATCACGGGCCGCTGCGGCCTCCGCCGCACGCCGCAGCTCGTCGACGCTATGCGGGTGGGCCGGCGGAAGACTCTTGAGGAGCTCTTCGAAGCGCTGTGTTGCGGTCCTGATGTGCAGGAGTTGGCGGGCCTGGGCCGTGGCCTGGCGGATGTCACGCCACTGCTCGACGGTGGTGACCGGTGTCTGGATCCCGTCGGCCAGCAGGGTTGCGTGGACCTGGCGGATGACCTCCACGCAGGTGTCGACAGCTTGCAGGATGATGGCCCTGTCCAGGAGCTCGGACGTCATCAGTTCGGCGGTGTCCTGTCCGACGACCGATCCGACGCCGGTCCACCTGCCGCGCAAGGTGCGGGCGTGGGCACGCATCTCCAGTTGCCGTACGACCGCGGTGATGTGCTCTCGGCTGGCTGGCGCCATGCCTTCCACCCGGCACTGTTCGAAGAGGAAGCGGGCTTGCTTGACGACGGTCGGCCGGGGCCATCGCGTGTTCAGTTTTCCGGTGCGCAGGACGTGTTGCTCCAGATTGCGGCCCGCGATCAGGAGCTCCTTCTCCTCGCTTTCGGACAGACGGGGGATCTCCACTTCCGGGAAGGAGGCGGCGGCTATCTCGTCGTGGGTCTGCTGTGCACGCTGTGAGGCGTTTCGGATGCTGTCCCACAGTTGCTGCCATCGCTGGGCGATGCCGTCCTGCAGCGCGCGCGTAGACCAGATATCCGCCCGCCAGGAGGTGGGGTCCGCGGACAGCCCTACCCGCTGCAGGGCCTGCTGAGCTCGGTCGAGGAGCGTTTCCAGCACAATGAGCCGCGCGTCGCCGTGGTCCGCCAGTTCCCGCGCCAGCGGTGTGACCGGCTCGTGGCCCACCGCCTCCTCGGCTCCTTGAAGTTCCGTGATGCAGCGGGAAACCTCCGTCGGGTCCGGAAGCGTGGCCGGGTCCGGGCAGTATTGGATTCGGGCGTCGAGGATTCCGGGGCCGTGCTGGGCAACGAGCAGCCACAGTCGCTCAGCTTCGTCCGTGGTCAGGGGCGGGGCCTGTGGGGCCTGGACATCCAGGGGCGGCAGCCACTGATATTCGGCTGCGCCGTGTTCCACTGCCTGCACGATGTCGTCGAGCCGCCCTCTGTAGCCCGGCGCGATCTCAGGGTGCTCGTACCACTCGACCTCGCGTACCTGACGCAGGCGTTCTTGGAGTTTGGCCTGCTCCGCCATGAGCTGGCGCCGCTGCGTCTGCTGGTCGTCAATGCGCTGTTGGAGCCGATCGAGGTTCGTTGTCGCGTTCAGGTGCGCCAATGCTCCCAGTGACTGGCTCAGATCGGAGTTACCGCCCTGCCACTGATCGCCTTGGATCACGCACATGCTGCGCAGCTTGGACGGCAGCTGGTCACGCAGCACATTCAGAGCCTGGCTCTTCGCGCTGGTGACCAGTACTCTCTTGCCGTCTGCGAGGAGTGCGGCGATCAGATTGCTGATGGTGTGTGTCTTTCCGGTGCCCGGCGGGCCCTGGACCACGACACTGGTGTCGCGCTGCAGCCGGTCGAGGACATCGCGCTGGGCAGCGTTAGTGATCATCGGGAACAGCGGATCCGGTCCCAGCGCCGGTGGCACGGAGCCACTTCTGCTCCCCCAGGGCGTCCGGTGCTCTGGTTCAAGATCATACAGCAACTGCGCCAGCCCCAGAGGAGCCTGGGTTCCGGGACGCTTCAGTGCCCGGGCGATGCTCTCGTAGAAGCCAAGGACGGAGCGCTGGCTGTGTTCGCGCAGGATGAGTGCGGGCGCGAGATGCAGGGACCGCGTCTGGGGTTCAGCGGTGAGGTCGGGATGCTGGCCGGTTGTTGGGTCGAACGGGAGCACGCGGTCGATTCCGAAAGCCCGCTGCGCCCACGAGCGCACGGCCTGTGCCGCCCGATCCGACAGCGGGTGGAAGGGGACGTCCTCGACAGCGGAGCGCACGACCCCCAGCAGCTCCGACGTGTAGCCGTCGGACTCGCTGAGGAAGTCGGTGTCTTCCAGTCGGCCGGGGTGCTCCGGCACCAGAGAAACGGTCACGTTGATCGATGCCGGTTCAACGGTAAGAGTCACCGGTGTTGTCACGACGTGCCGGCGGACCCGAGCGGAGGGACGAGCAGCTCCGAGTTGCAAGAGGCCTACGGCCAGGACTACTTCGAAGGTGTCACTGTCCTGCTCAATCTTCTTGGCCATCCGGTACAGCTGCCGGTGCAGTCGCCGCTGCAGCTCGGCCGCCAGCTCCTCCTGCGACCATCGCAGCCACTTGTCTGCCCACGCCTCGTACGCCTTGCGCTCTTCGGAGCTGCCACTCTCCAGCGCCGGCTGGCTCTCCTCCACAACCGCCTGGACAGCGACCACTTGACGGTCATCCGGGGTGTCGTCGATCAGCCCGGGAGGTTGCGGTCCGGCCGTGGCGGCGGCCTCGGCGGACACCCTGCCGTGCAGGATCGCCGGCAGCCGCGGTGCTTCTTGGGGCGCACGGTGCTTGACCACCAGGATGCGAGAGTCGGCGTCCGCAGCACGGCGCACGGTCCCATCGGGAACGTCCGCGAGCCACACCGTTTCCGGGTACTTGGCACAGTCGCGGATGGTCCTAGAGACGGCGCCCCTCACCAGCTCCTGCAGACAGTCGATCAACACGCGAGTGTCACGGATGGCTTTAGGATCGCTGCCATCTCGTACTACCGGGCGGGCCATCACATCCCCCAAACGCCTGCCACTGTGGCAAGCCTTTCAGGATCCATGGCAGCTGCCCACCAGGCAATGTAACGAGGCTCACGCACAACCATTTCCGGACAGGAGGCCCTCCGGTGTACTGCAGCTCGCCATCTGATTGCGGCGTGCGTTAGTTCGAATCAGCTTGCCAGCTGCTCTGGCGTCGCAGCAGACCGCATGTGTTGGAACTTGTTCACATCCCCGGTCGCTGGGGGCGCCGGGAGCATCCCGCTCCCGCGGAAGTTAGCTCCGCGTCGAGCAGGCACTTGGATATGACAGCGAGATAGCTGCTCATCACTTCAACCCTAGGGGCGGATTCGTGTGATGCGACGAGACCCCGGAAGATTCGTCGGGTCCTCGTCACGCTCCATAGATCGGTCACTCACAAATCGTTCGCCCTCTAGACGCTTTCCTCAAGCAATTCGAGAAGTGCGAGGTCTCCATAAGCACTTGCGATGGCGGCGCGCGACGAGGTTACGCAGACAGGTCGCAGGCCCGGTACGCCGGACGGGGCCCGTATCCGGGGGTGGCCGCCTCTGGGCAGCAGACCATGCGTACACGGGTCGGTGGCCTCGACCGAAACCGGGTGGCTGGCTTCTATTCTTCCTCAATCTCCCGGTACCGACGCAGACTGTCGGCCAGGTACGCCTCTTCAGCATCCCTTTTTTCCGAGATGAAAGCCTCCCTGCGCTTCGCCTGGATCATCCTCTTCACATCAGGATGTAGCTCAGGGCACAGAATATCCACGACCATTCCGCGGAATAGGTACGGAACGAAGGAGATAGGCATCAGAAGCATCGCCACTCCGTAAGCCTTGACGAGCAGGCCCCGGCCATCCGTAACCTGCCAAGCATAGAGAAGCGGCCCCAGAGAGACGACTATTGAAGAGAGTATGTACGAGTATCTTGGGAGGCTGATTCCGCGCCTTCGATAATCAAAGTCGAGGCGCACAATCGCGAAGAAGACCAGGGGAGGCATGACAACGAGCTGCGACTTGTCTATCCATTTTTCACCTTCCATCGACTTCCAGCCGAGGTAGCTGGACCACACAACGACTGCGGCAGTGAAGACGGAACCAACCCAAGGTAGGAATCGTCGGCTTCCACGCTTCTTTCCCTCATCGAGAGTAGAGTCGCTAACCGGCGCGCCTGGCTCCACGGCCGCAGGGAAGGATTGCGGCTCACGAGCCTCCTCCCCCTTCCTCGGTGGTTCGAGGTCCGACTGGGTCTGACGTCGCGCGATGGCCACATCTCCCTCACCACGGAAGTTCAGTTGTGGGGTGATCACCGTGTCGACTGTCATCCGGTCATGCACGTGTTGGTACGTCTCGGAAAGGGTCAAGTACTGAGAGGAGCCTGTGGGTTGAACAGTACGCAGCACCTGCACGAGTCGCTGCGTGAAGGGGCTGGGGTGCCCGAATCCGATGGCTGCCTGGGTGAGCTGGGTGGACCGACTGCTTGTGAGCACATAACGCCCACGCCCCTCGGCCAGTAGCGCGGGTGCAGTGCTTTTGAAAGCGCCGCTGTAGCAGCAATCGAGAATCAGAATGGTGGTGCCGGCGGGCGAGCCGTCGATGATGTTGTTGATCTCGATGGCGCTGAGGGCAGTTGCACGCAGCGCCCCGGTTCTGGTGTCTGTGGCTCCCAGGTATAGCGTGCCACGCTCGTCGAGTTGACCGTGGCCGCTGTAATAGAGCAAGAGCACGTCTTCCCGGGAGGCCGTCGTGAAGAGTTCGTCGACCCGCTCCCTCAGTTCCTGGATGCCACAGTTGGCCAAGGCTGCGAGGTCGGCAGGGTTGAACAGCCCGACCTCTGGATCCGTGAGCGCAAGGCTCAGCTCCTCGATGTCGGTGAGGGGGCCGTCGATTGCAGGCAGTGCGTGCGGGTCGCGGACGTAGGTGGCGTTTCCAATCAACAGTCCCCGGTAGCGCCGCTGCTCACTCATCAGTCGTGGCCCATGCGGTTTTCGAGGGACTCAACGAGCGCTTGGAATGATGCCTGGTCAATGTTGTCGCCTGAGACGTGCAGTCGCTGCTCAGCTCCGGTCACATCTGTCCATGTGATGGTGAGTGTTCTAGTCTTGTCCCGGGCCAGCCATGCCCGAAAGCATGTCACCGCTGCGGTCAAGGCGCCCGAAGCCCCCAGCGCGAGCGCCGTCGCTTCTACTGCGCCCTTCTGCCCAGGGGCCGGCACGCCGCCCCGAGCCGGTGCACCAGCTTCCTCCGAGAGCAGTACGTACAGGGTTGCAACCTGATCGCGCCATGCCTGACTGCCCTCCCCGTACCTGCCGGTCCCTGGCTGAATCGACACCTCGACCACTGCGAACTCCTCCCCCTGTGATGCCTCTGGAACAGGCACCTTATGTCCAAGGGCCCCGCAGCACATGTTCTGGGCCAGATACGACGGCGCCGAGGCAGCAGTTCACGTGCCGCGGGCCGAACGACGCGCTCAGCCATCGTTGCGGGCGTCACCAAGCGGATCCCGCACGACAGCGCGTCGCGCTCACCAGGAGTTCTGGAGTCGGCCTGGCTGTGGGCATCCCGGAGAGTCCACTATGCCTAGAATGTGGATTTGTGAATCTTCCAGCACGTGTCCGGCAGGCACTTGGCGAAGCTGTGCATCCGGGAAAGTTTGAGCAGCCGCGCCTGTGCCCTGCTGAAGTCTCGGTACCAGGGGCTGTCGGCGGTCGAGGAGGCCCTCACCGCGCTGGCGGTGATGGACGAGAAGCACCCGCCCACGACGACCAGAAGGGCCTGATCTACCCCCTCACGCTTCCGGAGGGTGGATCCCCGCTGATCCCGCAGGTGCTCCAGGTAGTCGAGGACGCCTGGGGCCGCACCCCGGCGACCTGGGAGGGGATGATGCTGCGGACCCTCGGGTTGATCCTGGACCGCAACCCCGGCGCCCAACTAGGCCGGCTCGGCTCGAAACTCGCCGGCCACGGCAAGAAGAAGCCGCTCACGGTCGCGCAGTGGAAGGAGACCTCCATCTCCGGCACTGTCGGCGGCGGCTCGTCCTCCCGCTCCATGCCCCTCGCGAAGATCATCGTCGCCGCGTACAACGACGGCCTGGAAGACCCGACGGACTTCCTGTCCACCCCTGGCCGTCCCGGCTGAGTCTGACCGGCGGCCACCAGGCCATCGTTGAAGGACAGCCGCAAGACGGCCTGATCAGCCCGTCACTAATGCTTGCGCTGCTCGTTCAAGCGAGTGCCGCGACATCTCGTCGCGGTGTTGAGCACGGGATCCAGCCGGGTGCCGTGGGACGGACCCCTGGGGGGATCATGGCCGCGAAGAAGAAGCCGACAACCGAGGCCCAAACGGGCTGGCGGAAGACCCTCCACCAGGCGGGCAAGCACTGGAAGGCCGTGGCCGACGGGCTGGTGCTGGCCAATCGGATCGCCACAAAGGTGAACGCCGCCCTGGCGGACTGCCGGAAGATCGCTGCCGAGTGGAACAGGATCAAGACGGCCTTCTCCGACGCCTTCGCCCCGGATACGGCCTGACTGAGCCGCCGACGCGAATGGCCTGGTACCACCGTGACGGTGGGGCCCGGCCGTTCGCCGTGCAGCTGCCTGGCCCGGCTGCCTCAGCAACCGCTGCCAGGCGTCGGCGGGCGCCTTGCACGCCCCTCGCCGGAAACCTGCGGCACCAGCACGTCGGGGCCGCCCAGTTGTTCAGCCACTCTCACACGTCCCGATGCGCAACCAGGAACGCCGGAACGTGCCCAGTGGCAGGGCGGCGGCATGATGCCGGTGGATCGCGTGGCCTGTGGCCGCAACTGAGATCATGAACTCATGCCCGCGGAATCGAACCTGTTGTCAGACATTTGGCCGCTCGCGCCGGCCGGCGTGACGGACTGGCTGCTTGAGCTGTGCGGCGACGGTTTGACCGGGTTCATGCCGCCAGCAATGCCCGATGCGGCCTGGGTGCTCAACGCCATGTACGAGCACGAGCACGGGCCAGGCGACGTATCGCACCAGGAGTACCACCAGGCACGTCTGGCGGACGGGAGCACCCGCGTCATCGTCGCAGATATCGGTCTCGACACCGTGGGCGTCGTCTGGGGGGCGGCCTGGGCCGTACAGAGTGCCCAGGCCCCGGCTGGCGGCGGCTGCGCTGGGCGGAACTCGCCCGGCGGACCGGCGACCCCATCGTCCCCGACGGGCTGCTGCCCTGCTTCCGTTGTTTTCCTTCGGCCACGAAGAACGGCAGCTGACGCTGGGCATCGTCCCTCCCACCGAGGGGAGCCTGGACCGTGAAACCTGGCTCCGGCTGATCGACATCCTCACCGCGCACAGTTCCGCGGGCCCGGACACCCGCTGCCTGGCCTACTACAACCCGTTGACGCTCGGGGCCGTCAACTTCGACAACCTCCACGTGCGGGCGGGGCGTCTCGGTGACGCCGAGATCCTCTACGACAGGTCCGAGGCCGACCTGGCCGACTTCAGTCCCGCCAACCTCTGGGCTGAAGACCGCTCATGGATCCTGTGTACCGACTACGACCTGTGGGCCACCAAGGTCGCCGGGCCTCCGGCCCTCATCGAGGCGCTGCTGAACGACACCGGTGTCGAGGCGGTACGGCTGCCCCGTACTCCGAGCAGGCACTTGCCGCATCCGCCGTAGGGTCGTTCGGTCGCATCGAGGTCTGTACCGCGCATTTCTTCTCTCCGTTCGAGCACACGCAGTACGGAGAATCGGCGGCACGCCCCAGCCGAACGATCCCGGTCAGCCGAGGAAACTCAGCCGCACCTGACGGTCGGCATTGTCGACATTGGTGTCGACCAGGCAGACCGACTGCCAGGTGCCCAGCTCCAGTCGGCCCGCGACCACCGGCAGCGTCGCGTGGGGCGGTACGAGGGCGGGGAGGACATGGTCCCTGCCATGGCCCGGGGCGCCGTGGCGGTGATGCCAGCGGTCGTCGGCGGGGAGCAGGGTCCGCAGGGCCGCGAGCAGATCGTCGTCGCTGCCTGCGCCCGTTTCGATGACCGCCACTCCCGCGGTGGCGTGCGGCACGAAGATGTTCAGGAGGCCGTCCCGGCCCGCCGCCGTCTCCCGGAGGAATTCCGCGCAGGCGTGGGTCAGATCGGTCACCGTCTCCTCGGTGCCGGTGGTGAGACGCAGGATCTTGGTGGTGAACGCGTGAGACATACGTACATCTTGCCGCCGCCGGGCGCGATCGCGCGTCCGGCGCGTCCCTGGGGGGTGGGCGGCAACCCAGGGCTTCGCGGCCGACCGGAGCTGAAACCTGCTGGAGATGGCAGCCTTCGGTGATCGGTCCCGGATCGAGTGCTGCTTGAATGCTCCCGTGATCGAACTCGTGGTCGCCTTCATCGCGGCCGGACTGATGTCGTGGCTCGTCCGCCGGAAGGTGAGGCAACGTGCCGCCAGTGCCGCCCAGGGAGATGTGATCAAGGTTCCCTGTCTGCTCAGGCACCCCTCGCTGGGAAGCCGGTGGCTGCGCGGGCGGTTGTTGATCGGGCCCGCCACCATGGCCTGGGAACCGCGCACCAAGGCCGGTGCGGCGGTAGCGCTTCCGACAGGGCTGCGGCAGGTCGGCGTGCGCTCACCTTCGTTCCGTGAAGCCTTGAAGATCAACGGTGGGTCAAAGATCGTTGAGTGCGCGTCCTCCGAAGGCGATGTGCATCTCGTCGTGATGCCGAACGAATTGGGTCACGTGCTCACGGCCTTGAGCCGCAACTGGTCCGAGTAAGCGGAGACCGGCCGGTCCGGTTCCGTCATCTGTCTGTCGTCTGCCGTCTGTCGTCTGTCGCACCAGTCGCGGACGGCGAGGATGTCGGCCAGGTCAGGGCGGAGCCGGTAGAGCTCGGAGACAGCCAGCCGGTCACCGGGTAGGACGAGGAGCGCACGACCGTCGAAGCGCGCGTAGGTGTCCAGGGCCTGGCTGTCACGCCAGCTCTCCGGACGCCGGATCAACTCTGTGAATCCGGCGCCGAAGGGAACGTCCCAGGCATCCTTTCCATAAACCCTTTGAGGCTGATGTAGAGCAGCGCTCCGGTGCTCTCCCCATGCCCCGACTGAGGAGAGATACGTGAACCCTGTCCCACTCCTGCTGGGCCTTGGCATCACGTTGCCCGGCCTGGCGTTGGTGACGGACTACCGCGGATGTGCTCGATACATCGTGGACACCCATCTCAACCCCATCCACGCCGATTCAAGCCTGAAGCGCGCCTTCTCCAGGCTGGGGTTCGATCACCGTGACATGGGTACCGCCCGGTACGCCCCCAGAGCCCGCATGCTTTTGCGGATCTGGGGCGGATTCGCCACCGTTTTCGGACTCCTGCTCATCGCCACCGGCATCATGGTTCTGACCCGCCGCTGAGTCCCACCCCTGAAGATGAACCCACTCACGTCCTCCACCAGCCCGCGGCATCATCCGAGGAGCGCGGACGAGACGGGATCAGTGGGCCGTATCCGTCTGCCAGACGTCTTGGCCGTCCTTGGTGATGACAACGTTGCCGTCGGCGCGGAGTTCGAGTACGGAGCCTTCGGCGCCCCCCGTGTTGCTCGCCCACACCGCTTCCGCGTCGGCGCTGTAGACCACCAGGTTGCCGTCCTCCTGAAAGACGGTGCTGAAGTCGCTGCCGAACACGCCGCTCGACCAGCGAGCCTCCCCGTTCTCGTCGTAGACGACCAGGTTGCCGTCCTTCTGCAGGACCAGCTTCGCGCGCGCCGACCGCAGGAACTCGCCGATGCGCAGGGTGTGCGGAGCCGGGACGACCAGCGATTCCGGTGGCACGGCCTCCGGGGTGTCCGAACCGGTCTCCCCGGCGTCTTGAGCCGGCTCGCTCGCGCCTGCGTCCGCGCTCTCGGAGCGGTCCGCGCCTCGCGGAGCGGACGGGCCGTCCGCCTTGGCCTCCGCTCCCCCGCCGGAGTCCTGGAGCACGAACAGCGCCGCCGCCAGGGCCCCGGCCGTCACCACGGCGCCGGGAATGAGCCACAGCCGGCGGCGACCGCGCCACGCGGACCTCGGCGCGGCCGGTGCGGCCTCCCCGGCCGGTCCCGTGGTGTCCAACGCGGTTGCCGGTGGTGGCGTCAGACGCGTCCCGGGCATCGTCGCGGCGTCCGCGACGGCCGGGGACGCGATGTACGCGGTGGCCGCCGGAGGCGTGGGGGGCGGCGTCGGAACACCGGCCGGGGACGCCGCGGCCGCGGCCGCGGCCTGCTGGTAGGCCGGGTGCTGTACGAGGTCGATGCGGGACTGGCAGAGCTCCACGATCCGCTGCGGGTCGGGGCGCAGCGCCGGGTCCCGGTGGGTGCACGCCGTGATCAGCTCGCTCATCTCGGCGGGCACGCCGCGCAGGTCCACCTCCTCGTGAACCGTGCGGTAGGAGACTGTGATCATGGATCCCTCGCCGTACGGCGGGCGGCCGGTGAGGGCGTACGCGAGGGTGGCGCCGAGCGCGAAGACGTCCGCCGCGGGGCCGGTCTCGCTCTGCGTGATCGTCTCGGGAGCGATGAACCCGGGCGTGCCGATGGTGACATTGGCCTGGGTGAGGTCGGAGGGTTCGGCGCCCCGGGCGATGCCGAAGTCGATGAGCTGGGGCCCGGTACCGGAGAGAATGACGTTCTGCGGCTTGATGTCACGGTGCAGCACCCCGTGGACGTGGATGTCGGCCAGCCCCTCGGCGAGTGCGGCCAATACCGCCCGGCACAGCTCCAACGGCAGTGGTCCGGTCTTCATGACCGCGTCGTAGAGGGTCGGCCCCGGTATGTACTCGGTGGCCATCCAGTACGGCGGCGTGGTCACTTCCGCGTCGATGAGGGCCGCAGTGTACGCGCTGTGCACGGTACGGAGCGTATCCACCTCGCGGCGGAACCGGTTCAGTGCCTGCGGGTCGTCCCGGAGGCGGTCGCTGATCACCTTTACGGCGGCAGGCCGACCGCCAGGGGTACGGCCCAGGTACACGTCTCCCATGCCGCCGGCACCGAGTCGGCCCACCAGGCGGTAGCGCCCTATGCCCGTCGGATCGGTCTCATGCAGCGGATACACCGAACACGCCCTCCCAGAACAGCGATTACAGATGTGCGATCCGGGGATGTCGGTTCGACGGAACGCGGAACTGCCGTCCCGCAGCGGAGATGCGACCGGCCCTCGACTTCACCAGAGGGTCACATAGTAGGGGCGAGCACTGACAAGCTCGCACACGCCGTCCACGTATCGATGCGCTCGTTCCCGCTGCTCGCGCGGGTGCATCCTCCCGTCCGTTCTCCCGGCCGTCCTCAGGTGCCTACGATGACACGCAGAGCGTCTCCTCGCCCCGTAACTCCGTGTCCCGGCACCGTCGTTGACGGTGACGGCCCGTCGGCGGATCCTGCTCGTCACGCCGCGTCGCGGGTGCCGCATGCGGTGCGGGAAGGAAAGTCCTCGGCGCCGCAGCGCACTTCACTGCGCTCGCACACGAGCAGGTCCCGGGTACGGAGCGCCGAAGCGGGCGCCCGCGCGGGCGTCGCTCAGGCGGCCAGTGGCCGACCCGGCCCGGCAGACGCCGGGCGAGGGGCTTCGGCCTGGTGAGCCTGTTCGAGGACCGCGTCGGCGGCGACGATCGCGTCACTGACGGTCCGGGTGGCGGTGGCCGCGCACAGGGTGCGGTTGACCTCCTCCAGCGCGCGCTGTGTGTCCGCCGAGTCGCGTTCCAGGAGTGAGATGCGCAGGGTCGCGTAGCGGGACAGGAGGAGTCGCAGGAACTTGGGGTCAGGGGTGAGCATCGGGTGAAAGCCCTTCTCGTGTGTCTGTCCCTCGTATGTCCCGTCATTCGACCGGTAAGCGTCCCGGAGAGTGTGATCTCGGTTTCACTCGGTGCGGCCGGTGCCCTCAAAGGGGTCCGGTGGCGGACCCTTGGGCGGCGCGGATCAGACGGAGTTGGCCGATCTCGGCGACGTTCTTCATCAGCTCGGCGTTCACCCAGGCGAGCGTGTCCGCCACGGTGAACCCCGGATCGTCCGGTACGGGGAACGAGGCCGTCGCGTCCAGATCGCCGTCGCCGAGGCCGTCGAGCGCCACGAGCCAGTCGTCCCGCAGCCCGCGCAGCCACGCGACGGCCGCCTCGCCGTCACCGGGCCAGGTGATCTCGGCCCGCTCCCGGGGAGCCCGCCCCCGCACGTGGTCGGTCGCCACGCTCCACCACCAGCCGATGTGCCAGCTCAGCCAGCCGATCGTGGGAACGGGTACAGGGTCGGGCTCGTCCTCCGCCCAGTCCGCCGCCCAGGTCCCGTCGGCAGCGGGCCGTACGGTCCAGGAGAGGGGTGCCGGTTCCCAGAGGAAGTCGCCGGGCTCCAGCCGTTGTACGTGATAGTCGAGGAGCGACCAGGTCAGATCGAACTGTTTCCGGAGCAGGGCACCTCGCGACGTGTTCACCGGCCGACCGTGACACACCGCCACGCGGCCCGCGAACCGTTTTCCCGCGACGCCGGCCGGCTGGGCCGGGACCCGCCGGAGGTCCCGGCCGGGAACGGAAACCGGCGGTTGACCCGAACCGGTCCCACTTCTCCCCCTTGGCGCAGTACCGCTCGCACCTCCTCCCCGCAGGCCATAAGACGGAGACTGCGGGCGACACGGGCGACACCGGCAGCGCCGGCGACGCGGGCCGAGGAGTGGACCTGGATGCAGATCGTTGTCGACCTCAATCGCTGCCAGGGATACGCGCAGTGCGCGTTCCTCGCTCCTGAGGTGTTCGAGCTGCACGGCGAGGAGGCCCTGATGTTCACGCCCACCGTCCCCGACGGTCAGCATGAGCGCGTACGCCGGGCGGCGGCATGTCCGGTGCAGGCCATCCTCGTCGGTGAGCGGGCGGGCCCCGGTGAACGGTGAACCGAGAAGTGGCCGGATCGTCATCGTCGGGGCGTCACTGGCCGGTCTGCGCGCCGCCGAGACGCTGCGCGACGAAGGCTTCACCGGATCGCTGACGCTGGTCGGCGAGGAGCCACAGCCCCCGTACGACAGGCCGCCGCTCTCCAAGCAGGTGCTGCTCGGGCGGACCCGGGCGGGGGACGTCGGGCTGCCGCTGCGCCGCGAGGTGGACGCCCGATGGAAGCTCGGAGTACGGGCGGAGGGGGTCGACCCGGTCGGCAGGCAGGTGATCCTCGCCGACGGCGAGCGTCTGCCGTTCGACCGGCTGCTGATCGCCACCGGAACCCGGGCCCGTCCCTGGCCGAACCCCTCGGAGGCCCGCCTCGACGGCGTACTGACGCTGCGTACGAGCGAGGACGCCGCGGCGCTCTCGGCCCGGCTCGACGCCGGACCGCGCCGGGTCCTGGTGATCGGCGCCGGGTTCACCGGCTCGGAGATCGCCTCCGCCTGCCGGGAGCGCGGCCTGGAGGTGACGGTCGCCGAGCGCGGGCCCGCGCCGCTCGTCGGCGCGCTGGGCGGAACGCTCGGCGCGTTCGCCGCCGGGTTACAGCGCGCGCACGGCGTCGATCTGCGCTGCGGTGTGACGGTCACCTCGCTGAAGGGCGACCACGGACGGCTGACGGGCGCCACGTTCTCCGACGGCAGCCGGATCGAGGCCGATGTCGCCGTGGTCGCCCTGGGCGCCGTCCGCAACACCGAGTGGCTCGCCGGATCGGACCTGGCCGCGGGCCCACGGGGCGTCGCGTGCGACGCGGGATGCCGCGCGTTCAACATGTACGGGATCGTCACCGACGATGTGTTCGTCGCCGGTGACGTCGCCCGCTTCCCGCATCCGCTGTTCGAGTACCAGATGCTCGCCCTCGAACACTGGGGCAACGCGGTCGCCCAGGCCGAGGTGGCGGCGCACAACATGGTCGCCATGGCTCCGGACCGGCGCCCGCACCTGGCGGTGCCCGCCTTCTGGTCCAGTCAGTTCGGCGTCAACATCAAGTCCGTCGGCGTGCCGACCTTCTCCGACCGCGTGGTGATCGCCCAGGGGTCGCTGCGGGAGGGCCGTCTCGTCGCGGTCTACGGCTACCGGGGGCGGATCACGGCGGCGGTCAGTGTGAACCGGGCCAAGTGGCTGGAGCACTACCAGCACCTCATCGAGACGGCGGCCCCCTTCCCGCCGGGGCGCGGCGCGGCCGACCGGTCCGAACCGGCCGAGCCCGTGCCCTCCGACGTGCCGGACCCCCAACTGCTCTCGCACGGGCCGACCGTGGCGCTCACCGGCCATCTGCCGGACCGGCGCCTGACCCTCGTCCGGCACGACCCGCCGCCCGCCGTCGCCCACCGCCCATGAGGAGTCCCGCACATGGCCCCGGACACTCTTTTCCAGCGCATCACGGACTACGCGAGCCGCGCCGACCCCTATCCGCTGTACGCCGAACTCCGTGAGAGCGGGGTGACGCGACAGGCCGACGGCAGCTATCTGGTCGGGACGTACCACGATATCGCCGCGCTGCTCCACGACCCGCGGATCAGCTCGGACTCCCGCAACCGCAGCGACCAGGACACGGTCCCCCTGCTCAGGAGGGGCACGCGGCCGGCCGCCTTCATCGGCTTCGACGACCCCGAGCACGACCGGCTCCGCCGTATCGCGATGCGGCCCTTCGGACCGCCCCATTCCCCGGGCCGGATCGACGCCCTGAGCGCCGAGATCACCCGGATCTCCGACGAACTGGTCGACGGTTTCCGGGACAGGGACCTGATCGACGTCGTCGAGGACTTCGCCTACCCCCTCCCCGTCACCGTGATCTGCCGGCTGCTCGGTGTGCCGCACGAGGACGTACCCAGGATCCACGGCTGGACGAACGAGATCATCTCCAGTCTCGACCTGACGCCCGGAAAGGACGAGGAAAGCCGCCGCGCAGCCGGGCTGGAGGCCCGGCAGGCGATGGCGGCGTACCTCGGGGACCTCTCCGACAAGCGCCGTGACGACCCGTCGGACGACATGCTCTCCGCCCTCGTGCACGACTCCGGCCCCGACGGGCGCCTCACCAGGACTGAGCTGATGGCGACCGCGACGCTGCTGCTCATCGCCGGGCACGAGACGACGGTCAACCTCATCACCAACGGGGTGCTCACGCTGCTGCGTTACCCCGACACCTTCCGGCAACTGCGCGAGAACCCCGCGCTGATGCCCGGCGCGGTCGAGGAACTCCTGCGCTACGAGCCCCCTGTGCACCTGCTCCCGCAGCGCACCCCGCTCGCCGATGTCGAAGTCTCGGACGTCACCATCCCCGAAGGCGCCCCACTGATCCTCGTCCTCGCCGCAGGCAACCGGGATCCGCTGCGGTTCGACGCGCCGGACCGCTTCGACCCGGCCCGCGAGAACAACCAGCACTACGGCTTCGGCAGCGGCGTCCACAACTGCTTCGGCGCGCCACTCGCGCGTCTGGAGACCCAACTCGCCCTGCGCACACTCCTCCCGCGGCTGGAAGGCTTCCAACTGACCGAGGACCCGCCGCCGTACCGCCGCAGCCCCATCCTGCGCGGCCCCCGGCATCTCAGGATCGAGCGCGTGTCAGGGCCGTAGCCTCCAGGGGGGGGCGGGCCAGGGACTCCGGGGCGGGAGCAGGTGGTGTCCGGGTCTCGCCATGGCCCGGACGAGGCTCTTGGTCACGACCCGCCGGGCTCGCGGCCTTGCTCGCCCCCTGGCAGCCGAACTAGGGTGAATGCGCTTTCATAGAGTTTCGGTACGCGCATCAGCACGTACACAGTCACCAGCACGTACACCAGTACGGAAGAAGAAGCGGACGGACGGTCGGTCGGGTGAGCGCCCCCACGGTGTACAACGTCGCCGAGCGGTCGGGTGTCTCCATCGCCACGGTCTCGCGGGTCTACCGCAACCCGGATTCGGTGCGCGCCAAGACCCGGGAGCGGGTCCTGAAGGCGGCCCGCGAGCTGGGTTACGTACCCAGCGGGAGCGCCCGGGGCCTGGCCAGCCGCTCCACCGGCGTGCTCGGGCTCTGCTTCCCGGACTACGCCGATCCCGACGCGGAGGCCGACGCCGAGGCGGAGAACGACGCCGACGACGCGGTGATGCTGTATTCCGACCAGATCATCCGCGGCATGGAGCGGGCGGCGCGGCGGCACGGCTACGCGCTGCTGATCGCCGCGTCGCTGGAGGGCGGGCCGGAGAGCCTGGTCGCGAAGGTAGCGGGGCGGGTCGACGGCTTCGCCGTGCTCGCGCGGACCGTGCCGACCGAGGACCTGGAAGTGATCGCGAACCGGCTGCCGATCGTGATGCTCGCCGGGCCGCGCGAGATCGACCACCTGGATCACATCGAGGTCGCCAACGCCGACGGCGAGCGCGCGCTCGCCCGTCACCTGATCGAGGACCACGGGCTGCGCAGGCTCGCGTTCGTCGGTGGCGACATCGACTCGCCGGACGCGGAGGCACGGTTCTCCGGCTACCGGGAGGCGTGCGGGGACGCCGGGCTGCCGGTGCCGGACGCGCCCGACGTGCGGGTCGCGATGATGACCCAGGCGGAGGGAGCACGGGCCGCCGAGATCCTGCTCGACCGGGCGGGTGAGCGGCCGGAGGCGATGCTGTTCGCCACCGACCAGATGGCCGTGGGAGCGCTGCGCGCACTGGACCGGCGCGGCGTGCGGGTGCCCGAAGACATGGCGGTGACCGGGTTCGACGGCATCCCGCTGGGCCGGATCGTACAACCGGCACTCACCACCGTACGGCAGCCGATCCGCCAACTCGGCGAGCAGGCAGTGGAGTTGCTGGTGCAGCGGCTGGGCAACGGCGGCCGCGCCCCGGTCTCGCTGATGCTGCCGGTCTCACTCGTCAAGCGTGCGAGCTGCGGCTGCGGCTGAGGAGCCGCCGCTCCCCCGCTCCAGGATCGTCCGGCCGTCGCGGGCGCGCCGTCGGCGGCCTTCAGCGCGCCAGGCGTTCCCCGAAGAAGCGCCGTCGCGCGGCGCGCAGCTCCTCCTGCTCCGTGCCGAGTCCCGGGTGCTCGAAGTGCCCCGCGCTCATCACGTGCAGCTCGCGGGGGCCGGCCAGGCCGTCGTATACGGCGAACTGCCCCGGCGGCGGCACCGCGGGGTCGAACAGCGCGGCGGCGACCAGTGTGGGCAGCTCCAGCCGGGTGGCGGCCGTGGCGGCGTCGAAGTAGCGCAGCACCTCGGTGACCTCCGGGTGCTCACGCTGGTACGTACGGACGGACTCCCCGCTGCCGACACACCGCAGGGTGAGCCGCAACGGGTGGTTGCCGAAGGTCGGCACCGTCAGCTGGGCGGCCCCGAACCGGTCGTCCCAGGGCAGGGCCAGCGCGCCGAGTCCGCCGCCGAAGCTCTCCCCGAGATAGCCGAGCGGCGCTCCGCCCGCGTCCGGCGCCAGTTCCGGGACCAGCTCGCGCAGGGCCGAGGCCGCGCACCACAGGTCCGCCACGCAGTCGCCGATGACGTAGGTGTCGCGCGAGGCGATGCCGTGCAGGACGTGCTCGTCGGCCGCCTCGGGGATGCCCGCCGTGAGCCCCCGGGAGTCCATGCCCCGTACGCAGGGCAGGATCGCGGCGGCGCCGGGCAGCGGCAGGGGGATGTCGGGGCCCGGCTCCCGGCGGCCTCCGTAGCCGTGGCCGATCACGAATCCGTGCTCCGCCGCGCCCTCGGCGGGGAGCGCGAGCCAGCCACCGAGCCGTACGCCGCCGACCGAGGTGAAGGTCACCCCGTGGATCCGTACGCCGTCGCGCTCGTCCTCCACCGGCCCCAGCTCCGGTTCCGTGGCGACGGCGCGGGCCTCGGCGTGGCGGGCCCGCCAGAAGGCGGCGAAATCGTCCGGGGCGGGGGGCACGGGGACCATCGGCGGCTCGTCCGGCGTCCAGCCGTAGGCGGGGTCGAACGGAAAGTCGTGAACGAACGAAACCATGATCACAACACTATCGACCGTATCGGGGCCGAACGGTCGACCGCCTCTGGACCGAACCGTCTCCGGACCGACCGGCCCCGTAAGCGAAATCGGTCACACCATGTACTTGATCACAAAATATACGCTTACCGTTCAAAGTCGACCACGGAGATGTCCCCCACGTTGCACGAGTGTGACCCAGCACCCTCTTGCATATTTCAAGCCACCTGTCGCAGAGTGATGTATGCGCTTACAGACAGCGCATACATCCGGATTGCTCAAGGAGGAGCCCTCCATGCCCCGCACCGCCAGAAGCCTCTCGGCCGGTATCGCAGTCGCTCTCGCCTTCGGCATCACCGCGTGCGGCGGCTCGGGCGGCGGTGACGTCGCCGCGGACGAAAAGCAGACGATCACCGTCTGGGCCATGGGAGCCGAGGGCGAGAAGCTCGCTGACGTGGCCAAGGAGTACACCGCGGCCCACCCGAACGTCACCGTGAAGGTGACTCCGGTCGGCTGGGACGTCGCCCACCAGAAGCTGGTCTCCGCGGCCGCCGCCGGCACCCTGCCGGACGTGGCGCAGATGGGTGGCAGTTACCTGGGCGAGTTCGCCGAACTCGGTGTTCTGGAGCCGGTCGACGCCAAGACCTTCGACGGGAAGGACTTCTTCCCCTCCGCCTGGAAGCAGGGCGAGGTGGACGGCCAGGCGTACGGCGTGCCGTGGTACGTCGACACCCGCGTCCTCTACTACCGCACCGACCTGGCCGAAAAGGCCGGGATCGACAAGGCTCCGACCACCTGGAAGGAGATGCGGGACCTCGCATCGGCCTACCAGCAGAAGGCCGGCACCAAGTGGGGCCTGTCCATCCAGCCCAGCGGCCTGGACACCGTGCAGAACTTCTACTCCTTCCTCTACTCGGCCGGCGGCGAGATCGTCAACGCCAAGGGCGAGGCCGTCATCGACAGCCCCCAGGCGGTCAAGGCGCTCAAGGAGTACGGCTCGTACTTCGACAAGGGTCTGTCGAACAAGTCCGTGCAGCCGGGGTACGACGTGGTGAAGGACTTCGGCAACGGCCGGGTCCCGATGTTCTTCGGCGGCCCCTGGCACGTCACCCTGCTGAACGAGGGCCAGCCGCAGATCAAGGGCAAGTGGGCGGTGGCCAACGTGCCCGCCGACGCGTCCTCCGTCTCGATGGCCGGCGGCTCGTCCCTGGTGATCTCCAAGGACAGTGAGCACAAGGCCGCGGCGACCCGGTTCCTCACGTACCTGACCGACACCAAGGGACAGGCCGACTGGTACAAGCGCACCAAGGACCTGCCGGCCAACACCTCCGCCTGGACCTCCGGTGACCTCGCCGACGACACGAACCTCCAGATCTTCAAGAAGCAGATGGACACCGCCAAGTCCTCCCCGTCGCTGAGCCAGTGGACGGAGATCACGGACAAGGTCGACCAGGCCATCGCCAAGGTCACGCAGGGCAAGGCGTCCGCCGAGGAGGCGCTGAAGACCGCGCAGTCCCAGATCGAAGGGCTCGTGAAGTAGGAGCCATGAGCACCACGACCGGAAAGGCCGCACGGACGGCCGAAGTGCGGGCCGGAACGGGGGACTTCCCCCACCCGGCCGACGGGCCCGAGGGGTCGCGAAGGCGCCGGAAGTCCTCGATGGGCGTGCAGAACGTGGCCGGCTGGCTGTTCTCCACCCCCTTCCTGGTCCTCTTCCTGCTCTTCATGGCCGTCCCGATCCTCGCCACCCTGGCGATGAGCTTCACCGACTTCGGGCTGCGCAATGTCACGCGCCCGCTGGACGCGAACTTCATCGGCTTCGAGAACTACGTCAATCTCTTCAACGACGACAAGTTCCTCACGTCGCTTTTCAACACGGCGTACTTCGTGGTCGTCGGCGTCCCGCTGACGGTCTTCCTCGGACTGTTCGTCGCCGTCCTGCTGAACAACGGCATCGACCGGGCACGCACCTTCTTCCGTGTCGGCTTCTACGCCCCGGTGGTCACCACCATCGTCGCGGTCGCCGTGGTCTGGCGGTTCGTGCTCGATCCGAGCGACGGGCTCGTCGCGGCCCTCTTCTCCGAAGTGGGGCTCACCGCGCCGGACTTCCTCGGCTCCGAGACCCTGGCCATGCCCTCGATGATCGTGATGGCGGTCTGGCGCAACCTGGGCACGGTCATGGTGCTCTTCATCGCCGGGCTCCAGGCGATCCCCACCGAGGTACGGGAAGCGGCGCGGCTGGACGGCGCCGGGCTCTGGCAGGAGTTCCGCCGGATCACGGTCCCGCTGCTGCGGCCCACCCTGCTCTACGCCACGGTCATCACCACCATCGGCTACCTCAACGTGTTCGAGGAGCCGTTCGTGATGACGCAGGGCGGCCCCTCGGACTCCACACTCACCGTGTCGCTGAACATGTACCGCGAGGGCTTCAACTTCTTCCACATGGGCTATGCGAGCGCCATGGCGTATGTCCTCTTCGTAGTGATCATGGGCATCACGGTGCTACAGCTCCGACTGCTGAAGGACAACACGAAATGAGCGCCACCGGTACACCGGGCGCCGCGGTGACGGCGCCGTCCCAGCAGCGCGGGCCTACCGGGCCGGAGCGGCCCTCCGGTCGGCGCCCCCGGTCCGGGAAGCCGCGGATCCTCGTCTACGCGCTGCTCGCGGTCGGCCTGCTGATCATGTCGGCGCCGTTCCTGTGGATGGCCCTGTCCGCCTTCAAGACGCCCGGCGACCTGACCGCCGACCCGCCCGTGTGGATCCCCACCGAGTGGACCCTGGACAACTTCAGGGACCTGCTCGACAAGCTCGATCTGCCGCTCTACTTCATGAACTCGGTGATCGTGGCGGTCCTCGTGACCGTGTCGAACCTGGTGTTCTGCTCGATGCTCGGGTACGCCCTGGCCAAGCTGAACTTCGTCGGCCGCAACAAGATCTTCGGGCTGGTGCTCGGCGCCCTGATGGTGCCCGGCAACCTGATGCTGCTCCCGCTCTTCGTGCTGATGAGCAAGATGCGTCTGATCGACTCGTACGCCGGTCTGGTACTGCCGTTCGCCGCCGGAGCCTTCGGGGTCTTCCTGATGCGTCAGTTCATGCAGTCGATCCCGGACGAGCTGCTGGAAGCGGCCCGGATGGACGGCGCCGGCGAGTGGTACATCTTCTGGCGGATCGTGATGCCCCTGGTGAAGCCCGCCCTGGCGACGCTCTCCATCTTCACGTTCCTGGGTTCCTGGAACAACTTCGTCTGGCCGCTCATCGCGACCAACGACCCCGACAAATACACCCTGCCGGTCGCCCTGGCTACCTTCGCCACCGACCCCAACAAGGCAGGGGGATCGAACGGCATGCTGATGGCCGGCTCCTTCCTGATCGTGCTACCGGTCCTGGTGGTGTTCATCGCCCTCCAGCGGCACTTCACGCAGGGCATCGCCACGGCGGGCATGAAGTAGCCCGCACGGCCGCACCGCCGGCGGACACTCCCTGAGGCGAGCGGCACCGGACCGCCGACACGTCCTGAGGCCGAGCGCCACCGGACCGCCGGCCGTGCCCTCTCGCCTCCTCCGCCTCCCTCCGCACACCGCACCTCTGCCAACCCCCACCACGCACCGGAAAGACATTTCGCGATGACACACACCCAGGTACCGTTTCCCGAAGGCTTCCTGTGGGGCGCCTCCACGGCCGCCCACCAGATCGAGGGCAACAACACCAACAGCGACTGGTGGGTGAAGGAACACACCGCGGGCACCCACATCCAGGAGCCCAGCCTGGACGCCTGCGACAGCTACCACCGCTGGCGCGAGGACATGGACGTGCTGGCCGGTCTCGGCTTCACCGACTACCGCTTCTCCATCGAGTGGGCGCGCATCGAGCCCGCCGAGGGCCGGTTCTCCCGCGCCGAACTCGCCCACTACCGCCGCATGGTCGAGGGCGCCGTCGAGCGCGGCCTGCGCCCGATGGTCACACTGCACCACTTCACCGTGCCGCAGTGGTTCGAGGAGCGCGGCGGCTTCACCTCCGAGGGCGCCACCGAACTCTTCGCCCGGTACGTCGCGGCCTGCGCGCCGGTCATCTCCGAAAGCGTCGGCCACGTCTGCACCATCAACGAGCCCAACATGATCGCCGTCATGGCGGGCCAGGCCAAGCGCGGCGACATCGGCTTCCCACCGGCCGGGCTGCCGACCCCGGACGAGGAGACCACCCACGCCGTGATCGCCGCACACCACGCGGCCGTCAAGGAGGTCAGGGCGATCAACCCCGCCATCCAGGTCGGCTGGACCATCGCCAACCAGGTCTACCAGGCGCTGGCCGGCGCCGAGGAGGTCACCGCGGCCTACCGTCACCCCCGCGAGGACATCTTCATCGAGGCCGCCCGAGGCGACGACTGGATCGGTGTGCAGTCCTACACCCGGACCAGGATCGGCGCCGACGGCCCCATCCCCACCGCCGACGACGTCGAGCGCACCCTCACGCAGTGGGAGTACTACCCGTCGGCGGTCGGCCACGCGCTGCGCCACACCGCCGAGGTCGTCGGCCCGGACGTGCCGCTGATCGTCACCGAGAACGGCATCGCGACCGACGACGACAGCCGCCGGATCGACTACTACACCGGCGCGCTGAACGAGGTCGCCGCCGCCCTCCAGGACGGTCTGCGCATCGACGGCTACCTCGCCTGGAGCGCGCTGGACAACTACGAATGGGGCTCCTACAAGCCGACGTTCGGGCTCATCGGATGGGACCCGGAGACCTTCGAGCGGCTGCCCAAGCCGTCCGCCACCTGGCTGGGCGCGATGGGCCGCACCCGCACACTCCCCCGCACCGCCGGCTGACCCCGGCCCCTTGACCGGGAGCCACGGTCAGGCTCCCGTACGTACCGGTCCCGGCGGCACCTGACCGCCGCCGGGACCGGTACGGCTCCGTGGGGAGGACCGGCCGCCGCCGCGACGGTCGCCGCGTGTGATCGCTCATGCGCTCCGACCGTCAGCGGTATCGCGCAGCAGTCGCCGGATTCCGCGAACAGGGCGGTAGCCGAAGGCATGCGCGGCGGCGGTCGAGTCGTACACCCGGTCCAGTCGGCCGGGCACCGGCCACCCCCGGTCGCGGAACGCGGCGACGACATCCGGAACCCGGTCGGCGAGCACCGCGCCCGCGTCGCGGTGCAGGGCGAGGCAGTCCTCACGGCGGAACGGGTGCGGGCCGGAGATGTTGAACGTGCCGGTCACGGTGGCGTGCGCGGCGGCCAGGACCCCGGCCGCCGCCACGTCGGCCACGTCGACCGCCCGGTGCAGCAGGTGGCCGGCCAGCACGGGCAGTGGCTCCGGAAAGCAGCGCGCGATGCGCAGGGTGACCGAGGAGACGGCGCAGGCGGCGACGAGAGCCTCGGCGGCCAGTTTGGTCTCGTCGTAGATGTCCCGGGGAAGCGGCGTGAGTTGCTCGTTCACCCAGACCGCGCGGTCGGTGGGCACGAGGGCGTGCCCGTAGACGCTCGTACTGCTGATGTAGAGGACGCGCCGGGCGCCGAGGCGGGTGGCGTCGTCGAGCAGTTCCGCGGTCACATCGACGTTGACGGCACGGAACTCCGCATCGGCCACGCGCCCGACGTGCGGGGCGTGCAACGCGGCGGCGTGGACCAGGACGTCGGCCGACCGTAACGCGGCGAGCCGCACGGGCCGGTCCCGCAGGTCTCCTACGACGCCCGTCTTGCGGCCGGGCGTCCGGTCCACACCGCGCACCGCCCAGCCGGCCGCGTCGAGCGCCGCGGCCAGGGCCGATCCGACCCGGCCCGAACTTCCCGTCACCACAACGACCCCGGCGGGGGCTCTTCTCTCTCGCTCCGTGGACATGTCCCGATCCTCCTTCCCCACGTGGCTCCCGGGCAAGGGCGTGCGTCGGGCACCGGCCCGGGGCCGACTCAACCTGCCGGGCCCGCGCGCCCGTTCGTCATCTCCGCATCAGCGCTGTGGCGCCCGGTACAGGTCGCGTATCAGGGCGATCTCGGCTCCGTGGTGGAGCAGTTCCTGGTTGACCCACCAGACGGTGTCGATGAACAGATCGTCGGGGTCACTGCCGTGCGGATACGTGCTGTGTCCCACTGTGTCCAGCGCGGTGTCGTCGGCACTGAGGAGTGCGTTCCGCCAGGCCCCGGCACCGGCGGCGAAGGCCGAGATCGCCTCGGCGGCTGCTCCGCCGCTGCGGTAGTCGTCCCTGGTCAACCTGTGGTTGCCGTCCGTGTGGTCTGCTCGGAGGGCCAGCAATTCGCTGGTAAGGGGATTCACCGTCGTAGAAGATCGAACGGCACGTCCCGCCACAGCGCCCGTACGGCGGAGGTGGCGTCGTCGGCCACGTGGTCTGCCGGAACGGCCCACACCTTCACCGCGGTGGCGTCGGCGGTGACCGGAGGCCAGCCCGGGTCGCCGCAGGAGGCGAAGTCGGCCCAGGCGCGGACCATACGGCGGGACAGGGCCCGGTCCTGTTCGTCGGGGGTGCCGCCGATGAGGAAGGCGGCGCCGTCCGCGTCGAGGTTGCCGAAGGCGAACGGGATGTCGGCGGTGTGCCAGGGACGGGCCTCGCCGTTCGGACGTACGCGTCTGCGGGCGAAGCGGGACAGGTACGCCCGGCCGCCCGCCCGCGCGTGGTGTTCGGCGAGCCGGCTGCTGTACTCGCCGAACCGGGCGTCGCCGGACAGCGCGAGGTATCGGTCGAGCACCGGCGCCTCGGGCAGCAGCGCCCGGTAGCCGGCGACCACGCGGGCGGGCAGACGGAGGGCCTGGGCGAACCGCGTGAGTTCCGTCTCCGAGGTGACCTCGCGTACTCCGCCGATCTCGTGCAGGAACCAGTACTCCTCCGAGGTGTGGCACACCAGGAGGTCTACGTCGCGGGAGATGCCGGAGGCCGAAGCGGAGAGCGGATCCCTGGGCAGCACGTCCCCGTCGACGACGGGCTGGAAGACCACCGGGTCGAATGCCTGGATCGCCGTTACGGGGTCGTCCTCGCACTGGCCCGCGACCTTGTCCGAGGCGGCCACCAGTTGCCCCGGCGAGGCGGAGAGCAGTCCGTCGCCTGTCGGAGCGACCCCGGCCTCGGACGCGATCCTCGAGGTGACCGCGGCGGCGACTTCGGCGGTGAAGAAGGCGTTGGGCACACTGTGGGTGATGGCCCTTCGGAACAGCCCGCACGCCTCCTCCATGGCCATCAGGCAGGCGATCGACCCCGCTCCGGCGGAGTGCCCCGCGACCGTGACGTTGCCTGGGTCGCCGCCGAACGCGGCGATGTTCTCCCGTACCCAGCGCAGGGCGGCCACCTGATCGAGCAGCCCGCGGTTGTCGGGAAAGCCAGGCACATGGCCGAAGCCCTCGAAACCGACCCGGTAGTTGCAGCTGACCACGACCAACCCGGCGCGGGCCAGCGCGGCGCCGTCGAAGTCGGGCTGGGCGGAGGAGCCGAAGGTGTAGGCGCCACCATGGATCCAGACCAGCACCGGCAGCGGGCCACGGTCCGGCCGCGGCTCCACCCACACGTTGACGCTGAGAACGTCCTCGTCCCCGGGGCGCCACACCGGTGAGCCGGGCAGCTCAGCCGACTGCGGCGCGATGGGTCCGAACTCCGTGCGGTCACGACTCCCACGCCACCCGACGACGGGCTGTGGCCGCCGGAACCGGTGCGGGCCGAAGGGCGCGGCGGCGTAAGGGATACCGAGGACGGCGATGACACCGTCGAGCGATCGGCTGCCGCGCACCCGGCCGCTCGTCGTCCGGAAATCCGTTCCCACCCACGACTCGTCGCCCATGCGGCAGCAGCCTGCCACAGGCTTTCGCGACGGGACGAACGATTTGTCACCACACGGACCGGGCCGCCGCGCGGCCGACGTGACGGCATACGGGTGGCGGATGAACGTTACCTCTCGGCGGACCGTCGCGCCGGGCGCGGCGCGGATGCCGGGAGCGAGTGCCATGAGCGGGGTGCCGTAAACGGTGCCATGAAGGGAAGGCCCCACTGTCCGACGGGACCTTTCCGACGGGACCTGCCTGACGGGAGAGGAAGATCATGCACGGAAAGCCTGGTGAGGGACCATGAGATCCTCCGGCATCCTCGATTCCCTGCGCCGTGCCCTCGGCATGCCGCGCCCGACCGCGGCGTCCGGAGCAGGTCCGGTGGCGCTGGTGTACCGGGGCCGTTCCCAGGAGGACCGGGACTGTGCCGACACGGTCGTCGACCTCCTTGCCCAAGGGCCCTGGGGCCTGGAGGTCCGTACCGTCGGTCCCCGGGGAGACCTCCCGCTGTCGTCCGGCACATTGGCGTCGGCCCAGCTGTACGCGCAGCCCGGCGGCGGTTCCCTCGCGCCCGCGTACCAGCAGCTCAAGCAGCACAAAGAGGCGATCCGTGACTTCGTCCGGCAGGGCGGCCACTACCTGGGCTTCTGCCTCGGCGGCTATCTCGCTGGGGAGGAGGACGGGTTCGGCCTGCTGTCCGGCACGGTCGACCAGTACATCATCACGAAGGGCGCCACGGTCATCACCGAGGAGGACGCCCTGATCGAACTCGACTGGCGGGGCCGGCGCCGCACCCTCTTCTTCCAGGACGGCGCCTACTTCGCACCCGCGCCCCACCCGGACACCACGGTGCTGGCCACCTACACCAACGGCCTCACCGCCGCACTCGTCACCTCCTACGGCGCGGGCCGCGTCGCCGTCGTCGGACCGCACCCGGAAGCCACGGACGACTGGTTCACCGACGCCACGCTCCCCTTCCAGGACACTCACGACCTGGCCCTGGACTTCGTCACCACCGCGCTGAACGGCTGACCGGCTGACCAGAAGACAAGGGCCGGGCGGGAGTCTCTCCGCCCGGCCCATCTGTTGTGTCCGGCGCCGACAGCCGAGGGCAGTGACCTGGAGACAGCCGCCGCGCCGCGCTGACGCGCTCCGGCGCGAGAGGCGGCCGTGGGCCTGCGCGTGCTTCCGCCCCACCCTTACGGGGGGTTTGCCGTTGAAGATCAGCCGCGTAGACCAGCGTGTTCCTATGCCCCGAGCTGCCCCATACCGATCAACCCACTTACGGATAGCCGCTTTTCGGACCGCACCACCGCACCACCGCATCACCGTCGGCACACCAAGGAGTGATCCTCATGAACGGTCAGCCGGACGCACCAGAAGCACCGGACGAGGCACCGGACACCGACGGGGTGCCGCCCGCGGCGGCCGGTTCCGAAGCCGATCTGATCTTCCACGGCGGGCAGATCGTGCCGAAAGCCCGCTCACCGTCGCCCCCGACCGGATCAAGGACATCCACGTCGCCGAGACCTTCAAGAGGGGCGAATCCGTCCACCCCGTCCACACCGTCAGCCAGGAGGAAGCCGAAACCACTGCGGCGGTACCGCCCGTACCCGCCGACTACCCCTGGCACTGCAGCTGCTGACCCGTCACCGAACGCCGTGGACCCGCGGCCCTCCGGCGACGCCAGGAGGCGCGGCCTCGGCGGCCGGGCCGGCGGGAGAGAGGGCAGACCAGGGATTGCCCGGACAGAAAGCGCTCTCTAAGGTCGTGGGTATGGCTTCGGAAAGCTCCGTCGATGACTCCTATTTCGACTACTGCCCCTGGGATTTCGCACAGCGGGCCTCTGCCGCGCAGCACGCGGCGCAGACCGCGCACCAGAAGCGGCTGACCGATGCCGGAGCGAGCGTGGGGCCCCGGTGCTTCGTCTCGCCGGCCGCCGGTGTGTTCACCGATGTCCTGTGTCTGGGCGCCGGCTCCTACATCGCGGGGCACGCCTATGTCACCGGCGAGGTCAGGATCGGGAGCGACTGTACGGTCAATCCGTACGCGACGGTCCGGGGGCGGGTGACGCTCGGGGACGGAGTGCGGATCGGCGCACACACTTCGCTGCTCGGCTTCAATCACGGTTTCGCACCGGACCGGCCCGTGCACCGGCAGCCGCTCACGAGCGAGGGCATCGTCCTCGGGAATGACGTGTGGATCGGCTCGAACGTGGTCGTTCTGGACGGGGTGACGATCGGCGACCACTGTGTGGTGGGAGCGGGGGCGGTCGTCACCAAGGACCTGGCGCCGTGGACGATCGCCGCGGGCAACCCGGCCCGTCCGCTGCGTGATCGCCGCGGGCGTGGCGGGTCACGGGCCGGTACGCCGGACGGTGACCTGAGCGAGGCCGTGGCCGGGTTCGCCGAGCGGGCCCGGTCGCAGGCCGCCGATCTCCTGGCGCGTTGCTGGAGCGACGACACCGGTCGCTACAGCGACCGGCCGGGCGCCGCGGCGTCGGTGCGCGCACACTGCGACGCCGTCGAGATCTCCGATCTGCTGCTCGGCGTGCCGCCCGAGCAGTTGACCGCCGCCGAACACGCCGAACGGCTGCGTGTGCTCCAGGATCCGGTGAGCGGGCTGGTGCCCGAACTCGCCCCCGGCGGCGGCCCGGGGGAGCTGCCGCCGCCGGCCCACGACGGATGGATCGAGGACGGCGGAGCCGAGTACCACGTGCTGTCGGTGGGTTA
The DNA here is from genome assembly GCF_036231945.1 of Streptomyces sp. NBC_01429. Taxonomy (NCBI): domain Bacteria; kingdom Bacillati; phylum Actinomycetota; class Actinomycetes; order Kitasatosporales; family Streptomycetaceae; genus Streptomyces; species Streptomyces sp. NBC_01429. The sequence goes on along the minus strand of NZ_CP109599.1, from coordinate 7,598,404 downwards.
CGCGCTGGAGCTCCTGGGCTCCGGGTTCGCCCACCCGGTGCATGCCGTGGGGCGGATGACGGCCGGTCAACTCGTGGCGCGGCTGGGGACTTTGCCGTGGCGGACACAGACGTGGTCGGCGGGTGCGTGGGTGGACTGCTGGGCGACCGGCGCGTATCGCAATCACCGGCTGGAGGCGGAGGCCGGTGGGCCCGGTGCGCTGGAGGCGCTGTTCGGCTGGCTGGGCACGCGGGTGGATCCGTGGACCGGGATGTGGGGCGCGGCGGCCTCGCCCGCGGCGGGCCGGCTCCAGCTGGTGAACGGCTACTACCGGCTGACCCGCGGCTCGTTCGCACAGTTCGGCGTGCCGGTGCCGTACCCGGAGCGGGTGGTGGACACCGTACTGGCCCATGCCGGTGATCCGCGGTGGTTCGCGGCGGGCCGCCAGAACGCGTGCAACGTGCTGGACGTGGCGCATCCGTTGTGGCTCGCGGGGCGTCAGACCGGTCATCGGGCGGACGAGGTGCGGGCGTGGGCGGTGGAGCGGTTGGCCCAGGCGCTGGGGCGCTGGCACGACGGGGCCGGTTTCGGCTTCGGTCCGGCGGGAGAGGGCGGCTCGGGTCCCGGCCGGGCCCCGGGGCTTCAGGGCACCGAGATGTGGCTGGCCATCATCTGGCTGCTGGCCGATCTGGCGGGAGTCGCCGACGGGCTGGGGTACCGGCCACGGGGTGTGCACCGCCCCGAGCCGGTCGGATCGTCCGCGTTCGCTCTGCCCGATGAGCGTCCTGCGCGATGAGCGTCCTGCGCGCCGGTAGAGGAGCGTGATGCTCCCTGGCGCGGCACCCCCGGGTGCCGCGCCAGGGAGCGGTGCCTGTTCCCGGGAGTGCGGTGGTAGGTGCTCAGCCGGCGTTGGCGAGGTTCTTCTCGAAGGCGGCCAGGTAGTTGGCCAGGTGGTGGTCCTTGACCGCGTCGGTCTCCGGCGCGAACAGGTCGGCGCGCAGCCCCTTGGCCCGGTCTTTCAACCCTGCCATCAGCGGCATCGTGTCGTGGAGCTTGCCGTCGGCGTCGAAGTAGCGCATCGCGTCGACATGTGTGAAGACCGGCTCGGGCGGGAGCTGGGGCACGATGTCGTTGTTGTTGACGAAGCGGTAGCAGCGTTTCCTGAAGGCCGTGTTGTGCGCGCTCGCGAGGAGCCGCTCGCAGGTGCGGGGCTGGCCGAAGGTGTAGACGCCGTCGGGCAGCAGCTTCGGCTCCTCGAAGTACAGGCGGGTGCCGGCCAGCATCGCGAGGGCTCCGCCGAGGCTGTGGCCGGTGAACCAGACACTCTGGCCGTCCGTGCGCAGTTCCTGGATGGTGTCGCGGATCTGGGGATAGACGGACTGGAGGGCGCGGTGGAAGCCGTAGTGGACGAAGCCCTTGTTCGCCGGTCCGGGAACGGGCGGGGTGTTGACGTCGGTGAGCCAGTCGTAGATCTTCAGCACCTCGGTGCCCCGGAAGCCGGTGACGATCATGCGATCACTGGCCATGACGTACGCCTGGGTGTCCTCGATCGGGAACGGCATCTGATGCGTCGACTCGAAGTGCCGTACCTCGCCGAAGCCCCACGCGCCGGCCTTGGCCTCGATGCCGGCCCGGTCCAGCGCGGCAAGCCCGGCCGCCTGTGCCATCCAGTAGGCGTGCGGGAGGGAGTAACGCGTCGTCGAGTGGTCCAGGGCGGGGAAGGTCATCGGTGTCCTTATGGAGAGCCGCAGAGGTTCGCCCGGCAACCTAGCCCCGTACGTGAAGGGAAAGAAACAGCGGGCGCCCGTGATCACCCGTACGGACGACATACCCGGCAGCTCCCTGACGGCCCCCTGATCCGGTGACCCGGCGCGACGTGCCGACCGCCGCCGCCCGGCTTCTCACGGCGACCGGAACAGCTCGTCCAGGTGGTGGGTGAGGACCGACAGCGCACAGTCGCCGGTGCGCCGGCCGCCCAGCACGCTTGAGCCCGGGCCGTTGGCCGTGGCGAGCAGTCCGGCCGCGGCCATCTCGGGGTTCTTGCCGGAGTCGATCTCACCGGCCTCCTGGGCCGCGCGGATGCGCTGGGTGAGGAAGCTTTCGAGCAGGCCGGGCTGGACGGTGCCGTGCTTCTTGCCACGAGGCGGCCCGTCGTAGGCTGCCTCCCATGGAGAGACGCGCAGAGCGGCGGTACGGCGAAGGCCCTGGCCGGGGACAGGCCCTCGCCGGTGTGACGACCCGCACCGTGAGCTATCCCGCCGGTGACGAGACCAAGCTCCTCGACATCCACGCCTCCACCCGGAGCGGCCCGTGCGTGTTGCTGTGGCACGGTACGGGTCCCGACGAGCGCGCGGAACTGGCGCCGCTGGCACGGGAGATCGCCGCCCTGGGCCCCACCGTCCTGGTGCCCGACTGGCGTTCGGACCGGCCCGACGACGGGCGCGCCCATCTCACCGGCGCGCTGCGGTTCGTCCTCGACAACCCGCGCGCCTTCGCCGACGGCCCCGAGGGGCTGGTCCTCGCGGGCTGGTCGGCGGGTGCGGGCGCCGCCTTGGGAGTGGCCCTGCACCCGGAGCTGTTCCCCGGCCCGCGGCCCGCCGCCGTGGTCGGAATCGCGGGCGGCTATCTGCGCCCGGCGCGCACCACGGGCACGGTGCCCTTCCGGATGCTCGACCGCGGGGTGGCGCCGGTGCCGGTGCGGCTGGTGCACGGCACCGGGGATACGGCCGTGCCCTGCGCGTCCTCGCGGGACATGCACGCGGCGCTGCGCACACGCGGCTGGGACTGTGAACTCGCCGAGCCGGACACCGATCACGCCGGGGTGCTCGGCTGCGTCTACGACCCGGCCGCTGGCCGTTGTCTGCCGGCGGCCGACGCCTCGGTACGGGGCTTCGGGCGGGCGACGGCCCGCATCGTGGCGGAAGTGGCACAGGCGGCCCTGGCACCGGCGTCGCTCGCGCGGGATGCGCGCAGGGCGGCCGACCCGTATCCGTAGCTCTCCTCCGGCGAACCGCGCCTATGCGGGTGGCTGGCCGAGCAGGTAGGTGAGCCGGAGCGGGGCCGGTGGCGGCAACGGGGCCGCTGAGGCATCGGGGGTGGCCCGGAAGGAGTGCAGCAGGTACGCCACCAGGCGGCGGGACGCGGCCAGTGCCGCTTCGGTGGAGTCGCCGGTGATGCCACAGTTCGCCATGAGGATCAGGGCGAGGTCCTCGTGGGCGAAGTCGGCCCGCAGCGCGCCCGCGTCCTTGGCGCGCTGGGTCAGCAGGGCGAAACCCCGCTCGGCGCGTTCGCGCTCCCGGTCGAAGGCCATCGAGTCGGGGAGGACGGAGAGGAACGCCGCGGTGAAGCCCCTGTCGGTGGCGTGCATGGCGCACACCGTCTCGATGACCGTGCGGAAACCGCGCCAGGGGTCGGGGTCGTCGAGCGCTTCGTCGACCACCGAGACGCACGCGTCGAGCTGCTCGGTGAACGTTTCGGTGATCAGCGCATCCTTCGTGGGGAAGCGGCGGTAGAGCGTGGCGACCCCGACGCCGGCGCGCCGGGCGATGGCGGCCATCGGGACGTCGAGCCCCCGGGCGGCGAAGGACTCGCGGGCGGCCTCGACGATACGGGTGCGGTTGTGCAGCGCGTCGGCACGCAGCGCGGGCGACGCGTCGGCGTCCGGAGCCGGGTCTTCCGGTCGCGCGGTCCGGGGCGGCTCGGTGTGCATGGCTCGCACTTTACCTTAAGTGGACGGCACCATCCGTTTAGCGTGCCGCTGGTGTGCCTCTGGTGCGCCGGCATCGCGCTCCTCCGACCGATCCGCAGGGCTGACAGGGCGCGGCTTCAGTTCCCGGCCGCGGCGGCGGCGCACTGCGCGAGCGCGGCGTTGATCCGCTCCAGGTCGAAGGCGGCCGGGTCGAACTGGTCGGCGGATTCGAGGCCGAGCCAGCGCAGCCGGTCCTCGTGCTCCTCGTGGCTGGGGTCGGCGAGTACGTCGAGCAGATACGCGTATCCCCAGGTCCCGCCGGAGTCCTCGGGCGGGCAGGCGCGGCGGCCGGTGACGCAGCGGGGGTAGGCGGTGCCCGGCTCGGGGCGGCTGACGGCCTCGACGAGCAGGCTGTGCTCCCAGCCGTCGCCGAAGTCGTAGAGGTAGTGCAGCCGGTCGTCGGGGAGCGGCGCGATCTGGTCCAGGCGTTTCGCGGTGGGGCTGAGGATCGCCGGTTCACGTCGCGAGGGGCGGTAGCGGCAGCGGTCCTTCGGGGTTCTGAAGACCCACATGTGCGCGTCCTCCCAGCCGAAGGCGGCCTGGACGATGTGGTGCAGCTGCTGGAGCGTGACGGCCGAGGGCACCTCCAGCCGACGCCAGACCGGGGGCCGCGAGTCACGCAGGGTGGCCTTGATCCGGTGGACGGTGTTCCCCGGTGCCGTCCGGGAGCGGGGGTGCGCGCGCCTGGTGTTCGCCATGGCCGTCATCCTGCCAGCGCGCCGTGCGCCGGACCGGCCGTCCGCGACGGGTACCGCTCGCGCGGAGCGGGTGCACAGCGAGCGCACGGCGGACGCATGCCGGTCCGCGGTCGGCGCTCTGGGCGCGCGGCGGCGCGGGACTCGGATTTCCGTTCGCCGGGGCAGTCCGGAGTACGGGGCGGTACGGACCCGGTGGCCTGACCCTGCAACCTTTACGGCTCCGACGGCGACAAGGAGTCGTACGCCCCCGGGAAAACGCGCCCCACCGCCTCGAAGGGACACCCGCCGCATGCCCACCATCACCCGCCGCCGCGCCACCGCCCTGTTCGCCTCGGCCGCCGTCGTCGTCGCCCTCGGCGCCCTGCCGCACCAGTCCGCCGTGGCCGCCGAGACCACCCCCATCGGCTACGCCGCCGGCACCACCGGCGGCGGCGGCGCGAGCGCCGTCACCGTCAGCACGCTGTCCGCCTTCACCTCGGCGGTCGCGGGCAGCACCGCGAAGGTCGTCCGGGTCTCCGGGCTGATCAGCCTCACCGGCCAGGTCGACGTGGGCTCGAACACCACTGTTCTGGGCGTGGGTTCGGGCTCCGGCTTCACCGGCGGCGGACTGCGCATCAAGGACTCGACCAACGTCATCGTCCGTAATCTCAACCTCAGCAAGCCGGTCGCGCCCGCGGACGGCATCACCGTCCAGAAGTCCACCCGGGTGTGGATCGACCACAACGCCTTCTCGGCGGACCGTGACCACGACAAGGACTACTACGACGGGCTGCTCGACATCACGCACGCGTCGGACAACGTCACCGTGTCCTGGAACACCTTCAAGGACCACTACAAGGGATCGCTCGTCGGTCACAGTGACAGCAACGCCGCCGAGGACACCGGGCATCTGCGGGTGACGTACCACCACAACTCGTTCAGCAACGTCTTCTCCCGGCTGCCCAGCCTGCGCTTCGGCACCGGTCACTTCTACGACAACTACGTCCAGGGCGCGGACACGGCCTGCCACTCCCGGATGGGCGCCCAGATGCTGGTCGAGAACAACGTCTTCCGCGACACCAAGCTCGCGGTGACGACCAGCCGCAGCAGCAGTGTGGACGGTTACGCCGTGCTGCGCGGCAACGACCTCGGCGGCGCGGCCACCGAGATCTCCCGGACGGGCACGTTCACCACACCGCCGTACAGCTACACGGCCGAGCCCGCGTCGAGCGTCGTCGCCTCGGTGACGGCGGGGGCGGGGACCGGCAGGATCTGAGCCGTACGTACGGGGGCAGCCGCCCCGGCCCCATCGGGCCGGGGCGGTTCAGGACCGCCCGGCGCCTCGGTACAGGTCGAGTTCGCCGTCCAGCTCCACGGCGAGCACGGTCGCGTGCGCGTCGAGGTCGGCGGCCGGCGGCGGGTCGATCCACAGCACACCGGGCACCTCGTGGAGCCCGCCGGTGACCCGGTGGCCGAGTTCGGTGCCGGTGCCCAGCACGCTCACCCGGCGTACGGGGGTGCGCAGCCCCCGTACGCCGACCGGTCCGCGCGGGATGTCGAAGAGTGTCAGATACAGGGTGCGGGCGTCGGCTGAGCGGGTGCTCGGGCCGTAGTGGTGCCCCGGGGGCAGCCCGGCCACCGTCCCGTACACCGCCTCGGAGTGGGCGGCGATCCACGCCCCGATGCCTTCGAGGCGTTCGACCTGCTCGGCGGGGAGGGTGCCGTCCTCCCTCGGCCCCACCGCCAGCAGCAGATTGCCGCCCGCGCCGATGGTCTCGGCGAGGTAGCGGACCAGCTGGGTGGTGGACTTGTGGTTGTCGTCGTGGTGGCGGTGGCCCCAGGAGTCGTTGACGGTGAGACACAGCTCCCAGGGACCGTCGGGGGCGTCGATCGGCACGCCCTGTTCCGGGGTGGCGTAGTCGCCCTCCCCGAGCATCCGGGCGTTGAGCACACACTCCGGGAGTTCCGCGCGGATCAGCCCGGCCAGCTCACGTATCCGCCACTGCTCCTCCGTGCGCTCCCACTCCCCGTCGAACCAGAGCAGATCCGGCCGGAAGCGCCGGGCCAACTCCCCCACCTGGCCGTCGCGGTAGGCCAGATAGCGGTCCCATGCCGCCGGGTCCTCCTGTCCCTCGTGGGCCTCCGCGTACGGGTTGAACCGCGCCCAGCCGGGTCGGCCCTCGTGCCGCAGGGAGGCGTAGTCAGGGTGGTTCCAGTCGCTGTGGGAGTAGTAGAGGCCCACCCTCAGGCCGTGCTCGCGCAGCGCGTCCGCGTAGGGACCGACGAGGTCGCGGCCCGCCGGGGTGCGCCGTACGACGTCGAGGTCGCCGTGGGCCGTGTCCCACAGCGCCACGCCGTCGTGGTGCCGGGAGGTCAGCACGGCGTAGCGGGCGCCCGCGCGCGCGAACAGCGCGGCCCACTCACGGGGTTGGTAGCGGGCGGCGGTGAAACCGCCGAGCTGGGCCATGTACCGGTCGTGCGGCACGTCGCCCTCGAAGAACGACCAGGACTCCTGGACGCCGTCGACCGCGTAGATCCCCCAGTGGAGGAAGATGCCGAACTTGGCTTCGGAGAACCACGGTTGCATGGCCACGCTCGGCTCCTCTGAAAGGGCGGGGTGCGAGGGGTGTACGGCCGCGACGCGACGCGCCGCGCTCCGCGACGGTGTGCGTCGTGCACGAGGGGATCCTACGTGCGGTTCAGATAGGCCAGGGCGGGGTGCTCGGCCGTGTAGCCGTCGACCAGCCTGCGGGCGATGTTCACCGAGTCCACGAGGGGGTGCAGGGCGAACGCCTTGACGGCGGTGGCGCGCGAGCCGCTCTCGGCAGCGGCGAGGATCTCGCGCTCGACGCCCTTGACGGCGCAGACCAGCCCTGTCGCGTGGTGGGGCAGCGGGGCGGCGGCCAAGGGGTGGGCCCCGTTCGCGTCCACCAGGCAGGGCACCTCGATGACCGCCTCCTCGTCCAGGGCCCGCAGGGTGGTGCGGTTGCGGACGTTGAGGATGAGGGTGGTGCGCTCGTCGAGGGCGATGGCGCGCATCAGGGCGAGGGCGACCTGTTCGTAGCCGCCGGACTCCAGGTCGCTCTCGTCGCGCTCCCCGAGACCGGCGGATTCGCGGTTCTCCGTCATGTAGGTCGCTTCGCGTTCGGCGCGGGTACGGTCCCAGGTGCGCAGGGCGGGGGCGCCGGGCCGGGCCATCTCCTCGTAGAAGCGGGCCTGCTGGTCGCGGAGGAAGGCGCCCCGGGTCTGCTCGGCGTCCTGATAGGCGCGGACCGTCTCGCGGTTGAAGTAGTAGTAGTGCAGGTACTCGTTGGGGATCATGCCGAGGGACCGGAGCCACTCGGGCCCGAAGAGGCGGCCCTCCTCGAAGGAGCCGAGGGCCTCGGTGTCGGCGAGCAGGCGCGGGAGTTCGTCGCGGCCGGCGACGCGCAGCCCGCGCAGCCAGCCGAGGTGGTTGAGGCCCACGTAGTCGATGCCCGCCTCGTCGGGGTCGGCGCCGAGGACGCGTGCCACGCGCCGGCCGAGTCCCACCGGCGAGTCGCAGATGCCGATGACCCGGTCGCCGAGGTGGCGGGACATGGCCTCGGTGACCAGACCGGCCGGGTTGGTGAAGTTGATGACCCAGGCGTCGGGGGCGAGCCGGGCGATCCGCCGCGCGATGTCGACGGCGACGGGGACCGTGCGCAGTCCGTACGCGATGCCTCCGGCGCCGACCGTCTCCTGTCCCAGGACGCCCAGGTCCAGGGCGACGCGCTCGTCGGCCGCGCGGCCCTCCAGGCCGCCGACGCGGATGGCGGAGAAGACGAAGTCGGCGCCGCGCAGGGCATCGTCGAGGTCGGTGGTGACGGTGACGGACGGCGCGTCGGGGACGTCCCCGGCCTGGTCGGCCAGGACCCGGGCGACGGCCGTCAGCCGGGCGGGGTCCAGGTCGTACAGGGTGACGTCGGTGATCCGGCCCTCGGCGTGGTCGCCGAGCAGTGCCCCGTACACCAGCGGGACCCGGAACCCGCCGCCGCCGAGAATGGTGAGCCTCATACCTGGACCTCCGTCGCCCGAACCACGTTCCTACGGGGCCCAGCCTTTCACCAGCCTCCCTCTCGAACGGCACTGGGACACTCGGCACCGCCCCCGGCGCGTCGGGCACAGCGGGTCGGGCACGGCTCAGCGGGTGGCTCCCCGGGTGAAGCCGTTGTAGATGTAGCGCTGGAGGAAGAGGAAGGCGATCAGGGTGGGCAGGATGACCAGGACCGCGCCCGCCGAGATGTTCTCCCAGTGCGCCCCGAAGGGACCCTTGAAGCGGAACAGCGACGTCGAGATGGTGCCCAGTTCCTCGGAGGGCATGTAGAGGAACGGGATGTAGAAGTCGTTGTAGACGGTGATGCCCTTGATGATGACGACGGTGGCGATCGCCGGTTTGAGCAGCGGAAAGATGATCTTCCGGTAGACGGTGAAGGCGTTGGCGCCGTCGAGTCGCGCGGACTCGTCCAGGGAGACCGGGATACCCCGGATGAACTGGAGGAAGATGTAGATCGAGACGATGTCGGTGCCCATGTAGAGGACGATCGGCGCCCAGAGGGAGTCGAAGAGCCCGAAGCTGTTGACGATCTGGAAGGTCGCGACCTGGGTGGTCACCCCGGGCACCAGCGTGGCCACCAGGAACAGCGCGATCACCAGCTTGCGCAGCCGGAAGTGGAACCGGTCGATCGCGTACGCCGTCATCGAGCCGATGACGACCGTGCCGGTGATGGCGAACAGCAGGATGAACGCGGTGTTCCCGAACGCGCTGAGCATCCTGCCGTCCGAGAAGGCCGTCACGTAGTTGCCGAAGTTCAGCGGGTCGCGGGGCGGCGTGAGCGCGCCGCTGCCGTCTGCCATCTCCTTGTCGGTCTTCAGCGAGGTCAGGAAGATGGCGCCGAGCGGCAGCAGCACCACGACGGAGGCCACCACCAGGGAGAGGTACTTCAGTGTGGCGGCGAGACGCGCGCGTGTCCTCATACGAGATCCACCTTGTCGTCCGGGACGAGCCGCCGCTGCACCCAGGTCACCAGGAGAATGATCAGCAGCAGCACGACGGCGGCGGCCGAGGCCAGTCCCGTCTTGTTGAACTGGAAGGCCAGCTTCACGGTCTGGATCACGAACGTCTCGGTGCCGGTGGCGCCGCCCGTCATGATGTACGGGATCTCGAAGACCGACAGGGAGCCGGAGACCGACAGGATCACACTGAGGCTGAGGATCGGCCGGATGCCGGGGGCGATGATGTGCCGGAACTGCTGCCAGCGGTTGGCCCCGTCCAGTTCGGACGCCTCGTACAGCTCTCCGGGGATGGACTGGATCGCGCCGAGGAACAGGACGAAGTTCAGTCCCATGTAGCGCCAGACCGACACCCCGGCCAGCGAGATGTTCGCGGAGGTGGACGTCCCGAGCCAGGCCCGTTCGGTCTCGGCGCCGAACAGCCGCAGGACCGAGTCGAGGGTGCCGCCGTCCTGGAAGAAGTAGAGGAAGACGAAACCGATCGCGACCCCGTTGATCAGGTACGGGAAGAACAGCACACCCTTGAAGAAGTCGCGGAAGCGGGTGTGGAAGCTCAGTACGGTCGCGAAGTAGAGGGCGGCGGCGATCTGCACCACCGACGCGGCGAGGTAGTAGCCGCTGACGAAGAACACCTGGAACAGCTCGGGACGGGTGAAGATGTCGACGTAGTTGTGGACGCCGGTGGCCTTCAGGTCCGGGCTGACACCGTCCCAGTCCGTGAAGCTGTACGCGATCATGTTGATGACCGGCGCGTAGGTGAAGACCACCAGCAGCACCAGCGGGATCAGCATGAAGAGCCAGGGGGTGACCTCCCGCCGCAGCCGGTCGCGCCGGGGGCGCGGGGCGGGGGACGGCCCGGGGCGCGATGCCTGGTCCGGGACCGGGGCGGCGCCGGGGGCGGGACGCCGGAGCGCCCCGCCGCGTACGGTCGGGTCCGTGGTCCGGCGCATCAGGAGCCCGTGGTCCGCGCCGCCTCGGTCCAGCGCTTGGAGAGGTTCCCGAGGAATCCGTCCAGGTCGCCCTTCTTCGCGCCGCGCGCGAGATCGACGAGATCCTGGCGGTAGTCGGGTTTCTTCAGCCCGATCTCGGCGGCGTTGTCGATGTCGTCGACGAGCGCGGCGCGGGCCTGGTCCAGCTCGATGAACTTCACGTTCTTCTCGGTGTACGGCTTGAGGACGTCCGGCAGCGGGGCGCCCTTGAGCGGCGAGAGCGCCAGGTTGTCCGCCGCGTACCCGGACTTCTCGGTGAACCAGTCGATCCAGGCGCGGGCGGCCTCCTTGTGGGCGGAGTTGACGTTCACGGCCTGCGCGTAGTCGGGCGAGGCGACGGCGCAGAACCGGCCGTCCACCTGGGCCGGGAAGGGCATGAAGCCGATGTCGTCGGGGTCGGTCCCGGCCTTCTCGGCGGCGTCCCGGAACTGCGAGACCGCCCAGGAGCCGAGCCACATGGTGCCGATCCGCCCCTTGGCCAACTGGGGCTTGGATCCTTCCCAGTTGGTGGTCGACGGGTCCTTCTCGACGAGCTTCTCGCGCACCATGTCGTACAGCAGGGTATCGATGGTGCGCAGTTCGGAGCCCTTGGCCCAGGGATCGTGGTCCACGAGGTCGTTGTTGGCCTGGATCGCGCAGCCGACCGATCCCATGGCGGTGGTCCACTGGGTGAGCGGCCACATGTCCTTGAAGTTGGTGTAGTACGGGACCGCGTCGGTCCTGGCCTTGATCGCCTTGAGGCCGGTGAGGAACTCGGCGGGGGTGGTGGGCCAGTCGGTGATCCCCGCGTCCTTCCACACCTTCTTGTTGTAGAGGAAGCCGGGGGCCACCCCGATCGGGCTCTGCCCGTAGACCTTGCCGCCCACCGTGGTGAAGGCGGTGAACTGGAACTTCTCCCCGCGTTCGGCCTGGGTGCCCAGGGAGGCGAAGAACTTGGGGTAGTCGTTCTTCTTGATGGCACCGGGGATCATGAGGACGTCGCCGTAGTTCTTGGTGTTCATCCGGATCTTGACCTCCCCCTCGTAGTCGGTGATGCCCTCGAACTTGACGGTCACCTTGGGGTAGGTCTTCCGGAACTCGTCGGCGTACTTCTTCATCGTGCCGTCCTGCACCCAGTCGGTGCGGTGGGTCAGGACGGTGATCGTCCCGGAGACCTTCGCCGGGTCGGCGGCGGCCTTCGCGTCCGCGCCCTCGGAGCTGGCTCCGCTGCCGGTGCAGCCGGAGACCAGCAACGCGGCGGCGGCCAGCAGCGCCACGGCACCGGTCGTCCGTAATCTGTGTAACGTCATGAGGGCCCTCTGCTCGGTGGAACGGCGACGGGGAACGGCCGGTGGTGGTCCGCGCACCTTCCGACGCCGTGAAATTAAGGGCGCGGGAAAGCGAGTGTCAATGCCGGTGCATTGCCTTTCTCGATTTCCCCGTTAAACGATGTACGCACTCGGGCTACGATCCGGTGTCCGACGCCGAACGCCCGCTTCCGTTGAACGCGTGTCGAATACGCGTCGAATACGCCGGACTTCCCGGCCGACCGGGACATCCGTACCCGGAGAGAAAAGCGAGGCACGCCACCGTGAAGCGACCCACCATGAACGACATCGCCCGCCGGGCCGGAGTCACCAAGGGCGCCGTCTCCTTCGCGCTCAACAACCGTCCGGGGGTCTCGGAGCCGACCCGGCGGCGGATCCTGGCGATAGCCGAGGAGCTGGGCTGGCAGCCCAACAGCGCGGCCCGCGCGCTGTCCGGCGGCACGGCGGGGGCGTTCGGGCTGGTCATCGACCGTCCCGCGCACACGCTCGGGCTGGAGCCCTTCTTCATGCAGCTGATCTCCGGCATCCAGTCGGAGCTGATCACCGATGCCACCCCGCTGGTCTTCACCATGGCCGAGGACCAGGCGGCGGAGATCGCCCTGTACCGGTCCTGGTGGGCGAGGCGCCGGGTGGACGGTGTCTTCCTGGTGGACCTCCAGGCCGAGGACGCCCGGGTGCCGGTGCTGGAGGAGCTGGGGATGCCGGCGGTGGTGATCGGGGCGCCGGTGGGCACGGGCCGGCTGCCCGCCGTCTGGAGCGACGAGGGGGCGGCCGTCACCACGGTGGTCCGGCACCTGGCCGGTCTGGGACACCGGCGGCTGGCCAGGGTCGGCGGCCCGGCCCGGCTGCGCCATACGGCGATCCGTACCGCGGCGTTCGACGCGGCGGTGGCCGAACTGGGCCTGACCGGACGGACCGTGGAGGCGGACTACAGCGGAGAGCGGGGGGCGGCCGTCACCCGCGAGCTGCTGGGCTCGCCGGAGCGGCCCACCGCGATCGTGTACGACAACGACGTGATGGCCGTCTCCGGCCTGACCGCCGCCCACTCCATGGGACTGCGGGTGCCCGCCGATGTCTCCGTCGTGGCCTGGGACGACTCGGCCCTGTGCGAGCTGGTCGATCCGCCGCTGACCGCGCTCAGCAGGGACATCGCGGCCCACGGGGCGCATGCGGCGCGACGGCTACGGGAGGCGGCGGGCGGGCGGGCCGTGGGGGATCTGGAGGACCCGGCGCCGCGCCTGACGGTCCGGGGGAGCGTCGCGGCGCCGCCCGCGTAGCCGCGTCCCCCTGTGTGGCCGGGCCGACTCGTGGCCGGGCCGCCTTCGTCACCGCGCCGTTTTCGGGGAGACGGGCTCCCCCCGCCCACTCGTCCGCGAGATCCCTAAACCGGTTTACCGCCGCGTTCGCGGGCTTGACGCTAAACCGGTACAGCGTTTGACTGTTCGGCGCACGGCACGCCCGTCCGCAACGGGCCGCGCGCTCCTGTCCTTTTCGTCTTGTCGTCCCGCCCCGTGTCACCGTACCGAGGGAGATTTCACAGATGCCGCGTCCCGCTGCCCGGATTTCCGTCGGCGACCGCCCCGTCACCTGGATCGGCGCCAATTTCTGGTCGCGTACCGGCGGCCCGCTCATGTGGCGTTCGTACGACGGCGAGGTGGTCGACGGGGAGCTGCGGGTGCTGCGCGACCACGGGCTCAACATGACCCGGTCGTTCTACTACTGGCCGGACTTCATGCCCGAGCCCGACCGGATCGACGAGGAGCTGTGCGCCCGCTTCACCGACTTCCTGGACCGGCACCACGCGCTCGGCATGACCACGGTGCCCACCTTCCTGGTCGGCCACATGTCGGGCGAGAACTGGGACCCGGCGTGGCGCAACGGCCGTGATCTGTACACCGATGTGTGGCTGGTGGCCCGGCAGGCGTGGTTCGCCCGGGAGATGGCCGGCCGGTTCAAGGACCATCCGGCGGTCGCCGGCTGGCTGGTCTCCAACGAGATGCCGATCTACGGCAGGGAGGGCGCGACCCGCGAGGAGGTCTCCTCCTGGGCACAGATCGTGGTGGACGCGGTACGGGCGTCGGGCGCGCCGCAGCCGGTCTCGCTGGGCGACGGCGCCTGGGGGCTGGAGAACTCCGGTCATGACAACGGCTTTCGGCTGCGGGACAGCGCGGCGCTCACCGACTGGCTGGGTCCGCACGTCTACCGCATGGAGGACGATCCGGTCCGCCAGCACTACGCGGCGGCGTGGGTGTGCGAGCTGACCGGAAGCTTCAACAGGCCGGTGGTGCTGGAGGAGTTCGGGCTGACCTCGGACTTCGCTTCGGGTCCGCACGCGGCCCGCTACTACCGCCAGGCGCTGCACAACAGCCTGCTGGCCGGGGCCACCGGCTGGATCGCCTGGAACAACACCGACTACGACGCGCTGCGCGAGCAGCCGCCGTACTCGCACCACGCCTTCGAGATGCACTTCGGGCTGACCGACGCCGCCGGAGCCCCCAAACCCCAGCTGCGCGAGGTGCGTTCGTTCGCCGAGACGCTGGAGCGGATCGACTTCGACCGCTGTTTCCGGCCGGACACCGACACCGCGCTGGTCATCTCCTCGTACCTGGACACGCTCTACCCCTTCACCCGGGCCGAGGACCGCTCCTATGTGGAGCGCACCGGCCGGCAGGCGTGGATCACGGCCCGGCTGGCGGACGCGCCCGCGAGTGTGGTGCGGGAGAGCGACGGGATCGCGGACGGCCACCGGCTCTATCTGCTGCCCTCCACCAAGCAGCTGCTCTCGTCCGGCTGGTACCGGCTGGAGGAGCTGGCCAGGGGCGGCGCGACGGTCTACGTGTCGTACTCCCCCGGCGCCCACGACGAACAGCGCGGGCCGTGGTACGCGCACCTGGACCAATTCTTCGGGGTGCGGCACCAGTTGGAGTACGGACTGGTGAACCCCATCGAGGACGACGAGGTGACGCTCACCTTCGGCCGCTCCTTCGGCACGCTCGGCGCGGGCGACACACTGCGCTTCCGCACGGCGGGCACCGACAGCAGCCGGGTCTTCCTGCCGGTGGAGGCGGACGGCGCCGAGGTGCTGGCCACCGACGGCCGGGGGCGGCCCGCGCTGCTGCTGCGCGCGGTGGGCGCGGGCAGTGTGGTGCTGTGCGTCTATCCGCTGGAGCACATGGCCTCCGTCACCCCGCGCGTCAATCCGGACGATTCGGTCCCGCTGTACGACGCGCTGGCCGCGCACGCGGGCGTGCGCAGGCCGGTGACGGTGGCGGACCCCCGGGTGGCGGTCGATCTGCTGGAGCACGAGGACGGGCACCGGTACGTCTGGCTGGTGAGTCAGGGCCGGGAAGAGGTACGGGTCAAACCGGCCGTCGCGGCCGGGCTGCGGCTGACCGGGCCGGACGGCGCGCCGGCCGACGAGGTGGTCCTCGATCCGTACGGCGTGCGGGTGTTGCGGCTGTCCGGCGACCGGCGGATTGCCGCGTCCCTGGCAGGACATCGCCGAGACGGAACCGGCGGGACCGTCAGCCCCTCACGGAGATCCCTCCCTGCTCACCCTCGCGTCCGGCCTCCCTCCCTGTCGTCGCCGGGTCGGCAGCCGTACGGTGTGCCGCGGCGCGGTGGGCGATCGTGAGCGCTCCGGCCGCGAGCAGCGCGAGAGCCATCAGCAGGGCGCTGACCCACAGCGGCGCCCGGAAGCCGAAGCCCCGGGCGATCGCGAGCCCGCCGAGCCAGGGCCCGAGCGCGCCGCCCACGTTGAACGCGGCCGTGGCGAACGCCCCGGCCAGGGTTGGGGCGCCGGGGGCCCGGTGGAACACCCGAGAGATCAGGGCGGTTCCGGTGCCGAAGGCGAGCATCCCCTGGACGAACACGAGCACGATCGCCGCCACCGGGGCGGCGGCGGCCAGCGCGAGCGCGACCCAGCCGACGGCGAGCGACACCAGGCCGACGCCGACGAACACGTCGGCCCGCGCCTCGGTGATCCGGCCCGCGACCGTGACGCCGACGAAGGAGCCCACCCCGAACAGCGCGAGTACGGCGGGCACCCACGCGGAGCCCAGCCCGGTGACCCGGGTGACCAGCGGCTCGAAGTAGGAGAACGCGCAGAACGTGGCGCCCTGGACGAGCGCGCTCATCAGCAGCGTGAGCAGCAGCCGGGGCCCGGCCAGCTCCCGCAGCTCCCCGCGCGCTCCGGCGCCTGCGGGCTCGGGCCGTTCGGCGGGAACCGCCCTGACGATGGCGAGGACGGCCGGTACGGAGATGAGCGCCACGGCCCAGAAGGCCGCCCGCCACCCCCACCGCTCCCCCAGCAGCGCGCCGGCCGGCACGCCCGCCACGCAGGCGACAGTGACCCCGCCGACCACGACGGAGGTGGCGCGGGCCCGGAGCGCCGGAGGGACCATGGCGACCGCGGCCGCGAGCGCGACGGCCCAGAACCCGGCGTTCGCCAGCGCGGCCACGATCCGGGTGGCGAGCAGCACCCCGTACCCGGGAGTGAGGGCGCCGACGACATGGACGGCGATGAAGACGACGAGGAAGACCAGCAGCGCGCGACGGCGCGGCCAGCGGCGGCTGAGCGACGCCATCAGGGGCGCGCCGAGCACCATCCCGATCGCGAACGCCGAGGTGAGCAGTCCGGCGGCCGGAATGGACACCCGCAGATCGGCGGCGATGCCCGACAGGAGTCCGGACAGCATGAACTCCGAGGTGCCCTGGGCGAAGACCGCCAGACCGAGCACGTATACAGCGAATGGCATGAGGAAACCCCAACGACGGCTGAAATGGACCGACTGAGCGACAGCGGGTGGGGTGGGGAGGTGTGCCGCGCCCGCTCGACAGGTACCGAGAACTCGGCTCCGAGCGGCTACACGGCGGAAGGTCCGGTGATCTCACGGACCTGGATCGCACCCGGGCCGAACGCGGTGAACGGCGTTCGGGTGCGAGGGTGACCCACCCCTGGGGCGATCCGGTGGCGGCCGCGCGGAAATCCGCCACGGCCTCGGCCCTGTCTGACAAATAGCGCCGTCCGCCCGGAGGGCGGGGCTCGCGGCGTCTGGCGTGTGCGATCGCAAGGCGGAGGGTCGTCCTCGTACTGGACGTACTTGGACGAGCCCGACAACGCGGCGAGCGTGCGTGCCAGGCGTCGCGAGCCAGGCGGGATGTGTCAGACAGGGCGGAGGAGGCGCGCGGCGTCAACGCGACGGGGGATCGGCCACCGGTCGTCCGGTGGCTAGAGTCTGCTGGCCTCGGGGCTGGACATGGCCGCGAAGTTATCAGCCCGGATCGCGTCCGCGCCACCCGTCGGGGGCACGTGTGCCGAGCGGTCCTCCGGAGTGCGCGAGGCGGCCGGCGCCCGCGCCGTCTGCCGCGCCCTCAGGGTGCCGGGGCGAAGCCGCCGCCGACCTCGGCGGTCAGGCCGGAGCCGGCCGCCTTCGCGGAGTAGGCGTCGTCGGCGGCGTCCCGGCCGCCCTCGGCGTGGTCGTACTGTCCGGCGAAGACGTGTTCGCCGGCCGGTACGGTGACGCCGTCCTTGAGTGTCCAGCGGTAGACGAGCGCGCCGGCGGGGCCGGTGGTCACGGAGACCGTGAAGTCCTCCTCGGGCAGCGACCGCCAGGAGCCGGTGTCCCGCACACCGCCGGTCTGCGCGACGCGCAGTTCCACGGTGAGCGAGGTCAGCGGCCGTTCCGTCCCGATGGTGATGTTGCTCTGCGCCCAGTAGGTGTTGCTGTTCGGATCGACCGAGCCGTCGGAGCGGAGATAGCCGTCCCGCGCCGCCGGGGAGTCGGGGCGGGTCGTGGCCGCCGGGGGCGGGGCCGCGGAGTGGGGTGTCCCGGAAGGGGCGTCAGGCCGGCCGGAGGCGCTGCGTACGGGGGCGGAGGGGCTCGCCGGGGGGCGGCTCGCCGTCGGGGACGGCGAGGCGGCGCTCGGGCTCGGGGCGGACGACGGGCGCGCCGGTTCCGGGGTGGTCGCGACGGTGAGCGGCCGGTCGTCCTTCGTGGCGGAGACGACGGCGAACGTCCCGGCTCCCAGCGTGCCGACCGCGACCGCCGTCACGGCGGCCACCCGCAGCCACGGCGCCGGACGGTGCGCGGGCGGCCGGGCGGACGCGGTCTCCGGGTCCGACATCCCCCGCTCGATCCGGGCGAGCATCCGCTCCCGGTCCGGGGTGTGCGTGTGCGCCGTCTCGCGCAGCCCTCTGCGCAGGTCGTCCATCAACCCGTCCCCTCCGTACGGTCGGAGGCCACCGTACGTCCGGACGGCACCGCGGATCCCGACGGCACCGTACGGCCGGAGGCGACCGCCCGGCCGGAAGCAACGGTACGGCCCGGGGCCACCGTCGCGTACACCCGGCCCGCGGTGTCCGTCTCGCCCGGACCCAGCAGCCGTTCCAGCTCCGCCATGCCCCGCGAGGTCTGGCTCTTGACGGTGCCCACCGATATACCCAGGGCGAGCGCCGTGTCGCGCTCCGAGAGGTCGAGGGCGTGCCGCAGCACCACGCAGGCGCGTTTGCGGAACGGCAGCCGCCGTAACGCGGCTTGGACGTCCAGCACGGCCGGCACGTCGGGTCCGTCGAACCGCTCGCCGCGTTGTGACCAGAAGAGGGAGACGCGGCGGCGCTCCCGCACCGCGCTGCGGATCTGGGAGCGGGCCAGATTGGCCACCACCCCGCGCGCGTAGGCGACGGGGTGGTCGGCGGCCCTGACCCGGTCCCAGCGCCGCCACATCGCGAGCAGGGCGTCCGAGGCCAGATCGTCGGCCGTGCTGGCGTCGCCCGTCAACAGGCAGGCCAGACGCGACAGTTCCGCGTAGTGCCGTTCGAAGAACGCGTGGAATTCGGCAGCGGTGGCGTCGTCGACGACAGTGTCCACGGAGCCGCTCCTTTGTCTGTTCTCACCCGCGCCGGTCGTCCCACCGCCGCGAGGAGCGTGAGCGTAACAGTGTGTTCGGCAAAGACCGTTGTCACCGGCCGCTGGTACGGACCACGAGGGGCGAACACCGGACAGTCCCGCTCCCCCGTGGGGGGAGCGGGACGACGGGGCCCGGCCGGCGGGCACCCCGGAGGCGGGGACCGGCTTTCGGCCGGTCGCCGGGGGTGGCTACCTGTGCGCGAACCATCCCGCCGCCGGCAGCAGCTTGGTGTCGTAGCCGAACAGCGCCTGGTTCTCCCAGGCGTTGCCCGAGGCGGGGTCCTGCGGGTCCCAGCCGCTGCCCTTCACGGCCGTCCACGAGGGCTCCCAGTAGACGACGCCCAGTCCGCGGCCGCCGGGGACCGCCTCGACGACGTTCATCACGTCGCGCAGGTTGGCCGCCTGCCCGGCCGGTGTGGCCGGGTAACCCGCCGCCAGCTGGGAGGAGGTGGCGATGTTGTTCTCCAGGAAGTCACCGTTGGCCAGGGTGTGCGCGTACGCGGTCTCGGCCACCATGACCGGCTTTCCGTAACGCGCCGCCGCGTCGTCCAGATTGGCCTGGAGGCCGGAGAGCGGGCCGTGCCAGTAGCTGTAGTAGGAGAGCGCGATCACGTCGAACGGCACCTGCCGCGACACCGCCTGGTCGAACCACCAGCGGGTGCCCGCGTTGTCACCGCCCTCGGCCAGATGGAGGGCGACCCGGGTGGACGAGGAGACGGCCTTGGCCGCCTGGGCGCCCGAGGTGAGCAGCCCGGCGAGCTGGGTCCAGTTGCTGGTGGAGCCCTCCGGCCAGAGCATACCGCCGTTGATCTCGTTGCCGATCTGCACCATGTCGGCGGTGTTTCCCTGCGCCTTGAGGGCGTTGAGGACGTCGTAGGTGTGGTCGTACACATCGGTGCGCAGCTGGCTGTACGAGTGCGAGGCCCAGGCGGCCGGCTTGGTCTGGTGGCCGGGGTCGGCCCAGCGGTCCGAGTAGTGGAAGTCGACGAGGACCTTCATGCCTTCGGCCTTGGCCCTCTTGGCCAGTGCCAGGACGCGTGTCTTGTTGTTGTAGCCGTCGGCGGGGTTGACCCACACCTTGAGCCGGACGTAGTTCATGCCCGCGCCGCGCAGGATGCCCAGCGCGTTGCCGCTCGCGCCGGTGGCGCTCTGGTAGGTCGCCCCGAACGCCTCGTTCTTGGGGAGGGTCGAGAGGTCCCCGCCCTTGATGGCCAGGCCCGTGGAGCCCGCGGCGAAGGTGAGGTCGTCGAAGTTGGCCCACTCCCCCGCGTGCGCGTCGGAGTTGAGACTGACGGTGCAGTTGCCGCCGCTCACCCGGATGGAGGTGACGATACGGATCCACTGGCCGTTGGGGGTGACCGGGAGATCCGTGCGCTGCTCGGCGCTTCCGCAGTTGCGCAGCGCGATGTAGGCGGAGTTCTGGCCGCCGCTGGAGCGGACCCGGGCGCTGAGGGTGTACGTGCCGTCGCTCAGCCCGGTGAGGGCCTGGTAGGTCTCGACCTTGTACGCCGAGGCCGACCAGTGGCTCAGCCGGCGGTTGCCGCTGTAGCCGCCGCTCTCGGTGAACGAGGCGGCGTTCTGTCCGGCCGCCGAGTAGGTGCCCCAGCCGGTCGGGGTGGCCGTCCCGGTGGAGTCGGCCTCGAAGCCGGGGTTGGTGAGGGTGGACGCGGCCTGTGCCTGCTGGGCGGGCAGCGCGGTGAGGAGGAGTGCGCCCAGGGCGGATATCGCGGCGGCTCTGAGTGGGGTGTGCCAGGAGCGTGGTGCGCGGTGCATCGTCGATGTCCCTTCGACCGGATGCGGGCGGGTGGGGTGGGGATGGTGGTGCCGGGTGGTGCGACGTGCCGAGCGGTGGAGCGCTGTGGGGGGTGGGGCAGGAGGTGGAGCCGGGTGGCGCCGGACGCCGGCCCTCGGCTCAGGCGTCGAGCCGTACGACACGTACCGCGCCCGCCGGTACGCCCAGCCTGCCCGCGGCCCGTTCCCCGGTGAGGAGTTCGGTTCCGTGGGCCGGCAGCGCCACCTTGGCGTCCGTGTCGGAGTGGTTGATGGCGAAGAGGTACTCGCCGTGCTCTCCGCCGCGGCGTACCACCTCGACGTCGCGCGGCAGCTCGGCGCGCGGTGCGAGGCGGGCGTCCTCGGACGCGGCGGCGAGGACGGTGTCGAGGGCGCCGGCGTCCAGCCGGGTGGAGATGTACCAGGCCGTGCCCTCGCCGAGCCGGTGCCGGGTGACGGCGGGCCGTTCGGCGGCGAGCCCGTCGGCGTAGGTCCAGACCGTCTCGGCGCCCTGCGGGACGACGAACTCGGTCCACACGTCCCCGGTCAGTTCGGCGCCGTCGGGCCCGGTGAGGCCGACCCGCTCGCCCTCGCCGAGCGGGGAGAACTCCTCGACGGTCAGCCCGAGGACGTCCCGCAGCGGGCCCGGGTGGGCGCCGGGGTGCACGGCGTCGTGCTCGTCGACGATGCCGGAGAAGTACGAGACGACGAGGGTGCCGCCGTTCTCGACGTACCGGCGCAGGTTCTCGCCCGTGGCCTCGGTCGCGAGGTAGAGGGCGGGCACCACGACCAGGGGGTAGGCCGACAGATCGGCCTCGGGGTGGGCGAAGTCGATGGTCAGGTGCCGGTCGTAGAGCGTCTCGTAGAAGGTGTCGGCCCGCTCGCGCGCGTCGTGGTCCTCGCTCGGCCGCCATTCGAGCCGCTGCGCCCACCAGGACTGCCAGTCCCAGACCATGGCGGCGTCGGCGACCGTCCTCGTACCGCGCACCGTCGCCAGGTTGTCCAGGGCGGCGCCGAGTCCGACGACCTCGCGCCAGACGCGGCTCTCGGTGCCGGCGTGCGGCAGCATCGCCGAGTGGAACTTCTCGGCGCCGCGCCGGGACTGGCGCCACTGGAAGAACAGCGCGCCCTCGGAGCCGCGCGCCACGTGGCCGAGGCTGTTCCTGGCCATCTGGCCCGGCGCCTTGGCGGGGTTGCGGGGCTGCCAGTTGACACCGCTGGTGGAGTGTTCGAGCAGCAGCCAGGGGGCGCCGCCGGCCACGGAGCGGGTGAGGTCGGCGGCCATCGCGAGATTGACGTGGGTGCGCCGGCCGTCGGTGATCAGGTAGTGGTCGTTGGTGACGAGGTCGACCTCGCGGCCCCAGGCCCAGTAGTCGACCGAGTCACACTGGCTGAGGGCGGTCATGAAGTTGGTGGTGACGGGGGCGCCGGGCGCGTGGCGGTGCAGCAGGTCGCGTTCGCGGACGAAGTTCTCCCGCATGGTGGCGTCGGCGAAGCGCGCGTAGTCGAGGCGCTGGGCCGGGTTGCACACGGTGGGGGTGGCGCGGGGTGGTTCGATCTCCTCGAAGGAGGCGTAGCGCTGCCCCCAGAAGGCCGTGCCCCAGGCCGCGTTGACCGCCTCGACGCTCCCGTGGGTGGCGGCCAGCCAGCGCCGGAAGTGCGCGGCGCAGTTCTCGCAGTAGCAGGCGCTGACGGGGACGCCGTACTCGTTGTGGACGTGCCACATGGCCAGCGCCGGATGGTCGGCGTAGCGGCGGGCGAGCAGTTCGGTGATGGTGGCGGCGGCCTCGCGGTACGCGGGCGAGCTGTGGCAGATCGCGCCGCGCGAGCCGAAGGCGTACCGCGTGCCCTCCCGGCTGACGGGCAGCGCCTCGGGGTGGGCGCGGTAGAACCAGGCCGGCGGGGCGACGGTGGGGGTGCCCAGGTCGACGCGGATGCCGTGCTCGTGGAGCAGGTCGAGGACCCGGTCGAGCCAGCCGAACTCGTAGCGGCCCGGCTCGGGCTCCAGCATGGCCCAGGAGAAGATGCCGACGCTGACCAGGTTGACGCCGGCCTCGCGCATGAGGCGGACGTCCTCCTGCCAGACGGACTCGGGCCACTGTTCGGGGTTGTAGTCCCCGCCGAACGCGAGTCCGTCGAGTCCGTGGGGGGTGGTGTCCGGCATGGATGTGCCTCCTGTGCAGCGTGCGGCGGTTGAGCGGCGATCGAACGGTGACCGACACCCGGTGTGGGAACGTGCACACACAGGGACGGCGTTGCAGATCCAACATAAGCGCACAGGAACAACCATTGACAAGTGTCCGGAAAGTTTCTCTACTGTGAACGCTCACAGAGCATGGCCGGTCTGCCGCATCCATGGCGGAGACCTTCGTCAGGGGAGTAACACCATGCAATTCACGACGCGACGACGCCTCGTGGCCACGTCCCTCACCATCGCACTGGGCACGACCGGCCTCGCGGCCTGCGGCTCGGGCGACGACGACTCGGAGGCCGGCGGGCCCGTCTCGCTCACCTACTGGGCCTGGGCACCGGGGATGGACAAGGTGGCCGACATCTGGAACGCCACCGAGGGCAAGAAGGCGCAGATCAAGGTCACGGTGAAGAAGCAGGCGTCCGGCGACGACCTGGTCACCAAGATCATCACCGCGGCCAAGGCCAAGAAGGCCCCGGATCTGGTGCAGGCCGAGTACCAGGCGCTTCCCACCCTGGTCAGCAATGATGTCCTGGCGGACATATCCGGCGAGGTCAAGGACGCCGAGAGCGCGTTCGCCCCGGGCGTCTGGCAGCAGACCACGCTCGGTACGGACGCGGTGTACGCGGTGCCGCAGGACTCCGGGCCGATGATGTTCTACTACCGCCAGGACCTCTTCAAGAAGTACAAGCTCACCGTGCCCACCACCTGGGACGAGTTCGCGGCGACCGCGCGCGCCCTGAAGAAGCAGGACCCCTCCAAGGCCCTCACCACGTTCTCCAGCAACGACTCCGGGCTCTTCGCCGGACTCGCGCAGCAGGCGGGCGCCAAGTGGTGGACGACCGAGGGCGAGTCCTGGAAGGTCGGGATCGACGACGCGGCCACGAAGAAGGTCGCGGAGTTCTGGGGCGGTCTGGTCAAGGACGGCTCCATCGACAACCAGCCCATGTACACCCCGTCCTGGAACAAGGCGCTCAACACCGGCAAGCAGATCGCGTGGGTCAGCGCCGTCTGGGCCCCCGGCACCCTGACCACCGCCGCGCCGCAGACCAAGGGCAAGTGGGCCATGGCGCCGCTGCCGCAGTGGAACAAGGGCGAGCGGAAGACCGGCAGCTGGGGCGGCTCCTCCACCGCCGTCACCAACGACTCGGCCCACAAGAAGGCCGCGGCGCGGTTCGCCGCCTGGCTGAACACGGACAGCGCCGCCCTGGCCGCGCTGGTGAAGGAGGGCGGGATCTACCCGGCCGCGACCGCCGCGCAGACGGGCGGCGCGCTGAGCACCGCGCCCGAGTACTTCTCGAACCAGCCGGACTTCTTCACCACGGCCGCCGACGTCGCGAAGACCGCGGCGCCCTCCGCGTGGGGACCGAACGTGAACGTCGCGTACACCGAGTTCCGTGACTCCTTCGCCCAGGCCGCCAAGAACAAGTCGGACTTCACCGCCGCGCTGACCGCCATGCAGCGGGCCACGGTCGCCGACCTCAAGAAGCAGGGCTTCGAGGTCACCGGCTGATGTCCACCGAGACGAGCCCGGCGCGCGGCCCCCGCCGCGCGCCGGGCGCCCCCGAGACCACCGGTGCCACCTCGTCCCGCCCCGCGCGCGGTCGCGCCGGGCGCCGGGTGCGCAACGCCCCGTACGCCTTCCTGCTGCCCGCCGTCACCCTGTTCGCGCTGTTCTTCGCCCTCCCCATCGGCTACGCGCTCTTCCTGAGTCTGCGGAAGGTCGAGGTCAAGGGGCTGGGGCTGGGCAAGGGCGCGCGCAGCGAGGTCTGGGCGGGGCTCTCCAACTACACGGACGCCCTGTCCGACTCCGAGCTGCTCGCCAGCGCCGTACGGGTGCTGGGGTACGGGGCGATCGTGGTGCCCTGCATGCTCGGGCTCGCGCTCGTCCTCGCGCTGATGCTGGACGCGGAGCGCACCCGGCTGAGCGGCTTCTCACGGCTCGCGATCTTCCTGCCGTACGCGGTGCCCGGGGTGATCGCGGCGCTGATGTGGGGCTTCCTGTACCTGCCCGACGTCAGCCCGTTCTACTACCTGCTCGACAAGGGCGGACTGCCGCAGCCCGATCTGCTCGACGGCGGACCGCTGTTCGTGGCCCTGGCCAACATCGCCCTGTGGGGCGGCACCGGCTTCAACATGATCGTGATCTATACGTCGCTGCGCTCGATCCCGGCCGAGATCTACGAGGCGGCCCGGCTCGACGGCGCCTCGCAGCTCCAGACGGCGCTGCGGATCAAGATCCCGATCGTGGCGCCCTCGCTCGTGCTGACCTTCTTCTTCTCGATCATCGCGACGCTCCAGGTGTTCAGTGAGCCCACCACCCTCAAGCCGCTGACCAACTCGCTGTCCACGACCTGGTCACCGCTGATGAAGGTGTATCAGGACGCCTTCATCAAGAACGACATCTACTCGGCGGCGGCCACCTCCGTGGTCATCGCCGTCGTGACCCTCGCGCTGTCCTTCGGCTTCCTCAAGACCGTCGGCTCCCGTTCGAACCAGGGAGAGACCCCGTGACCGCTGTCACCACCCGCCGTACCGCGCCCGCGGCCGGCACCACCCCCGGAACGGCGCAGGGGCCGCCGCGCCGCGCTCCCCGGGACGCGCGCCGGATCGCCTGGGTGCCCACCGCGGCGCTGCTGATCGGCGCCGCGTACTGCCTGCTGCCGGTGGCCTGGATCGTGGTGGCCGCCACCAAGTCCGGCCGTGAGCTGTTCTCCACCTTCACCTTCCTGCCCGGTACGGGATTCACCGACAACATCGCCGACCTGTCCGCGTACCGCGACGGGGTGTACTGGCGGTGGATGGCCAACTCCCTGTTCTACGCGGGGTTCGGCGCGCTGCTCTCGACGGCCGTCTCGGCGCTCAGCGGCTACGCGCTGGCGGTCTACCGCTTCCGGGGCCGCGAGACGATCTTCAACGTGCTGCTCGCCGGGGTGCTGATGCCGCCGGTGATCCTCGCCGTACCGCAGTATCTGCTGATGGCGAAGGCCGACATGGCCGACAGCTATCTGTCCGTGCTGCTGCCGCTGATCCTCTCCCCGTACGGCGTCTATCTCGCCCGGATCTACGCGGCGGCCTCCGTGCCGGCCGATGTGGTCGAGGCGGGCCGGATGGACGGCGGCGGTGAATGGCGGATCTTCCGGTCGGTGGCGCTGCCGATGATGCTGCCGGGGCTGGTGACGGTGTTCCTGTTCCAGTTCGTCGCGGTGTGGAACAACTTCCTGCTCCCGTACATCATGCTCGGTGACGACCAGAAGTTCCCGGTCACCCTCGGGCTGTACACACTCCTCCAGCAGGGCGCCAACACCCCGGCCCTCTACACTCTGGTGATCACCGGCGCGCTGCTCGCGGTGGTGCCGCTGATCGCGCTGTTCCTGGTCATCCAGCGCTTCTGGAGTCTGGATCTGCTGTCCGGGGCCGTAAAGTCCTGACGCGTGACGCGACAGCGACGATCATGAAAGAACGACAGGTATGAGCCGCACGGGCAGCAACGGCCGGCGCAAGCCGCCCACGATTCACGATGTGGCACGGGAGGCCGGGGTCTCCCGCGGCACCGTCTCACGGGTACTCAACGGCGGCCACTATGTGAGCCCGGCGGCGCAGGAGGCCGTCAACGCGGCGATCCGCAGGACCGGTTACGTGGTCAACCGGCACGCGCGCAGCCTCATCACGGGCCGGTCGGACTCGGTGGCGTTCGTGCTCACCGAGCCGCAGGAGCGGTTCTTCGAGGACCCCAACTTCAATGTGCTGTTGCGGGGTTGTACGCAGGCGCTGGCCGCCCACGACATCCCGCTGCTGCTGATGATCGCGGGCACGAAGGACGAACGGCGCCGGATCGCCCGGTACATCACCTCGGGCCATGTGGACGGGGTGCTGCTGGTCTCCAGCCACTCCGGCGATCCGGTCGCCGAGCAACTGCGCGCGGCACGCGTGCCGTTGGTGGCCTGTGGCAAGCCGCTCGGTCAGAGTCCGAAGGTCAGTTACGTCTCGGCGGACGACCGGGACGGCGCGCGGGAGATGGTGCGCCATCTGGTACGGACCGGCCGCCGCCGGATCGCGACGGTGACCGGTCCGCTGGACACCCCCGGAGGCACCGAGCGGCTGGCGGGCTACCGCGAGATCCTCGCCGAGTCCGGCCTGGCGGCCGACGAGCGGCTCATCGCCTCCGGGGACTACAGCAGGGCGAGCGGTGAGTCGTGCGCCGCCGAGCTGCTGCGGCGCGTCCCGGATCTCGACGCGGTGTTCGTCGCGTCCGACCTGATGGCGCAGGGCGTGCTCACGGCGCTCCAGGACGCGGGACGCCGGGTGCCGGAGGACGTCTCGGTGGGCGGCTTCGACGACTCCCCGGCGGCGCTGGACACCCGCCCGGCGCTCACCACGATCCGTCAGCCGTGGGACCGGATCAGCGCGGAGATGGTACGGGTGCTGCTCGCGCAGATCGGCGGGGAGGAGACCTCCACGGTGACGCTCCCGACGGAGCTGGTGGTCCGTGACTCGGCGTAGGAGCACGGGTGGGGTGCGCGGCGCTCCGGCTCCGCCCCCCGATTGCCGGTCGGTCTAAGCTGGCCGGATGAGCACCGAGTTGCGGGACAGGCTGCGGGAGATCCAGGACGCCCTCGGCGTCGTCGACGGCCCCGGGGGCGTCGAGCGGGCCGGTGACCTCGGGGCGCACGCGGAGGAGATCGACCGGTGCGCGGCGGAGCTGACGGCCGACGGCGAGGAGCCCGGTGAGGCGGCCGAGCGGCTCGTGGGGGCGGCGAAGGCGGTGCGCCGGGCGGCGAAGGCGGCGGAGAGGTACCGCGTCAACCCGCTCACCCGGGACTTCTCGCAGGGGCGGTTCGCGCTCGCCACCGGGCAGGCGCGGGTCCGGCTCGGCGGCGCGATCGACGTACTGGACGGGGTCCCGGACGCGCTGCCGGAGGTCTCGTAGGACCGGCCGCAGGGCCGGTCAGGGCCGTTCCGGCAGCCGGTGACCGCACCGGCCGCAGAACCTCGCGTCGCTCTCCTGCGCGAGCCGCCCGCACTCGGCGCACACCCGGCCGCGTCGGCGGGACGGTCCGCCGCCCTCGGTGGAGCGCACACCGGACCCCGCACCGGAGACGGACAGCCCCGGGCGGCGCGGGTGGGCGGTCAGATAGACGAGGCCGCTGTCGCCCGCGCTCAGGGAGCGGTACGAGGTCCTGGGTAACCAGACCACCGTGTGCGGGGTGAGCCGCTGACGGCCGTCCGGCGTGCCGAGGTAGCCGTCGCCGTCGAGGACGACCAGCAGGACGTCGAGCACGTCGTCGCTGTGCTCGGCCACTCCCCCGCCCGGCGACAGCCTGACAACGTTGGCATCCAGACCGCGTCCCGGTTCCGCCAGTCTCCACAGGGCGCCCTGCTGTTCCGGGGCCGAACGGGCGAGTTGCTCGTCCAGGGTCATGAGGACGGTGGCGGTAGCGGGCGGCGTCATGGACGCGTGCCTCCTGAGGATGTGCGATGGACAGCATGTCGATCGTACGGCCCGTCGCGCCTTCGTTTCACCACAGGACGGCCCCCCGCGCGCCGTCCCCCCTACCCGGTGGCCGACGCGCGCCGCCAGGCCGAATCACGCAGCAGGCGAAGGCCGTTGAGGCCGACCAGGACGGTGGAGCCCTCGTGGCCGGCGACGCCGAGCGGCAGGGGCAGCTGTCCGGCGAGGTCCCAGACGACCAGCGCGCCGATGCAGACCGAGGCGATGACGAGGTTCTGCACCACGAGGCGGCGGGCGCGGCGGGAGAGGGCGACGACGGCCGGGACCGTGGCCAGTTCGTCGCGCACGACGACCGCGTCGGCCGTCTCCAGCGCCAGGTCGGAGCCGGCCCGGCCGAGGGCGATGCCGCTGTGCGCGGCGGCGAGCGCGGGCGCGTCGTTGACGCCGTCGCCCACCACCAGCGTCCGGTCGCCCGCCTCCTCCCACTCCCGTACGGCGGCGGCCTTGTCCTCGGGCAGCAGCCCCGCGCGGACGTCGCCGATGCCGACCTCCTCGGCGAGCCGGCCGGCGGCCCGCTCGTTGTCGCCGGTGAGCAGGGTGGGGGCGGTGCCGGTGAGGCGGCCGAGCGCGGCGACCGCGTCGGCGGCTCCGGGGCGCAGCCGGTCGGCCAGGGCGAGCACGGCGGCCGGAGCGCCGTCGACGAGGACCACGACGGCCGTGCGCCCGGCGTCCTCGGCGCGTGCCACCGCCGTACGGACCGGGCCGCCGTCTGCTCCCAGCAGCGCGGCCGGACTGCCGACCCGCACCTCCCGGCCGCCGACCAGCGCCCGGACGCCCCGGCCCGGCGCGGAGGAGAACTCCCCGGCGGGGGACAGCCGCACGCCCCGTTCCCCGGCGAGGGCCACCACCGCGCGAGCCAGCGGGTGTTCGCTGGAGTGCTCGGCGGAGGCGGCCAGCGCCAGGACCTCTTCCTCGGTCCACTGCCCGCCCGCGCCGGGTACGGCGGGCAGCGGCATCACGTCGGTGACCCGGGGCGAACCCTCGGTCAGGGTGCCGGTCTTGTCCAGCGCCACCCGGTTCACCGCGCCGAGCCGTTCCATCACGACCGCCGACTTGACCAGGACCCCGTGGCGCCCGGCGTTGGCGATCGCGGAGAGCAGCGGGGGCATCGTGGCCAGGACCACCGCGCACGGCGAGGCGACGATCATGAAGGTCATGGCGCGCAGCAGCGTCGCGGTGAAGTCCGCACCGAAGGCGAGCGGCAGGCCGAACAGCGCCAGGGTGGCGACCACGACACCGGCCGAGTAGCGCTGTTCGACCTTCTCGATGAACAGCTGTGTGGGCGCCTTCGTGCCGCTCGCCTCGGCGACCATCTCCACGATCCGGGCGATGACCGACTCGGAGGCGTCCTTGTCCACCCGTACGCGCAGCGCGCCCGTGCCGTTGAGCGTCCCGGCGAACACCGGGTCGCCGGGCGTCCTGGTGACCGGCAGCGGCTCGCCTGTGATGGTCGCCTGGTCCACGTCACTGGCGCCGTCGACCACGGTGCCGTCGGCGGGCAGCCGCTCCCCCGGCCGTACGAGGACGAGGTCACCGACCGCGAGATCCGCGAGGTGGACGGTCTCCTCGCCGCTCTCCGCGAGCCGTACGGCCGTGGCGGGCGCCAGGTCGAGCAGGCCGCGCACCGAATCCTCGGTGCGCCGGGTCGCCAGCGCCTCCAGCGCGCCCGAGACGGCGAAGATGACGATGAGCAGGCCGCCGTCGAGGAACTGTCCGATCGCCGCCGCCCCGATCGCGGCGACCACCATCAGCAGGTCGACATCGAGTGTCCGCTCGCGCAGCGCCCGCAGTCCGGCCCAGCCCGGCTCCCATCCCCCGGCGGCGTAGCAGAGCGCGTACAGCGGTCCCCAGGTCCAGCCGGGGGCACCGGTCAGATCGAGCGGGAAGGCGAGGACGAAGGCGAGCGCGGAGACTGCGGCCCAGCGCACCTCGGGCAGCGCGAACAGCCGGGTCCGGCGCGGCGGCGGCAGCGCGGTCCGGGGGCGCGACGCGACCCCTTCGTCCCGTTCACCCTTTTCGTTCTGTTCGCCGAGCACGGGAAGAGCCATCGGAGCACACCTCTTGGTCGGGGGGCAGCGCGAACGCGCTCCCGCCCACCATAGCGGAATACATGAAGAGGTCTTCACGTGTTTGTGGATATACGATGAGCGCATGGGACACGGAGTCGATGAACGCGCCACGCCGACCGGACATCTCGACGCGGACTCCGCCGCCACGATCGCCGCGACACTCCAGGCGCTGGCGACGCCCTCCCGGCTGATGATCCTCACGCGCCTGCGGCAGAGCCCGTGCGGCGTGACCGAACTGGCCGGGGCCGTGGCCATGGAGCAGTCCGCCGTCTCGCACCAGCTGCGGCTGCTGCGCGCGCTGGGGCTGGTGACCGGGGCCCGGCAGGGCAGGCGGATCGTCTACAGCCTGTACGACACCCATGTCGCACAGCTCCTCGACGAAGCCGTCTACCACATCGAGCATCTGCGCCTGGGCGCCCGCGACCTGCCCGACCGCGCGGAGGACGAGCACGACGCGTAGCGGCGCCGGGGATCCATCGCGTCGCGCGGGAACACACCGCCTCGATCCGGAATAGTGCGGGCAGACCGGCATTTCGTGAACGGAGCCCCGCCATTCCCCGCGCACCGCACCCCTTACCGCACTCTTTTCCGTACTCCTCACCGCCCTTCGCACCGGCTTTCGCACCATCCTTGGCGCCGCTCCCGACGACGGCGCCCCCGCCCGCGCAACAGTCCGCACCCGCCGCCCGGCGGCGCGCCTTCGCGCCGGTCCTGGTCACCATGGCGCCCGTCGCCCTGGCCCTGGTGCTCGGGCTGTGGGGGATCCGGCGCGAGGACACCCTGTGGGGCGACGAGGCCGTCACCTACGAGGTGGCGCACCGGACCCTGCCGGAGATCTGGCGCACGCTCGGCCACGTCGACGCGGTGCACGGGCTCTACTACCTGTGTCTGCACGGGGTGTTCGGGGTGTGGGACGGCGGACTGGCCGCGCTGCGGCTGCCGTCGGTGCTCGCGGTGGCGGCGGGCGCCGCCGGAATCGCGCTGCTGGGGCGGACACTCGCGGGGCCGCGCGCCGGGCTGCTGGCCGGGCTGGTCTTCCCGCTGATCCCCGCCGTACAGCGATACGCGCAGGAAGGCCGCTCGTACGCGCTGGTGTGCGCCCTCGTCATCTGGACGACATGGCTGCTGACGGCGGCGGTGGGCAGGCCGCGCGGGCGCCGGTGGGCCGCGTACGCCGCCGTCATACTGACCGCCTGTCTGCTGCACGAGTTCGCGCTGCTGACCCTGCTCGCCCACGGCGTGACGGTGTTCAGGTCCGGACCGGCGCGCCCGGTCACCCGTGGGTGGAGCGTGGCCGCGGGGGTGGTGGTCGTGGGCACACTGCCGCTCGCGGTCTTCAGCACCACCCAGTCGTCGCAGGTCAACTGGATCGGCGCACCCGGCGCGCGGCACACGCTCGGCTTCGCGGCGGTCGCACTGATCGGCCTGTTGTGCGCGCGTACGCCGCCCCGTACCGCAGCGGCGGTGGCGAAAGTCCCGCCACCGCCGCTGCGGCTGGGCACGCTCGCGCTGCCGCTGCTGATCCTGCCGACCGCGCTGCTGATGGCGCTGACTCCACTGCGGGCGCTGTACGTCGAGCGGTACGTCCTGTCGTACACCGCGGCGCTGGCCCTGCTTCTCGGCGCCGCGCTCGACGGGGTGTGGCGGCGCGCGGGGGACGGGGACGGCGCACGCGGGGCGCGACTTCACGGGTACGCGGTGACAGCGGGGGCCGGGCTGCTCGTCGTGCTGGCGCTGGTCCCGGTGGGCACACACCTGCGCACTCCGCAGAGTCGGCAGAACGATGCCACCGCCATCGCGCGCGCGGTGCGGGAGAGCGCGCGACCGGGCGACGGGCTGATCTTCACGCCCGCGCGGCGGCGGGTGTGGACGCTGGCCCGGCCACAGGAGTTCCGGGGGCTCTCGGATCTCGCCCTGGACCGCTCCCCCGTCGCCTCGGACACCCTGCACGGTACGGAGTTGACGCCGGGCGCGGTCCGGGCCCGGATGCTGGCCGCCCGGAGGATCGTCGTGGTCCATGACGTGGCCGGTGAGCCGCTGGAGGCGACGGACCGGGAGAACGTCAAACGATCGACCCTCCGGGCGGACTTCGAGCGGTGCGGCACCCGGCGGGTGACGCGGGCTCAGATCACGCTCTACGCCCGCCCGGGAGCGTGCTGACCCCCGGGACCATCAGCGGGGCGCCCCGACTCCCCCTCGTGACGGGTCACTTGGCGTACAGCAGTGTGCCGAAGCCCAGTTGGTCGAAGCCGCCGCTGTTCGGCCCGTAGTCACCGCCGCCGCCCTCGGGACGGACGCTCTCGGCGATGGCGGTGATGTACGGGACGGAGAGGTTGCGGCGCCTGGCGTAGTGGTAGTGGAGGATGTCCCACACGGGCCTGGCCTGGCCGCGGCTGTCCGCGGAGATGGCGGTGTGTTCCTGGTAGGCGCAGCTCTGGCCGGTGCCCCAGGTGTACTTGGTCCAGGGCACGTCCTGGCCGAGGTTGTACTTGGCGACGTACTGGGCCGCCTTCATGAAGCGGTTGTTGTCGTAGCCGTACAGGTCGTCACCCTGGTTCCAGGCCATCTCGCAGAAGGCGCCCATCTGGCCCATGCCCATCATGGTGTGGCCCTGGTCCCGGCCGGACTCCTGCCACTGGGCCAGGCCCTGGCTCTCGTACACGAAGGGGACGGCCTTCTGGATCGCGCCGTTGCCCGCGCCGTTCTTGAAGTAGTTGACGGCCTGGTCGTACTTGCCCGCGTCGTCGTTGAGGATCCCGATCGCCAGGATCGAGTTCATGTTGCACAGGTCCCAGTTGGCCCAGTAGTTGGTGATGCAGGCGCCGTTGTGCTCCGTCAGGAACTGGTTGTTCAGCGGGTAGAAGACGTTCACCATCATCCGCCGGAACCGGTCGAGGTCGAAGCCGGAGTAGCCACGCATCAGTTCGGCGGCCTGCGCGAACTGGTAGCCGTAGATCCCGGCGGCGAGGAACCGGTCGGCGTTGCCGGTGACCGTGGTGAGCGTGGCCGACCAGGCGTTGAGGATGTTCCGGGCCGTGTCGCCGTGGGCGGTGGTGCCGCCGATCTGCCAGCGCAGGGCGTTCTGGTAGGCCGCGTGGATGTCGTTGTAGAGCGTTCCGTAGTTCTCGCCGGTGCCGCCGCGGATGATGGTGGCCTGGGGATTGGGCTGCCATCCCGACTGGGCGTGCGAGTTGGCGGTCAGCCGGTTCCAGCCGGCCAGCCAGGGGTCGTTGCCGGCCGCCACACGTACCTTGGCGCGGTTGAGTTCGCCGGACGCGTTCAGCATGCCGGGGTGGGTGAAGGTGGCCGGGGCTGCCTGGGCGGAGCCGGCGACGACGGAGGTGGCGAGGCCACCCGCCGCCCCGGCGACGGCGAGCCCGCCGGCGGCCCTGAGCAGGCCGCGGCGGGACATGGCGTGGGTGATGTTGCGGCTCATGGAGATCTCACTCCCGGAGAACGAGCACCGTGGGGGGCGCGTGGTTGGGGGGGGATGGCGGAGAGACGTACGGGGATGGAAACCGGTCCCTATGCTGCGGGCAGATGAACGTCATGTCTCCGGCCCGAACCGAATGCGAAACTTTCGGTCCGTCCCACCTCGTCGATTCGATTCTCGGCGACGAGAAGGCAGTTGCCGCTCCTTCTCGTTCGCCGTACGGCCGACCCGTTGCGCGCCACGGGGGACGGCATCCCGCCGCCCCCCGCAGAAATCGGTTGCTCACACGTCAGTGGTCCGCCCCGAAGACGAGACGGGCGAACTCGGGCCGCCACCGCACGTATTCGATGACCGCGCCGTCGGGATTCCTCGCGTAGAAGCCGTGGCCGCTCGCGCTCTCGAAGTACGGCACGGTCAGCTCGGCCCCCAGCGCCACGACGGCCTCCCTGGTCGCGTCGAGATCGTCGACGATCAGCGGTCCGATCGTGTGGCGGTAGGGGGCGAGCGCCTCGTCGGTGCCCGCCACCACGCAGAAGTCGCCGATGGCGGCGATCTCCAGGTCCTGGAAGGTGACGCGGA
Organism: Streptomyces sp. NBC_01429; assembly: GCF_036231945.1. Taxonomy (NCBI): domain Bacteria; kingdom Bacillati; phylum Actinomycetota; class Actinomycetes; order Kitasatosporales; family Streptomycetaceae; genus Streptomyces; species Streptomyces sp. NBC_01429. The sequence goes on along the minus strand of NZ_CP109599.1, from coordinate 7,564,211 downwards.
AGTCGGGTTCGGCGCCGACCAGTTCACGCAGCACGGGCAGCGAGTCGTCGACGGAGCGGGTGAATACCCGGGCATAGGTCTTGAGGATCATGTGGGCTCTCCTTGGGGATCGGTTCCCAGTCCACAGGAGCCGGACGGTGTCATCCACCGGGATATCTCACAACACCGTCCGCGATACCCTCCGGGTATCGCGGCGCCCGGTGTGGACGTCCCGGTGCGGACGTAGGGTCGCGGTGTGGAAGCACGTCATATGCGGTACGCGCTCGCCCTGGCCGAGCACCAGCACTTCGGACGGGCCGCGGCGGCCGTCGGCATCGCGCAGCCGCCGCTCTCCAAACAGATCGCGGCGCTGGAGCGGGAGCTGGGCGCCCGGCTGTTCGACCGTACGCCGGGCGGTGTGTTTCCGACGGCCGCGGGCGAGGCGTTCCTCGCGCGGGCCCGCCGGGCGCTGGCCGAGATGTCGGCGGCGGCGAGCGACGCGGGCCGGGCCGCCCGGGGCGAGACGGGCCGGCTGCGGCTCGGGTTCATCGGTTCGGCCCTGCTGGAGCTGCTGCCCTCCGTACTGGGGCGGTTCCTCGGCGACCATCCCGATGTACGGCCGGTCCTGCGCGAGATGTCGTCGGCGCCGGGCGCCGCGTCGCTGATCGCGGGCGACCTGGATGTGTACATCGGCCGGGGCGCGCCCCGTGGGGCGGGCGCCGAGGATCTCGTGTCGGTCACCGTGGGCCGGGACCCGCTGGTCGCTGTGGTCGGCGCCGGCCATCCCTACGCGGGCCAGCGGCGGGTGGGGGCGGAGCAGCTCAGGGAGCAGCGGCTGATCGTGACGGCCGCGGACGACGAGCCGGCCACCTTCGCCGGGCTCCGGGCGCTGCTGGGGGACGACGCGCCCGCGCTGCGCGGGGCGACCGAGGCGCGGGACGTGCACACCATCATCGGGCTGGCCGCGTGCGGGGCGGGGGTGGGGCTCGGCCCGGCGTGCATGCGGGTGGCGGCCCGCCCGGACACCTGGTTCTGCGAGGTGAGTCCACGGGTGGAACTGCCCGCGCTGGTCATGTCGTTCCGCGCGAGCGACCGCTCCCCCGTACTGGCGGCGTTCCTGGAGGTGACCCGTGCGCTGTGCCCGCATGTGGGCGGTTCACTGGACCGGCTGCTCGGTCCCGAAGGGCCGCTCGGCGGGACGCGCTGACGCGCGCGGCCCGGTTCGGTGACGGGGCCGTGAGCTCGCGAGGCCGTCTCCCGGGGGCCGGGCCGTGGCCGGTCAGGTGTCGGCGTCGAGTACCGCGGTCGCGGCGCGGCGGGCGTGGCGGGCGGCATCCGGCCCCATGATCGAGGACAACACCATCGCCCCCTCGGTCAGCAGTTGGATCTGCTCAGCGACACCGCGGGGGTCGGTGCGGTCCGCCGCCAGATCTGCCAGATAGTCGCCGAGCAGGCGCTTGTGTTCGCGCACCGCCTCGGCGACCAGGGCGTCGGCCGGGCCGCAGTGCGCTCCGGCTTCGACCCAGGCGTTGGTGAAGGCGCAGCCGCGGTGTTCCGGGGCGTCGATCGTCTCCCGCAGATGGCCGAAGACGGCGAGCAGCCGCGCCGTGGAGGTCGCCGGCGCCGGGGCGGCCCGGTCGACGTACTCGGCGAGCTCCGCGCGCAGCCGCCGGCCCCGGGCGGTCAGGTAGGCGGCCACCAAGTGCTGCTTGGACGGGAAGAGCTTGTAGAGCTTGGCCAAGGACACCCCCGCCCGGTCGCGGACTTCGTCGATCCCGACCGCATGGATTCCCCGCCCGTAGTACAGCTCCTCGGCGGCCGCCAGCACGCGGGACCGCGCCTCTTGCTGTTCCATCCCAGGTAACCCCCGATCGGTTCATGCCGTCCGGCCATGCCGTCCAGAACGCGCGTTTCAGCGTACCCGCCGCGAGCGCACCGGCCCCCTGGCCGGAAGGTCGGTCGCACCTGCCGTTCCCCAGTGACGCGCGTCACCTGTACCGCATCCCCGCTTCCCATCCGAGAACGCGCGTTCTAGAGTCTGCGGGCAAGCGCAGAACGCACGTTCTAGGTGTGCTGGTCGCATCCGCGCGCTCGCCCGGAATCCTCCTCGGCCGACCGGCTGCCGGATTCACCTCGCAGACATCACAGGAGTCACCATGCGCATACGACGCCTCGGCTGGGCCGGCTTAGAGATCGAGCACGCCGGCCAGTACCTGCTCATCGACGCCGTCCAGAACAACTCACCGCTGTTCTCCGACGAACCGTTCCCCCTCCCGTCCGCACCCGGCGGCACCGCCGCGGCCCTGGTCACCCACCTCCACCTCGATCACGCCGACCCGGTGACGATCGGCGCGGCGCTGGCCGAGGGAGCGCCCGTCTTCCGGCCCGAGCCCGCCCGGGGAACCGACCACGATCGGACGTGGACCGCCGAAGCGGAGGCGCTCTTCATCGAGCGGGGCATCCGGACCCACGTGCTCCGCCTCTGGGAAGAGCAGCGCGTGGGGCCGTTCCACATCATCGCGGGACCCGCGATCGACGGACTGGGCTGCCCGCAGTGCTGCTGGATCGTCGAGTGCGACGGCGTACGCGTCATCCACGCCGGGGACACCCTGTTCCACGGATACTGGTGGTCGATCGCGAACCGTGTCGGCCCCATCGACTTCGCGTTCCTGCCGATCAACGGAGCCGTCGTGGACGTACCCCACCTACAGCCCCCCAGCCCGCTCAACGCCAGCATGACTCCGGAGCAGGCCGCCGTCGCGGCCCACATCCTGGGCGCCCGGACGGCCGTTCCGATCCACTACGGCTCCATACACAAGCCACCGGTCTACCGCGAGACCCCGCGTGCCGTCGCCCGTTTCGTCGAGCAGTGCGACGAGCTGGGTGTGACCTCATCGGTCAGGGCGAACGGTGACTGGTTCACCTCCAGCGACAGTCCCTTGCCGCCACAGGTCCTCCAACGCCCCTGAGGGGAAGCCGATGTACGTCGCGATGGTGCGGCACTACCCCGTGAAATCGATGCTCGGCGGCTCCCTGCCCGCTGCCCGGCTGGGGCCGGGCGGGGTCGAACACGATCGGGCACTGGCCGTGCTCGACACCGGGACCGGGCTCGTCGCCACCGCCAAGCATCCCCGCCTGTGGCGAGGGCTTCTGGCCTTCACCGCGACGGTCCGCGGCGACGACGTCCTGATCACCTCGCCGCAGGGGTGGAGCGCCGAGGCCGGCGATCCCCGGATCGACGGGCTGCTGTCGGACGCCTTGGGCAGATCCGTCCGGCTGACGCGCGACCGGCCGTCGGCGGCGTCCGTCGAACGAACGGATCCCGAGGACGTACTGGCCCTCGGTGTCGACGCGCGGGTGGCCGCGCCGACGCTACGGATCGGGCAGGGTTCTCCCGGTTCGACCTTCGTCGACTACGCCCCCGTCCACGTCATCACCACAGCCACGCTGGAACACGTGGGCGCCGAACTCGTCCGCTACCGCCCCAACATCGTCGTCGAGACGCCTCCGGGCACACCGGCGTTCGTCGAGAACGACTGGGTGGGAAAGGAACTGCGCATCGGCCGGGAAAGGCCGGTCGTCCTGCGCGTCACCCTGCCGACCCCCCCGGTGCGCGGTTCCCACACTGGAACACGGCCCGCTCCCGCGCGCCCCGCACGCCGTACGGACCCTGATGACGGCGAACCGGGTGGATGTCCCGGGCTTCGGCGTGCTCCCCTGCGCCGGCGGTTACGCGGAAGTCGTCCACAGCGGAGTGATCAGAACCCGCGACAGGGTCGCGCTCCACTAGGGTCTTCCGTTGCGAACCGGCCGAGCGCCCGCGGCAGCATCTGATGTCACCGTTGACGCCGGGGCCTTGGGGAGGACCGCCGACCACACGGCGCACACCCTAGGGTCGCGGCGTCGGCCAGGTCTCCGGCCGCCAGATGCCCGACCTGGTGAGCGAGGCGGGGCAGTGCCGGAAGATCTCGTCGATCTCGATGAACAGGGCCAGCAGGGGGCGTTGCCCCTTGAGTGTCATCGTGTCGAAGAACGGCGCGTCGGTGAGGATCTGGGCCCTGCCGTTGACCCGCAGGACTTCCTTGCCGCCGGGGACGAGATGGAGGAGGCCGACGTGCGGGTTGTCCAGGATGTTGTGGAAGCTGTCGGCCCGGCGGTTGCCCGGGCGGTCCGGGATCGCGAGGGTGCGGTCGTCGAGGGCGTGCACGAATCCGGGTACGTCGCCGCGCGGTGAGGCGTCGCAGTTGCCCCGGCTGTCCGAGGTGGACAGCAGGCAGAACGGGGAGCGGGACAGCAGTTCCAGATCGTCGGCGATCAGCCGCGCGCGGACCTTGTCGATGACGATCGGATGCGGCTGGCCGAGCAGGTCCCGCAGCTCCGTGGCGGACCCGAGCCTGCGGTGGCCCGTACGCTCCGCGGTCGCGGTGGGGTCGGTGGTCGCGGCGCTGGTCACGGTGTTTCTCCCGGATGGGGGTGGCACTACGGTGTTCCGTGAATGTTAGGCTCACCTTACTTTATGACCTGAATCCTATGACCTGAATCAAGGGTTCCGCGAGCGGTCGGCCGCGCGCGGGGAGGCACAGTGAGGGCACTTCAGATGCACCGTGGTGGCACGCTCCACACGAAGGCCCGCCTGACGTGACGACACACGAGGCCCCGCCCGGCGCGACCACACCGTCGCCGGTGGACGCGCCGCCACGCAAGGAGGCCGGGCGTCCGGTGCACGGCCGCCCGTTGCTCGCCCTGGGACTGGTGACGGCCCTGGTGGCGCTGGTGGCGGTGGCCTGGGCGAGTCTCCTGTTCGGTTCCGGGGACGTCACCGCGGGCGATGTCCTGCACGGCCTGTTCGATCCCGATCTGTCCGTCAAGGGTCAGCTGGTCGTGCGGGAGGAACGTATTCCGCGCACGGTCGCCGGCCTGATGACGGGCGCGGCGCTGGGGCTGGCCGGTGCGGTCATGCAGGGCGTCGCGCGCAATCCGCTGGCCGATCCCGGCATCCTCGGCGTCAACGCCGGTGCCTCGGTGGCCGTGGTGTTCTGTATCGGGGTGCTGGGTCTGACGGAGCCGGGTCAGTACATCTGGTTCGGTTTCCTCGGCGCGCTCCTCGCGGCCGTGCTGGTCTACAGCATCGGGTCGCTGGGCCGGGAGGGCGCGACGCCGGTGAAGCTCGCGCTGGCCGGTGCCGCGACGAGTGCCATCCTCGGGTCGCTGACGACCGCGATGCTGCTCAGGGACCGCATGCTCTTCGACCGCTTCCGCTTCTGGAAGGTCGGTTCGCTGTCGGGCCGGGACGCCGATCTGCTCTGGCAGGCGCTGCCGTTCATCGTGGTGGGCGTGGTCTTCGCGATGGGGCTGGGGCCGCGGCTCAACGCCCTGTCGATGGGCGACGACATCGCGCGGGCGCTGGGTCAGCGGGTCGGGTCGGCCCGGCTCGCGGCGGCGGCCTCGGTGGTGGTGCTGTGCGGCACGGCCACGGCGATCGCCGGGCCGATCGGCTTCGTCGGGCTGATCGTGGCGCACGCCGCCCGGCTGATCACCGGCCCCGACTACCGCTGGATCCTGCCGTACAGCGTGCTTCTCGCGCCGATCCTGATCCTGTTCTCCGACATCGTGGGACGGTTCATCCTCCAGCCGGGTGAAGTGCAGGTCGGGATCGTGACGGCGGTCGTCGGCGCCGTGCCGTTCGTCATCCTGGTCCGTCGTCGCAAGCAGGTGGAGTTGTGAGGGAAGGAACGGCGGAGCGTCCCGCCGCGGCGGAGCACGCCCCCGGGGACGAGCGGCTGGCCGGTGCCGTACGGAATGTCGTACGGGTACGCCGGGCCGGCCGGGCCCGGTCCACCGCGGTCTCCCTCGCGCTGTCCGCCGCCGTGTTCGGCGCGGTGTGTCTGGCGCTGTCCTACGGCGATCTGATTATCCCGGTCCGCGATGTGATCGCCACGCTCGCGGGCGGCGGTGACGCGGGGACACAATTCGTCGTCCTCGAACTGCGGCTGCCCCGCGCGCTGATCGGCATGCTGGTCGGGGCGGCCTTCGGTCTGTCGGGGGCGGTGTTCCAGACGCTGCTGCGCAATCCGCTGGCGAGCCCGGACGTGATCGGCATCAGCGCGGGCGCCAGCGCCGCGGCGGTGCTGGCCGGGGTGACGTTCGGGGCGAGCGGCTTCGCGCTGTCCGCCTCGGCCGTCGTCGGGGCCCTGCTGGCCGCCGCGGCGATCTACGCGCTGGCCTGGCGCCAGGGCGTCGCCGGATACCGGCTCGTGCTGGTCGGTATCGGTATGGGCGCGGCGCTGTCCAGCGTGATCTCGCATTTGCTGACGAGTTCGGACGTGTCCGTCGCGCAGAACGCGCTGGCGTGGCTGACGGGCAGCCTCAACGGCCGGTCGTGGAAGCAGTTCTGGCCGCTGCTGGGCGCCCTCGTCGTGCTCGTGCCGTTGACGTTCGCGGCGGCGCGGTCGCTGCGGGCGCTGCAACTGGGCGACGAGACCGCGATGGGGCTCGGCAGCCGGGTGGAGCGCGGGCGGCTGGCGCTGATCGGCTGCGCGGTGGCGCTGGCGGGTGTGGCGACGGGCGCGGCGGGCCCGGTGACGTTCGTGGCGTTCGTGGCCGCGCCGATCGCCCGGCGGCTGGTGCCGCGTCAGGGTGCCGCCCTGCTGCCCGCGGCGCTGACCGGGGCCCTGATCGTGCTGCTCGCGGACTTCGCGGCACAGCATCTGCTGGGCTCCACCCAGTTCCCGGTGGGTGTGGTGACGAGTGTGATCGGCGCCCCCTATCTGCTGTGGCTGCTGGCCGGCGCGAACCGGGTGGGCAAAGGCGGATGACTGATGGAAACGGAAGGATCTGCACATGAGTGCGGAGCACACTCTCCAGGCGCGTGATGTCCGGCTCGGCTATGACGGGCGCGAGGTCGTCAAGGGGCTGAGCGTCGACATCCCGCCGGGCGGGATCACCATGATCGTGGGCCCGAACGCGTGCGGGAAGTCCACCCTGCTGCGCTCGATGGCCCGGCTGCTCGCGCCCTCCGCGGGAAACGTGCTCCTGGACGGCAGGAGCATCCACGGGATGCCGACCAAGGAGGTCGCGTCGGTGCTCGGCATCCTGCCGCAGAGTCCGGTGGCGCCCGACGGCATCACGGTGAGCGATCTGGTGGGCCGGGGCCGCTATCCGCACCAGGGCTGGTTCCGGCGCTGGACGACCGAGGACGACGAGGCGGTGGCGCAGGCGCTGCTGGCCACCGACGTACTGGAGCTGGCCGCGCGGCCCGTCGACGAACTCTCCGGCGGCCAGCGGCAGCGGGTGTGGATCGCGATGGCGCTCTCGCAGCGTACGGACATCCTGCTGCTGGACGAGCCGACGACCTTCCTGGACATCAGCCACCAGCTCGATGTGCTGGACCTGCTGACGGACCTCAACCGGGAGTACGGCTCCACCATCGTGGTGGTGCTGCACGATCTCAATCTGGCCTGCCGGTACGCCGATCATCTGATCGCGATGAAGGACGGGCGGATCGTGGCGGAGGGGACTCCGGCGGAGACCGTGACGGCGTCCCTGGTGACCGAGGTGTTCGGGATGCGCTGCTCGGTGGCCGAGGATCCCGCGTCCGGGACGCCGATGATCGTGCCGATGGGGCGTCATCACGTCACCCGGGCACCGGCGTCCGAGGTGCCGCACCCCGCGACCGCCGAATGACATAGGTTAGGTTACCCTAAGTTCATGTCATCACAGCAGACCCTCTCCACTCCCCCAAGACGTCCTTCCCGGCGGGCCGTGCCCGCCGCGTGGGCCGTGATCACCGCGCTGGCCGTGGGGCTCCTCGCCGCCTGCGGCTCGTCCTCATCGGACTCGGACGACACCGCGTCGGACGCCACGTCCGCGGCGAGCGGCGCTTTCCCGGTGAAGGTCGCGACCAAGTTCGGTGACATCACCGTCCCCGAGCAGCCCAAGCGCGTGGTCGCGCTGGGCTGGGGCGACGCCGAGGCCACGCTGGCGCTCGGCGTGCAGCCCGTCGGGGCCAGCGACTGGCTGGCGTTCGGCGACGACGGGGTCGGGCCGTGGGCCAAGGGTCTCTACAAGAAGAGCCCGCAGATGATCGGCACCCTGGAGCCCGAGTTCGAGAAGATAGCGGCGCTCAAGCCCGATCTGATCCTGGACACCAAGTCCAGCGGCGCCCAGGAGCGTTACGACACTCTCAGCAAGATCGCCCCCACGATCGGCGTCCCGAAGGGCGGCGACCAGTACAAGATCTCGTGGGACAAGCAGACGCAGATGATCTCGGCCGCGCTCGGTATTCCCGACAAGGGCGAGGAACTCATCTCCGAGACCGAGAAGAAGTTCAAGGAATCGGCCGCCGCCCACCCCGAGTTCAAGGGGAAGACGATCACGGTCGGCTCACGCACCAGCAGCGCGTGGGGCGCCTATGTGCACGGCACGGGCCGCGTCGACTTCGTCGAACGCCTCGGTTTCAAGAACAATCCGGCCGTCGAGGCCAAGTCGGGCGACTCGTTCTCCCTCACCATCTCCCGCGAGAACCTGGATCTGCTGAACGCCGATCTCACCGTCATGGCACCGATCGGCATCGACGCGAAGAAGATCTCGGACGACCCGCTGTACAAGGCCGTCCCCTCCGTCAAGGCCGGTCACTCGGTGGTGTTCGACGACGAGACGCTCGGCTCGGCGTTCGCGACGGACTCGGTCCTCTCGGTGGCGTACGCGCTGGAGAAGGTCGTCCCGCTGTTCGCGGCGCCCCTCAAGTAGGGCCTCCCTCCTCCCCCGTACCGCACCTCACCGCACACACGCACGGCAGAGCGACGCAGCCGCGGCGGACGACCAATCGGGTCGTCCGCCGCGGCTGCGTCGCCCTGCCGGCCTCCCGGGCCCGCGTCCGCCTCAGCCACCGCTCGGCTTGGTCCTGCCGATACGGCGGCGTATCGCGGAGCCGACGCGTACCGCGGCGCGCCTCTCTATGCCCGCTATTCGCTTCTCCGTGGCCGTCAGCTGCTTCTGCATCTTGGCGACCTGCTTCTGCAACTCCTTGTTGGTCTTCGTCAGGCTGGTGATGTGGCGGTCGGCCAGGGCCCGGTTCTCCACCAGCTGTTCGCGCAGCCGGCTGATGCGGTAGCGCAGGGCGCCGTCGTCCGAGCCGTCCCACACCTCCACCGAGGACGGGAGGTCCAGCGCGCTCAGCCGCGCATCGTAAGCGGCTCCGCCGTCGCCGTGGGTGAACGTGTTCTCCAGGGAGTTCTTGTCGAGGAAGGCCGTGAAGCGGTCGAAGCGCTCCTTGTGCCCGTCCACCAGACCGCTGAAGTCCGCCTGCTCGTACAGCTCCTCGGGGTGGACGTCCGCCGGCAGTCCGGCGAGCATGCGGTGCGGTATGCCGTAGTAGCGGCAGAGTTCCAGGGTGCGGGAGTCGTGCGCCAGCACCACGGCGGGCGTACCGGCGAGGAGCGCCGCGATATTGCCGTGGATCCGGGTGCCGTACGAGAAGTCGTACGTGGACAGCTCGTCCAGCCAGGTCTTCGGGTCCAGCGGGACCCTGACCTTGTTCTCCCGGAGCAGCGGGTGGGTGAGCCGGCGCGGCAGGGTGTCGTGGACGCCGGAGGCCGCCGAGGTGTCGCCCCAGAAGAGCGTCTCCGCGTCGACGAGGTTCTGGGCGTAGTACGTGAGCCGGGGGAAGCGTTCGTGGGCGTTGCGTGCCAGCCCCGCCAGGTCGCCCACCCGGCTCGCCTGCGCCGAGAGGTTGATGGCGATCCGGGAGTCGGCGGAGAACGGGGCCGGGTCCCGCGGTCTGGGGAAGGTGTCGCCGTGCAGGAACATCGACGGGCAGCCGATGGTCTCCACTTCGCGGAAGCCGAGTTCGCGCAGGTAGGACGCGGTGAGTTCGCCGCGTACGCCCACGGAGGCTGACCTCTCCAGCACGGCCCGCATGAACCGCTTCACCGACGGCTCGATCGACTGGAGCCGCTCGGTGTCGTAGTCGTCGCCCGCCTGCGCGCCCACGCCGAGGACGACGACCGGAATGGTGAGTTGCTCGATGAGGGCAGACAGCCGGTCGAGCGAGGGACGGAACGAGGGACGGAAGGCATTGGCGAGCGGCACGACGAAGACGTCGTACTCCTCGTTGATCTGCTGAGCGCGCCCCGCCGAGATATCGGTCTTGAGCCCGTTCGACGTCACTTCGGTGCGATCCGTGAGCAGGATCTTGTGCGCGGCATCACTGAAGAGCAGATTGCCCGAGTTCGTACCGATCAGATCCTGTTGGATGAACTCTTCACGTGTAGCGACGCGGAACGGACTCTTCCCCGAGCGGATGAGTATGCGCTTCATGGCCTTCTCTCGATTGCGCGGCTTGAACAGCAGGCGAAGCCGTTTACTGTCAGGCGCCCCAAGCACAGCGAACCCCAAGGGAACGCCAAGAGGCACGGGACCGTCTTAGTCGAGTTTTGGGCATACGCAAGGAGAACCTTCACCGCACCTTAACCAAACCTCACACGCCCCGTACATCCCGGGTGCGTACCGGATGACCAGGGAGATCCCGAACCGGCTGGTCGGTAGCGGGTGCTCACGGTTTCTTAGATTTCGATGAAGGGCTGCGTGCGGGTTTGCTTTGCGGGCACGGGCTTTGAATGGACAGCACACGCACCGAAGAGGTGACACACCGGGGCAGAGGCGACAGACCGGGCGGGGCGGGAGGGGTCGCGCCGGAGCTCGCTCCGGTGCGGGTGGACGGCCGGATGCGGCGGGGCGGGCGCGGGTTCCCCTCGGCGGTGCGCACCGGCGGGCGGGTGCCGGGGGTGGACGGGCTGCGGGCGCTCGCCGTCGTCCTGGTGATGGTCTATCACCTGGAGCCGGATCTGCTGCCCGGCGGGGCGCTCGGGGTCGACGTCTTCTTCGCGATCAGCGGCTACGTCATCACCCGGCTGCTGCTCGCGGAGTTCGCGCGGACCGGCGACGTCGCGATGCGCGCGTTCTACTGGCGGCGCTGGCTGCGCCTGGTCCCGGCCCTGCTGGCCGTCTGCGCGACCTGCGCCGTACTGGCGCTCACCACCCGGCTGCCGAGCTTCGAGCGGGCGTGGACGGCGATCACACTGGCCGCCACCTTCCTGATGAACATCGTCAGGGCCGCTCAGTCCGGCACCTATTCGAGCGATCTGTCCCTTCTGTCGCACACCTGGTCGCTGGGGGTGGAGGAGCAGTTCTATCTGCTCTGGCCGCCGCTTCTGCTGCTGCTCCTGCGGCGGGTCGGGGCCCGGACCGTACTGCTCTGGACGGCGACGCTGTGTCTGCTGCCGCTGATCTGGCGTTCGGTGCTGTGGGAGCCGACGGCGGCGCACCGTATCTACAACGGCATGGACACCCGCGCCGACCAGTTGCTGACCGGTGCGCTGCTGGCCCTGGTGGTGGCCCGGCTGCACGCCGACGACCCCCGGCTGGCCGCGCTGCGGCGCTGGGCGGGCCGGCTCGCCTGGCCCGCCCTGGCCCTGCTGGCGCTGATCGTGTGGCAGGTGCCCATGACCGGCTCCAGCGCCTGGACGATGCCCTGGTACACCGTCGGCTTCCTCGTCGCCGCCGTCCTGTCGGCGACGCTGGTGGCTTCGCTGGAACTCGGGCCGCGCACCGGGCTGTCCCGGGCGCTTTCCCTGGCTCCGCTGGTCTGGGTGGGACGCAATCTCAGCTACGGGCTCTATCTGTGGCACTACCCCCTGACCCGGCTCATGTCGGATCTGGGGCTGGACGCCTGGCACGGGCCGGCCACCTTCGCCGCCAGTTTCGCTGCGGCCGTCGCCTCCCACTACCTCATCGAAAGGCCCCTCACCCGGCGCGGTCGGCCGGCTCCGCCGCCGAAGGAGGACTCCCGCGCCCCCGCCGTCCGCGAGCCCGTCCGGAGCGAGCGCTGACCGGCGGCGCCTGGCCCGCTCAGGCGGCGTTGGTCAGGGCCTGTATTCCGTGCAGCTGAGTCATGACGTCGCGCAGCGACCGGCAGGCGCGCGGGACCGGGGGCAGCGTGGCGGCGGCCGTTCCCCTGCCGTCCTCCAGCGCGTCGGCCATGGCGGACAACGCCCCGGTCACCTCCCGTATCTCCGTGGCCGGAGGCATCGGCACCCCCTGCTCCACCCGTACGGCACACACGGTCGCGGCGTCCACGATCCGCTCGGCCAGGGCCATCACCGCCAGCCAGTCGTGGCGGTGGGTACGGTGCGGGCCCGGCAGTTCGGCGGCGGCGGTGCCGACGGCCGCCCGCGCCTCGGCGAGCGCCCGGTAGGCGGAGTGCCGCAACGCGATGCCGGTGGCGTCCGAGCCGCGGGGCGTGGTGCCCGGGACGCCGGGCGCGCGAGGGGCGCCGGGGGCGTCGAGTACGTAGCGCAGATACCGCTCCGTGTGCCGCAGCGCCACGGCGAAGCGGTGGCCGACGCGTACGCGCGGATCGGTCAGCAGCGGCAGATGGCCGACGAGCAGCACGATGCCGCAGGCGAGCGCGGTGTCGAGCAGCCGGGCGGCGGTCGCCTCGGTGTCGCCGCCCGCGTAGACGAAGGAGAGGACCAGCAGGGTCACCACGGCGGTCTGGAATCCGAAGTGCCGGGTGGCGACCGGGATCAGCGCTCCGCCCGTCACGACCACGGCGAGCAGCCACCAGGTGCCGCCGAGCCAGGTCATGGTGAGGGTGAACACGAGCACGCCGGTGGCGGTGCCCACGACCCGGTTCACCACCCGTGAGAACAACGGCCCCAGGTCGGGCTTGACGAGGAACGCGGCGGTGGCGGGCAGCCAGTACCAGTGGGTCTGGTGGAGGCTGAGCGCGACGGCGGCGCTCGCGGCGACGCACAGCGCGACCCGCAGTCCGTTCTCCCGCCGGGCGGGAGCGAACACACGCCCGAGCCATGCCCGCAGTCGCGGTGTGATGTTCCGCCGGAGTCCCGCGCGGCGCTCGGACGCCGAGGAGGTCTTGGGCGGGGTACGGGGAGGGTCGGCGTCAGTGGCGGTGTCACGGCCGGTGGCGGTGTCGGTGTCGGGGACGTCCCCGGCGGGCCGCCGTGCCGGGGACGGCGCACGGCCCGGTGCCGTACGGTCGAACGTCACCGCCGCGTCGAGCAACGCCCGGTCGAACGCGCCGCGTTGGACGGTGTCGGAGACGGGGCTCGGCAGGGCGCCGGGGGCGGAGTCGGCCCGTACCGCCGCCGCGAGCCGGCGGGGTCCCTCGGCGATCTGGCCCGGCAGCGGGCGGCCCTCCCACAGCAGCGCGATACCCGCCTCGCACAGCGCCGTCGCCGCGCCGAAGCGGTCGCTGATCCGCGTCGCTCCGGCCGCGCCGGGACCGCCGGAGCGACGCGGCCAGGACAACAGCCGCATCAGGCGCAGGGATTCGTCCGCGCGCTGCTGGGCGGTGATCAGCCGTGTCCTGGCCGGCTCCGCGTCGGGTCCGCCCACGGCGCGCAGTGCGTCGGCGAGCGCGTCGAAGACCGCGGCGACGGCCTCCCGCTCCCCGTCCCACCGCGCGCCGCGCCGCAGGCCGGTGGTGCGCAGCACCACCCGGAGCAGCAGCAGCCAGGCGGCGCCGCCGAGGTAGCAGAGCGCCTTGAGCCAGGCGGGGCCGGGCAGCGGCATTCCCGCGCCGAGGGACGCCGTGACGAGCAGTTGCATGGCCGCCGCCGACCACACCGGTCCCGACACACTCAGCGCGCCGGAGAGCCAGCCCACGACGAAGAGCGCGGGCACGGCGGCCCAGCGGCCGCCCGCGTCGGCGAGCAACCCACCGCACAGCAGTCCGAAAGCGCCCGCGACGGCTGGCAGTCCGATGTGCACCACACCGGTACGGCGGGTGCCGGGGCGGTCGTTGACACCGGCGAGCATCGCGCCGAGGCCGGCCAGGATCGCCTCGCCGAGGTGTCCGGTCACCACTCCGAGCGCCAGCAGCGGTCCCGCGCTCAGGGCGCCGCGGAGCACGGCGGTCCACGGGATGGGCCCGGAGCGCCAGCCCAGGGGGTGCAGCAGCCAGGCGGGCACGGCACGGCGGGACGGCGGAACGAGCGGCGCGGGCAAGGGGACTCCTGTTCGACCGGTCGCGGTGAACGGGGCGGGCGGACCGGCGGGCAGCGGCGACCGCACACTGACGACGGTAACAGCACCGCCTGTCGTTCGAGCTGCTGTTTCATTACGCGCGGATGTCCGCCGGCACCCCGGGCCGGTGCCCTGTCCCACCACCGGTTTCGCGACAGCTCGTGGTCCGCGACGAGGTCCGTGTGCCGTTCCCGTCACAACAGGACACACCGCAGGGCCTAGGCTTCGGTACAGCGGTCACCGACGGAGTCAAGTGCGGTGGCACGGAACGAGAGGGCGACATCATGACATCGGTACCCACCACACCAGGCAGCGTAGCGGCGACAACAGCGCTTCTACGCTCCGAACTCCCGGAGTTGGAGTCGCAGCAGCAGTCGTTGGAGAAGGAACTCGCCACCGTCACCGAGCGGCTGGAGTCGGTACGTACGGCGCTCACCGCGCTGGAGGCGCTGTCCGTGGCGCCGGTCGCGCAGCCCGTCGCCGAGGTGCCGGAGCCCGCGGTGTCGCCGGAGGCGGCGCTTGAGGCCCAGGTTCCCGCGCAGGCCGAAGCGCCCGCCGAGGAGGCGTCGACCGAGGCGAAGGCGGCGAAGCCCGCCGCGACCGAGGAGCCGAGGCAGGCCAAGCGCCGCCCGGCGAAGAAGGCCGCTCCGGCGAAGCCCGTCAAGGCTGCCAAGCCCGCCAAACCGGCCGCCGCGGCCAAGGCCGCCAAGCCCGCGAAGGCCGCCAAGTCCACCCAGACCGCCGTGTCGAAGAAGGCGGCGGCTTCCTCGGCGGAGGACGACACGAGCGGTGGGCTCACCGAGCAGATCCTCGATGTCCTCGCCAAGTCCGGCAGCACCCCGGTGCGGGCCCGCGAGGTGGCCAAGGCGCTCGGGCGCGATGCCACTCCCGGCAGCATCAACGCGGTACGCAGCACGCTGGACCGGCTGGTCGGCAGCTCCAGGGCCCGCCGGGCCGGTCGCGGTCTCTACGGATCGTCCAACGGCTGACACCGGCCTCCGGCCGCCGCGTCACCCGGGAACAACAGCACAACAGGCAGGTATGACCGCCGCACCGTGCGACCCGCCCGAGGGCCGCACGGTCCGGCGGTCGTGCCGGACCCGGCGGCCGGGCGGTCCTCGCAGGCCCCGGCAGGCACGCCCGGACACGGCCTGCACCGCCTAGCCCGAAACGGCCGCCAGATGCTCCCGGAGCACCCCGATGACGGCGGGTGCCTGAGCGCTCAGGTAGAAGTGCCCGCCGGGGAAGACCTTCAGGTCGAAGGCTCCGGTGGTGTGCCGGCGCCAGTCCTCGGCCTCGTCCAGCGCGGTCTTCGGATCGCTGTCGCCGGTCAGCGCGGTGATCGGCGCGCGCACGGTGGCGTCGGGCGGGCACCGGTAGGTCTCGATGGCGCGGTAGTCGGTACGGATCGCCGGCAGGATCATCCGCAGGATCTCCTCGTCGCCGAGGAGCGCCGTATCGGTGCCGGACATCAGCTTCAGCTCGGCGACGATCCCGTCGTCGGAGCGCAGATGCACATCCTCGTCACGGGTACGGGACGGAGCGCGCCGACCCGAGGCGAAGAGATGGGTCAGCTCGCCGCCGTCGGCCTCGAACCGCCTCGCGACCTCGAAGGCGATCGTCGCGCCCATGCTGTGTCCGAAGAAGGTGGTGGGCCGCGCCCCGAGTTGTCCGCGGAGCGCCGCGTACACCTGGTCGGCCATGGTGCCGATGTCGTCGGGGCTGGTCTCCTTGCGCCGGTCCTGACGGCCCGGATACTGCACCGAGAACACCTCGGCGACGGGCGACAGTTGCGCGGAGACCGGGAAGTAGAAGGATGCCGAGCCGCCCGCGTGGGGGAAGCAGAAGAGTTGTCCCGCACGGTCGGGGGCCGGATGGAAGCACCGGGCCCAAAGGCTCTCCTCGGTGGATGTCGTCATCGTGCTGCGCCTCCTCAATGGGTGGCGTCGGATGACCCGAACCACCCGCCGGTACGGGCCTCTTGACCTCGGTCACTCTACTTCGGCGGCGGGCGGGACGTCTGCCCGGTCATGGGGCCCGATCATGGACGGCGCCCCGGCCGCCGGAACGCGGCGTCCACCCGTACACGCGCGTCGCCCGTGACCACGGCCACGCCCGGTGCCCGCCCCCTCGCCACGCGCTTGCGCGTAATCTCGAAGGGTGAGCGCACCAGGGCGCGTCGCGACAGCGGCGCGCCGGCCCACGGACCGGCGTCCGAGCCCGATCGAACAAGGATGGAACCGTGCCCGACGGAAAACTCCTGGCCGTCAGTGATCTGCATGTCGCCTATGACGAGAACCGCACGATCGTCGAGGGCCTCCGCCCGGACTCGGACGACGACTGGCTGATCGTCGCTGGCGACGTCGCGGAGAAGTACGCCGATGTCGAATGGGCCCTGCGGGCGCTCAGCGAGCGGTTCGCCAAGGTCGTGTGGGCGCCGGGCAACCATGAGCTGTGGAGCCACCCGCAGGACCCGTGCGATCTGCGCGGCGAGAAGCGCTATCTGCAACTTGTCTCGCTCTGCCGGGAGTTGGGTATCGCCACCCCCGAGGACCCGTATCCGGTGTGGCGGGGAGCCGGAGGCCCGGTGGCGGTGGCTCCGCTGTTCGTGCTGTACGACTACTCGTTCCGCGCCCCCGGCACCACCACCAAGGAGGAGTCGCTGCGGGTGGCGCGCGAGGCGGGCATCGTCTGCTCCGACGAGTACTTCCTGCACCCGGACCCCTTCGAGAGCAGGGACGCCTGGTGCCGGTCCCGCGTCGAGGAGACCGAGCGCCGGCTGTCGGCCGTCGACCCGTCCCTGCGCACCGTCCTCGTCAACCACTTCCCGCTCGTGCGCGACCCCACCCGCATCCTCTACTACCCCGAGTTCGCGCAGTGGTGCGGTACGGAACTGACCGCCGACTGGCATGTGCGCTACCGCGCCGCCGCCGTGGTCTACGGGCATCTGCACATCCCCCGGGTCACCCGGCATGACGGAGTGCGGTTCGAGGAGGTCTCGGTCGGCTATCCGCGGGAGTGGCGCAAACGGCCGCCGCGGATCCCGCTGCGGCAGATCCTGCCCGAGCCGGCCGGGCAGGACGCCCGGTGATCGCGGCGATCCTGCCCCCGGCGGTCGCCGTCGAGGCGGCGTACGGCGATCTCCTGCCGGGCGAGGCCGATCCGCTGTTCCCCGAGGAGAGCGCGCGGGTCGCCAAGGCCGTGCCGAAGCGGCAGCGCGAGTTCACCACGGTCCGGCTGCTGGCCAGGCGCGCGCTGCTGCGTCTGGGGCAGCCGCCCGTGCCGCTGCTGCCCAACAAGCGGGGCGCGCCGCAGTGGCCCGGCGGCATCGTCGGCAGCATGACGCACTGCGACGGATACCGGGCGGCGGTGGTGGCGCGGTCGGACGGCACGGCGTCGGTGGGCATCGACGCGGAGCCCGACGCGCCGCTGCCCGATGGCGTGCTGGACACCATCGCGCTGCCGGACGAGACGGAGCGCGTCAAGTTCCTGGCGGAGCGGCATCCCGGAGTCTGCTGGGACCGGCTGCTGTTCAGCGCCAAGGAGAGCGTCTTCAAGGCGTGGTATCCGCTGACCGGCCTCGAACTGGACTTCTCCGAGGCGGATATCACGATCGATCCGGTCGAACGCACCTTCCGCGCCCGGCTTCTGGTGCCCGGCCCGCGCATCGACGGCCGCCGGGTCGACGAATTCGCCGGCCGTTGGATCGCGGAACGCGGACTGGTGGCGAGCGTCATTCATATCCCCCGGTAAGGGGCGCTCACGGCCAGGGATAACCACCGAAGAAAAACACTCCAATCATATGTACGCCATGCCGTGGTGACGCTTGAGCGGTAGATCGCTTCATTCTATGGTTGCCACGGCAGCAGCACATCGGCGCGGAATGCACGCGCGCCGCTACGCGCTGAGGCGTATGGAGTGAGATGACCATGGTTCAGGTTTCCATTGTCGTACCGTGTTTCAACGAGAACGAGGTGATCGGGGCGTTTCACAGCGCCCTGCTCGCCGCACTCGGACCCACCCGGCAGACGTTCGAGATCTGTTACGTGGACGACGGCAGCGGTGACGGCACCCGGCTCCGGCTGAGCGAACTCGCCGCCGGGGACCCACGGGTCCGTTTCACCTCCTTCAGCCGCAACTTCGGCAAGGAAGCCGCCATGCTCGCCGGGCTGCGCATGTCCCGGGGCGACGCGGTCGTCCTGATGGACGCCGACCTCCAGCACCCGCCCGGCCTGGTGCCGCGCATGCTGGAGCTGCACCGGCGCGGCTACGACCAGGTCGTGGCCCAGCGCGACCGGGCGGGCGAGGGCGCCGTACGCACCGCGCTGAGCCGGGCGTACTACCGGCTGGTGCGCCGCTGCATGGACGTGCAGGTGGTCGACGGGGCGGGGGACTTCCGGCTGCTGTCGCGGCGGGCGGTCGAAAGCGTGCTGTCGCTGCCCGAGAGTAATCGTTTCTCCAAGGGGATCTTCTCGTGGATCGGCTTCGACACCGCGAGCTTCACCTACCGCAACGTCCAGCGTGCCGCCGGGCAGTCCAAGTGGGGCGGAAAGAATCTGCTCAACTACGGAATCGACGGGCTGCTCTCCTTCAACAGCCGTCCGCTGCGGCTGGCGATCCACACCGGTCTCTGTCTCTTTCTCTCCGCTCTCGGATACGCGCTGTGGATCATCGCGAATGTGGCACTGAACGGGGTGGACGCGCCCGGCTACACCACATTGATGACCGCGATCGTGGCCCTGAGCGGAATTCAGCTCGCCACGCTCGGGATCGTCGGCGAATACGTGGGCCGGATCTATCACGAGGCGAAACGCCGTCCGCACTATGTGGTCAGGGAGACGGACGAATCCCGGGGACGGTACGAACACCTTTCGAAAGGCAGTGGTGCAGATGGCCTCGGGCGCGCCGAGCGTCACCATCCCGAGACAGCCGGGTGACGCTCCCCGGACCGAGGACCCCGGGGGCCGCGCGCGTGCCCAACGGTGGAAGACGTACGGAGCGCCGGCGCTCGCCCTGCTTCCGCTCGCGCTGCTCACCACGGCCGCGTGGCTCGGCCGCGCGGTGCGCCCCAGCGCGGACGAGTGGTGCTTCCTGCCCACCGTCCGTGACCACGGCGTCTCCGGGCTGGTCGCGAAGTTCTACCTCACGGACAACGGACGGCTCGGCAACGGTCTGCTGGTCGGCCTCTACGCGAAGTTCGGGGTGGCGGGACACCAGTGGTACGGCGCGGTCAGCGGCGCCGTCACGCTGGGGCTGCTGTGGGCCATGACGGTGCTGGTGCTGCGCGCGACGGGGCGGAGCGCGCCGCGCGGAGTGCCGCTGCTCGTCGCGTCGATGGTCACGGTGGTCTTCCTCCTCGCCACCCCCAACACGTACAAGACGTTCTACTGGCCCGCCTCCTCCGTCTCGCACACGGTGGCGCCGGTGCTGGCCTGCCTCGCCGCGCTGCCGCTGCTGTGGAACCGCACCCGCGCGAGCAGGATCGCCGCACCGGCCGCCGCGCTCGTGGTGGGCTGTTTCATGGGGACGCTCTCGGAGGAGACCTCGGTCGTCGTCCTGGTGGTGCTCGCGGCCCTCCTGCTGGTCGGCAACCGGATCTTCGCGCCGCGGGTGCGGTCCGCCGCGCGCACCTGGTGTCTGGCGGGCCTGGCCGGGGTCATGGCCGGTACCCTCCTGCTGCTCACCTCACCGGGATCGCGCAACCGCCGTGAGCGGTACGGGGCGGGGACGACCTCGATGTTCGCCCCCGAGTCGCTGGGCGAGTCGCTGCGCGGCTTCCTGGAGATCCTCGGGACCCTGCTGTCGACCTGGCAGTATCTGGGCGCGGTCGCGGCCGGGGTGCTGCTGGGGCTGCTCGTCCGGGACCGGGCGGGCGGCGCGCCGGTGCTGCTGACGGGCCGGCCGGGCTTTCTGCTCCTCACCGGAGCCGGCACCTTCCTGGCCGCCGGATACCTGTGCACGGTCATCACGTACCCCCTCTTCGGCACCTCCGTGTCGAGTGCGACACGGACCTGGAACGACTACCTCGTGCTGTACGTCCTGCTGCTGGCGGGCGGCGGGGCGGTGCTGGGGCGGGCGCTGCTCCGGCGGGGCCGGCACACCGGTGCCGCGGCGGCGGTGTGCGCGGTGATGTGCGCCGCGACCTGCGTGGGGCTGGCCGTCCCGCTCGGCGAGCTGGGTACCGACATGAGCCTTCGGGCCGCGCGCTGGGACCGTCAGGACCGGTGGCTGCGGAACGGGGCGGCGCTCGGGGTGCGGGTCCTGCCGTACCGACCGCTGCCGATCAGCGGAATGGGCGAGCCGTTCGGCCACCACGGCCACCGGGTGTGGCCGGCCCGGTGCGTCGCCGACTACTACCACCTGGAGAAGATCACGTACACACAGCGGCTGCCCTGACGGATTTCCGCGGCGCGGAGAATACGGGCGGTATCCCGTCGTGCGGGCGGGTTTCGCGGAAAATCCTTGGTTCCCGGCCAGGAGTTCCTGTGGGATGCTGAGGCATCCGCATTCCCCTTCTTCCTCCCGAGGCATTATGCGCTGCGTCATCGCCCGCTTCCCCTTCGAGTTGGTCAAGAGCGAGGTGCAGCAGTCGATGAAGGGCATCAAGCCCGAGCCCATCACCGGTGAGTCCGTGGTCATCGGCCGGCGGAGCTATCCCGTCAAGCAGGTGGGGGAAGTGATCACCCGGCAGGACCGCCGTGATTTCACCGCCTTCGAGATCACCAGGGCGCTGACGCGGCTGGGCTTCACCGTCCACCCCGTCGCCGCGCCCGTCGAGCCCGCGGTCCTCACCCCGCTCGAAACCGCGTCGGCGCTGCTCGGCCCGGCCGACCGCGACTGACGCGCGCGTACCAGCGCCCGGGGGCGTGCGCGTAGTAGAGTCGGCGCCCATGTCGAAGCCTGATCATCTGCTTGTTGACATCGCCGCCACTGTCGAGTCCGGGCAGAGCAATCAGATGTCCCTCACCGTGGTCGTGCCGGGGGCCGTCATCACGGGGCGGCTGGCCCCGGAAGCCGTGTGGCGCGAGCGCGTGGCCGAGGTGCTGGAGGACTCCGAGCGGCTGGGACCGTTCTCCGCCGTCTTCACGTCCGCCGGCCCGCCGGACGAACCGCCCACGCATCTGCATTTCCATGTCGCCCGGATTCTCCAGGGAAGCTTCGGCATTCCGGAGACCGGGGGGATGTACCGCATCGCCATCGACGAGGTGAGCGCCTGGACGGTGGGAGACCTCAGCTACTCGGACGGCTGAGCCGCCCCGCCGCGATTCCCCCCTCCCCCGTCACCGTCCCGTCGTCCCTGTCCTGTCCTACGCGCGCGGCCCCCGGTACCTGTCGGTACCGGGGGCCGCGTCCGTCGCTGACCGCGTTACGCGGCGCCGCCCCGCGAGGACTGGCGCGGCGCGGTGCCGGTGCGGGGCTTGGCGAAGGTGGAGGAGGAAGAAGAGGTGCGGCGGGACTGGGACGAGCGGCCCCGGCCGCGCGCCGGGGAGCCGCCGCGCTTGGGGCGCTCGGCGACGGGCGCGGAGATGGTGACGGGGACGCCCGAGGGGGCCTGGGCACCGGTGATCCGGCTCAGTTCCGCCTCGCCCGAGCGGACCTGGGTGGTCTGCGGGGTGATGCCTGCGTCGGCCATCAGCCGGGTCATCTCACGGCGCTGGTTGGGCAGCACCAGGGTGACGACACTGCCGGACTCGCCCGCGCGCGCGGTGCGCCCGCCGCGGTGCAGATAGTCCTTGTGGTCGCTGGGCGGGTCGACGTTGACGACGAGGTCGAGGTTGTCGATGTGGATGCCGCGCGCGGCGACATTGGTGGCGACCAGCACCGTGACGTGGCCGGTCTTGAACTGGGCGAGGGTGCGGGTGCGCTGCGGCTGGGACTTGCCGCCGTGCAGCGCGGCGGCGCGCACTCCGCTGTTCAGCAGGTGCTCGGTGAGCCGGTCCACGGCGTGCTTGGTGTCCAGGAACATGATCACCCGGCCGTCGCGGGCCGCGATCTCGGTGGTCGTCGCGTACTTGTCCGCGCCGTGCACGTGCAGCACGTGGTGCTCCATCGTGGTGACGGCGCCGGCCGACGGGTCGACCGAGTGGACGACCGGGTCGTGCAGATAGCGGCGGACCAGCAGATCGACGTTGCGGTCCAGGGTGGCGGAGAACAGCATCCGCTGGCCCTCGGCGCGCACCTGGTCGAGCAGCGCGGTGACCTGGGGCATGAACCCCATGTCGGCCATCTGGTCGGCCTCGTCCAGCACGGTGATCGCGACCCGGTCCAGCCGGCAGTCGCCGCGCTCGATGAGGTCCTTGAGCCGTCCGGGCGTGGCGACGACGATCTCGGCACCGGCGCGCAGCGCGCCGGCCTGGCGGCCGATCGACATGCCGCCGACGACGGTGGCGAGGCGCAGCTTCAGCGACCGGGCGTACGGGGTGAGCGCGTCGGTGACCTGCTGGGCCAGTTCCCGGGTGGGGACGAGGACCAGGGCCAGCGGCTGGCGCGGCTGGGCGCGCTGTCCGGCGGTGCGGACGAGCATGGCGAGGCCGAAGGCGAGGGTCTTGCCGGAGCCGGTACGGCCCCGGCCGAGGACGTCGCGGCCCGCGAGCGAGTTCGGGAGGGTGGCCGCCTGGATCGGGAACGGGTCGTTGACCCCGAGGCTGGTGAGCATGGACACCAGTTCGGTGGGCATGTCCAGCTCGGAGAACGACGCGACCGGGGGCAGTCCGGGGGTGATGGTGACGGGGAGGGCGAACTCGCCCTTCTGGGCGGCGGGCCTGCGTCCGTAACCGCCGGAGCGGCCGGGGGCTCCCGAGCGGCTCGGGGCGCCGGAGCGGCCGGAGGTCCCCGATCCGAAGCGGCTGCCGCGGCCGGCAGCGGCCGGACCGCCGCTGCGGCTTCGTGAATAACGGTCGTTCGTGCGTGCTGCGCGGTTCATTCAGAACCTTTCTCGATGGGCACGTATCGAGAATTCCCGGCAGTAAGCCGCACAAAGAATCGCAAGAACGAGCCGATGAAATGCTGAGGACCCGGAATCCGCCTCGTCGCGTCGGGTCGGTCGTGCGAAAAAGCAACGAGCTGGGGCCCGCATCCACAGGTGCGGGCCCCAGCTGTGTCCTGCGCTTCGAGCGTCAGGCGGGAACGATGTTCTCCGCCTGCGGGCCCTTCTGGCCCTGCGTGACGTCGAAGTTCACCTTCTGGCCCTCCTGGAGCTCGCGGAAGCCCTGGGCGGCGATGTTGGAGTAGTGGGCGAAGACGTCGGCGCCGCCGCCGTCCTGCTCAATGAAGCCGAAACCCTTTTCCGCGTTGAACCACTTGACGGTGCCACTGGCCATGATGATCTCCTTCGGGGCAATGCCCGCAGGCCCGCACTGTGCGGACCTCACGTCGCCGCGATGATTACCCCGTCCGGAAAAATATCCGGAAATACAAAAGCGCACCTACCGGCACAGAAAGCCGGTAGGGGCACTTGAAGTCTTTGGGAACCACAACTGCAACTGAGATCAACAGTAGCACGGCGGGAGCCGCAGGGTGGGGCGAGCTTTATCACTCGGTCCGCCGCACCGCCAAATATTCACCGCGTATTGGGCCCAAATTCTGTACCGGCCGCCGCGAAAATTCGGCGGCCGGGGCGGGCCCCGGTGCCACCGTGGTGTCGCCGGGGCCCGGAGCCGTCCGGCGCGTACCGTCGTCGCTCATGTGCTGGAGCGCGACGGCCGACCTCGTGGTGGGAACGGGCATCACCGTGGTCGGGGTGGCGTGCGTGGTCTGCACCCGCACCGCCCGGGACCTGCCGCTCGCCGCGCTGCCGTTGCTCCTCGGCGCCCACCAGATCGTCGAGTCCGCCGTCTGGCGGGCCGGCGGCGGCGCGGGCCCGGCCACGCTCGCCTGGGCCGTCATCGCGCTCCCCCTGCTGGCCGTCTGGGTGCCGTTCGCCGTGCTGCTGGCGGCGGGGCCCGAGGCCCGGCGGCGGCTGATGATCCCGGCCGTCGCCGGGCTCGCCACGGCGGCGGTCCTCTCGTACTGGCTCGCCCGCGGGACCGGGACGGTGACGGCCGAGATCCGGGGCCATACCGTCGGCTACGTCCTGGATCTGCCGTACGCCCCGCCGGTCGTCGTGGCGTATCTCGTCGCCACCGTCGGCTCGCTGCTCCTCGGCGGCGACCGGGCGGTCCGGCTGCTGGGGGTGGTGGTCGCCGCCGGTGCCGCGCTCTGCGCCGCGCTGTGGCGGCTGGAGTTCGTCTCCACCTGGTGCGCGCTGGCCGCCGTGGCCTCGGTGCTCCTGCTGCGCCGGGCGGGCCGGCGCCCGGACGCGGAACCGCGGGCCGATCGCGGCGCGGCGGGATGAACACGGCGGAGGTGAGCCCCGTATCACTCGGTGCGCCCCGTACCCGTGACGCGCGGCGCGGCCCGCCCGAGTTCCGCCGAGACTCAGAGGATCAACCCATGAATGACCGCAACAACGCTCCCCTCCACGCGCTGCCCGACGGTGAGGCCGAACTACGGCTGGTCGTCCGGCTGGCGTGGGAGGACGTGGCCGCGCTGGGGCAGGAGGCGAGCCGGCTCGCCGCTCAGGTGAAGCGTCCCGTCAGCCTCGACGAGGCGGCGAGCCACCGGCTGCGGCTGCGGGTGGCGGGCCACGCGAAGCCCGTGCAGGACTGGCCGGTCGCGGCGGCGGCGCCCACGGTGTCGTCGATCACCGGCCGCACGCCCGGTGAGCACGCCCGGCAGGCGATCGAGAAGATCAACGCGTCCGACACCCCGCAGGCCCCCGCGCCCGCCCCGGTCCAGACGCAGAGCGCCCAGGCGTCCTCGCAGTCGTCCGCCTGAGGCCCCGGGCGCCCCCCGTAAGGAGCGGTGTCCGAACTGAAGGTCGTCCGGGGTCCGTGGCGCGCCGCCCACGGGCCCCGACCGGGCTTTCCTAGCCTGTCGGCACCGGCGGAGACCTCCGCCCCGGCAGGGCCCCGCCCGGGGCAAGAGGAGCGCGCCCATGAGCCATCAGCGCGACACGGCGTGCTTCACCGCCGATTTCGCCTCCACCGAGCAGTGGGTCGCCGGCCGGTCCTGGGCGTATCCGGGCGGCGGGCCGACCAATCCGGGCGACAACAAGCTCGACCATCTGGTGCCCGACGCGGAGTACAGCCGTACCGGCACCTTCCGCGCCGTGCGCCGTCCCGACGGCGACTGGGACACCGGGCTGCTCACCACCGAGGGCAGCCCCGGAGGCTTCACCGTGCGCACCGGCGACGTCCTGGAGACCCGGGTACGGCTGCCCACCGCGCTCGGGGCGTGGCCGGCGATCTGGACCTGGCGGGACGGCGGGAACGAGATCGACGTCTTCGAGTACCACCCCGACCAGCCGCACCTGCTGGAGCTGTCCAACCATGTGCGGGGCGCCTCGCGCTCCTACACGCATCCGTCGGTCGGGCCCGGCGCGTGGGTGACCCTGAAGGTCGAATTCCGCTCGCGGACCGTCATCTGGTGGGTCAACGGGGCTCTCGCCTTCGCGGACGGACGGGGCGTGGGGCCCGACTGGTACGCCAGTCTGATCGTGAACCTCTCGGTCAGCGCGGGCCGCTACCACCCGGCGCCGGACCCCGCCACGACCACCATGTCGTACGAGGTCGGCTCCTTGCGCGTCCTCCGCGGGCGGCGCTGACGCCCGCACCGACATGCGGGCCTGCGGGCGGTGCGCGAGACTCGGCGGGATGAGGGACGACGAGCGCAGCGAGCGGGACGAGGAGTATCTGCCGATCGCCGAGCACGGCCTGATCGGTGATCTGCGCACCGCCGCGCTGGTGGGGACCGACGGCCGCGTCGACTGGTTCTGCGCGCCCCGGTTCGACTCCCCCAGCGTCTTCGGGTCCCTGCTCGACGCGCGGCGCGGGGGCTACTGGGAGATCGCGCCGGTGTGCCAGGTGGCCACCCGCAGCCAGTTCTACTTTCCCGACACCAACATCCTGATCACCCGGATGCTGACCGCCGACGGCATCGTGGAGATCCAGGACTTCATGCCCGTCCTGCGGGACCGCGATCCGTCCCACCGGCAGCGCCTGGTGCGGCGGGTGGTCAATGTCCGGGGCCGGATGCGGCTGGCCGCGCGGATCGCGCCCCGGCTGAACTACGGGCGCGACGCGCACCGGCTGGAGCGGATGCCGGACGGCGTACGGTTCGTCGGCGCGTCCCTCACGCTGTCGCTGCGCTCCTCCATCGGTCTGGAACTCGACGGCTCCGACGCCCGCGCGGAGTTCGAACTGAGCGGGGGCGAGACGGTCCTCTTCGATCTGGAGGCGGACACGGGCTCGGGCACCCCCGACGCGTGCGCGGTCGATCCGGCGGCGGCCGAGGAACTGTTCGAGGCGACCGTCGCGTTCTGGCGGCGCTGGCTGCGGCAGTCCACGTACACCGGACGCTGGCGCGAGATGGTCCACCGCTCCGCGCTCACCCTCAAGCTGCTCACCCACGAGCCCTCCGGCGCCGTCGTCGCGGCGCCGACGCTGGGGCTGCCGGAGCAGGTGGGCGGCGCGCGCAACTGGGACTACCGGTACGTGTGGATCCGCGACGCGGCCTTCTCGCTCTACGCGCTGCTGCGGCTGGGCTTCACCCAGGAGGCGCAGGCGTTCATGGACTGGCTGACCGAGCGGCTGCGCGACGCGACCGACGGCACCGCCGGGCCGTTGCGCGTCGTGTACTCGATCGACGGCCACGCGGACCTGCCGGAAGAGGTGCTGACGCACTGGGAGGGCTACCGGGGCTCCTCCCCGGTGCGCACCGGCAACGGCGCCAGCGGGCAGCGGCAGCTGGACATCTACGGCGAGCTGATCGACTCCGTCTATCTGTTCGACAAGTACGGCGCGGGCATCTCGCACGAGAGCTGGACCGATCTGTGCGCCGTCCTGGACTGGCTGATGGAGCACTGGGACAGCGCGGACGAGTCCATCTGGGAGACCAGGGCCGGGCAGCAGCACCACACGTACTCGCGGCTGATGTGCTGGGTCGCGGTCGAGCGCATGATCAGGATGGCGCGCCGGCGCGGGCTGCCCGGCGATCTGGGCCGCTGGACGATGGTCCGCGACCGCATTTACCACCAGATCATGGCGCGCGGCTGGGATCCCCGCGCGCGGACCTTCGTGCAGCGGCTGTCCGCCGACCCGGACCGGCCGCCAGAGGACATCCTGGACGCGTCGCTGCTGCTGATGCCCATGGTCAAGTTCGTGTCGCCGGCCGATCCGCGGTTCCGGTCCACGGTCGACGCCATCGCCGGGCGGCTCGTCGCTGACAGCCTGGTCTTCCGCTACGACCCGGAGCAGGCGCCGGACGGGCTGGACGGTACGGAGGGCACGTTCTCCATCTGCTCGTTCTGGTGGGTGGAGGCGCTGGCGCGCACCGGTGAGGTGGAGCAGGCGCGGCTCGCCCTGGAGAAGATGTTCACCTACGCCAATCACGTGGGGCTGTACGCGGAGCAGATCGGGCTGACCGGTGAGCACCTGGGCAACTTCCCGCAGGCGTTCACCCATCTCGCGCTGATCAGCTCGGCGATCAATCTGGACCGCGCGATGGGATGACGCGATGGGATGAGGAGGGAAGCCACTCGCGCGTGCCGACATGCGCGGCGGCATCCGGGGGTGAAGCATGGCTACCGGGACCGGCCCGCCGGGCGCGTCCCCCACCGGTGAGAACGGAGTGGACGAGAGTCATGGCGGCGTCACCTCATGCCGTATACGGGGCCCCGTGCTGGGTGAGCCTGATGGCCCGGGACCTGCGGGCGTCCCAGTCGTTCTACGCGGCCGTCCTCGGCTGGACCTACCGGCCCACGGCGCTGGGCGAGGACTTCTCCGTCGCGCTGGCGGGCCGCTCGCCGGTCGCGGGCATCGGGGCCCTCGCGCCCAGCCTCCAGGCCGCGGTCGCCTGGACCCCGTACTTCGCCGTCACCGACGCGGACGCGACGGCCGCGCGCATCCGGGAGCGCGGCGCCACCGTCGCCGTGGGGCCGCTCGCCATGAGCACGGGCCGCGCGACGCTCGCCGCCGACCCGGACGGCGCGGTGTTCGGCTTCTGGGAGGGCCGGACGATCGCCGGCTGGTCGGTGGGACGGGGCGCCGGGCCCGCCCGGCTGGAACTGCGCACCAGGGACGCGTTCGGCGCGGCCATCTTCTACGGCGAGGTCCTCGGCTGGGGTTCGGGCGAGAGGAACAGCTGCGAAGTGCGGTACGAGGACGACCAGGTGGTGGTGCGCGACGGTACGCACGTGGTCGCCGCGCTGCGCGGCGGCGCGGTGGAGAGCGCGCCCGACCCGCAGGTCAGGCCGCGCTGGCATGTGCACTTCCACGTTGCGGACGTGAATGTCGCCGCGGGCGCGGCGGCGGCTTCCGGGGGCGTCGTGGTGGCGTCGCCCTCCGACTCGGGCCCGGGCCAGGAGGCCACACTCCGCGACCCGGACGGCGGTCTGTTCACCGTTACCACGCCCTGACTCCACACCCCCTCCTCACCAGCATGCCGTTGGCATGTGACGGCGGCCCGACACCGGACGGAGCCGGAGCGGCACCGACCGTCACGGCGGCGCGTCCCGGCCATCCATGGCCGGTATACGACTTCAGGACAGCGGCGGCGGAGATACGATCCCCCAACAACGTCTGGTGAAGAGGTAGTTCATCCATGATCAAGTCGCGTGGCCGCAGTGGCACCGCAGGCGTCCACCGCCTGCCGTCTCCGCGTTCGGCGGTCATACCGGCCAGGCACCGACTCCGCTCCCCGTGACTCCTGCCGGGTGAGGTTCAGCCTGACCGCGTTTTTCAGCCAACTCGAAGGTTCTCCATGGCACGCTCCCCCGCGCCCTCTTCCCGCTCCCCCAGGTCGCAGCCCCCGTGGCTGCCGATCCTCGCCCTGACCCTGGCGGCCTTCGCCATACCGGTGGCGGACATCGCACACGCGAACGGCACTGGCGCAGCCGTCGCATACGGCGTGCTCGGGCTCGTACTGCTTCTCGCGCTGGTCAGGCTGCGCGGCCGGCACCGGCGCGCCGAGGCCGAGGCGGTCGAGCTGCGCGGCCGGCTGGCGGAGCGGGAGGCGGAGACCGTCCGGCGCGACACCGGCTGGCGCTCCCATGTCGAGCAGCGGATCTCGCTCCAGTCCGACCAGGTGCGCGAGGAGGTCGAACACCTCGTCAAGGAGCGGCTTCCGGCCGCCCTGGCCGGGGCGGAGATCCCGGATCCGCCGCGCGCCGCCGAGGGCGCGGGGCCGGCGGTCACCGAGTGGTTCGACCGGCTGCTGGCCGAGGTCTCCGAGGCGGTCGAGCACCGCGAGGAGTCGCAGCGGCTGGCGATGGTGGAGCTGGCGAGCCGGGTACAGACCTCGGCGCACCGGATCCAGGCGGCCGTGACCGGGCTCGCCGACCGCTACCCCGGCGACTCCGATCTGCTGGAGACCACCATGCAGATCGACCACGCGGCCACCCAGCAGGCCCGGCACGCGCAGAGCCTCAAGGTGCTCTGCGGCGAATGGCCGGGACAGCAGTGGCAGAAGCCGCTGGCGATGGTGGACGTGGTACGGGCGGCGTCGGGCCGGATCGTGGGGTACAAGCGCGTCGAGGTGACCGGCGACCCGGATGTCGGGGTCACGCCGTCGGTCGTCGAGCCGCTGATCCATCTGCTGGCAGAACTGCTCGCCAACGCCACGGAGTACTCGCCGCCGCGTACGGGCGTGCCGGTGACGGTGCGTACGGTTCAGCGCGGCGCGGTCATCGAGGTGGACGACGGCGGTCTCGGCATGGACGAGTACCGGCTGTCCGAGGCGCGCCAGATCGCCTCCGGGTGCCGGCTGCTCGGGGTCGGCGAGGTCGGCGAGATCCCGCAGACGGGCTTCGCGGTGGTGGGACGGTTCGCGGACCGGCACGGCTTCCAGGTGGACCTGGGCCCCTCGCCGTACGGCGGGGTCCGCGCGGTGGTGCTGGTGCCCACGGTGGCGCTGGAGACGCTGGCGCCCGCGGGCAGCGCGGTGCAGTCGCCTCCCGTACCCCCGCTGCCGCAGGCGTCCCGGGTGCCTCAGCCCGCGCCCGCCCCGGACAGGGCGGCCACGCCCGCGCCTCCCGCACCCGCCGTACCGCCGTCACCGGCCACCCCGGTCGTACCGGAGGCCCCTGCGGCACCGGCCGCGCCCGCGCCGCCCGCGCCGCCCGCGCCGGTCTCCACCGGCGATTCCGGTGCAGGTTCCGCTGCCGGTTCCGCAGGCGAAACGGTCCTGCCGGAGCAGCCCCGGGAGCGGACCGGGCGCCGGCTGCCCCAGCGCCGGTCCCGGCGCGACGAGTACGCACCCGCGGTGGAGGCGGCCCCCACCGCCGTCACCCCGCCGGGCACACCGGAACAGGCCGGTGACTGGATGGAGCAGTTCTTCGAGGGCGGCCGGGCCGACCCGCCGTCCGGTTCCGATCCGCACGAGGGCCGGCAGGGCCCTTCCTCCCCCACCACAGAACCCCGGAAGGACTGACGTGAGCATGAGTTACGTGGAGAACCCCGAGCAGCGCGGCTGGATGATCGCCGAGGTCGCCGCCGTCCCCGGCGTCAGAGAGGCCATCGTGTTCAGCGCCGACGGGCTGCTGCTGGCCAGCTCCGAGGGGATGGACCGGGACTCGGCCGACCGGCTGTCCGCGAACTGTTCCGGGCTCCAGTCCCTCGCCCGCAGCCTGGGCAAGGAGTTCGGCGAGGACGGCGGCGCCGTGCACCAGCAGATGGTGGAGTTCAACGGCGGGTTCCTCTTCATGCGCAGCGCCAACGGCGCGCATCTCGCGGTGGTGACCGGGCCCGTGGTCGACCCGAAGCTGGTCGCCCGGCAGATGCAGGCGCAGGTCATGAAGATCGGCGCCGGGAATCTGAGCAGCCCGCCCCGGCAGGAGGCCGCTCGGTGAGTGGCCCGGAGGGCGACTACGCGGCCGGCGCGTTACGGCCGTATGTGATCACCAGGGGGCGTTCCAGGCCCACGCGCAACACGGTCGGCGTCGAGACCCTGCTCGTCGCCGCCGATCCCCCGCGTGAACTGCCGGTCTCGGCCACGCGGGAGGAGCGCGCCCTGGTCCGGATGTGCGAGCGGCTGCTGTCCCTGGTGGAGGCGGCGGCCCATCTGGAACTGCCGGTCAGCCTGGTGAAGGTGCTGGCGTCCGATCTCGTCGACAGCGGCCATCTGTCCGCCCGTTCCGGTGTCCCCCAGGCCGTTCTGCCCGAATCGCAACTGCTCCAGGAGGTACTCGATGGTCTCCGTCGGCTCCGCTGACCGCTATCTGCCCGACACGGTCCAGCAGGCCGTCAAGATCCTCGTCGTGGGCGCCTTCGGCGTGGGGAAGACCACGCTGGTCGGGTCCGTGAGCGAGATCGAACCGCTGCGGACCGAGGAGGTGATGACCGAGGCGAGTGTCGGTGTGGACGATCTGGCGGGAATGGACACCAAGAAGACCACCACCGTCGCCATGGACTTCGGCCGGATCACACTCAACTCCCGGCTGGTGCTCTATCTGTTCGGCGCCCCGGGCCAGCGGCGGTTCTGGGACCTGTGGGACGGGCTGGCCGAGGGCGCCCTCGGTGTCCTGGTGATCGTGGACACCCGCAGGCTGGAGGACAGCTTCGACGTGCTGGCCCAACTGGAGCTGCGCGGACTGCCGTTCGCGGTGACGGTCAACCAGTTCCCGGACAGCGAGGAGTACACCGCCGACGAACTGCGCGGCGCGCTGGACCTGTTGCCGCGAACGCCGGTGGTGATGTGCGACGCGCGGGAGCGCGGCCCGTCGGTGGACGCGCTGATCAGTCTCGTCGAGTACGTGTCCACCGCCGACGAGGTACGGATCAAGGAGACCGCCTGATGACCCGGCCCGCCGCCTCCTCCGCCGTCCCCGACGTCTCCCCGCCGCCCGGGTGCCCCGCGCACGCCGGCGGTACGGCGGGGCTGCTCCCGCTCTCCTCGGCGACCGGCTCGTCCGATCCCCGGGAGGTCTACCGGCGGCTGCGCGAGCAGTGGGGCAATGTCGCCAGGGTCGAGCTGGAACCCGGGGTGCCCGCCTGGCTCGTGATGGGCTACCGGGAGCTGCTGACGATCACCCGCCAGGAGCAGACCTATTCGCGTGACGCCCGCAACTGGCGCGATCTCAACGACGGTGTGGTCTCGCCGCGTTCGGGGCTGCTGCCCATGATGGCGTGGCGTGCCAACGTCATCGGCGCCGACGGTCCCGAGCACCGCCGGCTGCGCCAGCCGCTGGACGAGGGCGTCGCGCACATCGACCAGCGCAGGACGCGCCGGCAGGTCGAGGCGGTGTGCGCGGAGCTGATCGCGGAGTTCTCCCGGCGCGGCCGGGCCGATCTGGTGAACGAGTACGCGACGATCGTGCCGATGCTCTCGATCGCTTCGCTGTTCGGGCTGGACAGCACGGAGGGTCAGGAGCTGCTGAGCGCGCTCATCGCGCTGTTCGGCAGCGCGGACGACTCGCAGGCCGGCAACCGGCACTTCGAGGAGATCCTCGTCGACACGCTGCGCGAGCGGCAGCGCGACCCCACCGACGATCTGACGACGGCGTTCCTCCACCACGCCAACCTGGGCAACGAGGCGGAGCGCCTCCAGTCGATGGTGGTGATGATCTCCGCGGGGAACGAGACGGTCACGGCGTGGATCTCGCACACCCTGCGGCTGATGCTCACCGATCCGCGCTTCGCCGCCCGGCTGCACGGCGGCAGGCTCGGTGTGGACGACGCCCTCGACGAGGCGCTGTGGCGCGATCCGCCGATGAACAACATGCCGGCCAGGTACGCGCTGCGCGACACCGAGCTGGGCGGCCGGCCGATCCGGCGCGGCGATGTGCTGATCCTGGGGATCGCCGCCGCCAACGACGATCCGGCGATCCGTCCCGACGAGAGCACGGGCGGTGTCGGCGACTCCGGCAACCGCGCCCATCTGGCCTTCTCGTCCGGTCCCCATGTCTGTCCCGCGCAGGTGCCCGCGCGGCTGATCACCCGTACGGCGGTGAACACCGCGCTGCACCTGCTGCCCGACATGCGGCTGTCGATCCCGGCGCGGGACGTGACCTGGCGTCCCTCGCCGTGGACCAGGGTCCCGGTCTCCCTGCCCGTGGAGTTCTCCGCGGTGGGGGCCCGGGCAGACGGCCGTACGCAGTGAATTCCTCCTTCCGCCCCGTCCTCCGGAGACGCAGATGACCTCATACCCGGCTCCCTCCGCCGATCAGCGAATACCCGTCGTCACGCTCGATCCGCACGGCTCCGACCACCACGGCGAGGCGGCCCGGCTGCGGGAGGCCGGACCGGTGGTGCGGGTGCGGCTGCCCGGGGACGTCATGGCCTGGTCGGTGACGGATCACGCCCTGCTGGCCGAGCTGGTGTCCGATCCGCGCTTCAGCAAGGACTGGCGCAACTGGAACGCCATCCTGCGCGGCGAGATATCCGACGGCTGGCCGCTGATCGGCATGGTGAAGGTCACCAACATGGTCACCGCCGACGGCTCGGAACACCGGCGGCTGCGCAAGCTCGTGACGCAGACCTTCACCCCGCGCCGGGTCGAGGAGCTGCGGCCGAGGATCGAGGCGATCGTGACGGAGCTGCTGGACGCGCTCCCCTCGTACGCCGGTGCCGACGGCAGTGTCGATCTGCGCCAGCACTTCGCGCATCCGGTGCCGATGCGGGTCATCTGCGAGCTGTTCGGGGTGCCGGAGCACGAGCGCCCGCGGCTGAAGGAGTTGATGGACAACATCTTCCGCTCGGATCTGCCGCCCGAGGAGGTGACCGCCAGTCAGATCGAGCAGTACCAGCTGCTGGCGCGGGTGGTCGGGACGCGCCGCGCGGAGCCGGGCGACGATCTGACCAGCGCGCTCGTCGCCGCCCGGGACGCCGACCCCGAATCGCTGAGCGAGGAGGAGCTGGTGGGTACGCTGCTGGTGATGCTCTCGGCGGGGCAGGAGACCACGCTCAGCCTGATCACCAACGCGGTGCGCGCCCTGCTCACCCACCCCGAGCAGCGCGGCCTCGCGGAGCGGGGAGACGAGCGGGTCTGGGCGAATGTGGTGGAGGAGACCCTGCGCTGGGACGCGCCGATCGGGAACTTCCCCTTCCGGTATCCCCTGGAGGATGTGGAGATCGCCGGTGTGCGCATCCCCAAGGGCGAGGCCATCATGGCCCCGTACAGCGCGGTGGGGCGTGACACGGCCCAGCACGGCGCGGACGCCGACCGGTTCGACCTCACCCGGGAGCAGCGCAAACACCTGGCGTTCGGCCACGGCGCGCACTTCTGCCTCGGCGCGCCGCTGGCGCGGCTGGAGGCGACGGTGGCGCTGCCCGCCGTGTTCGCGCGCTATCCGGAACTCGCGCTCGCCGTGGACCCGGACACACTGATCCCGGTGCCCTCGCTGTTCTCCAACAGCACGGCGACGCTGCCGGTGCGGCTGGGGTCCGGGGACTGACGGCCGACGGCCGGCCGCTCAGAGCCGGCCCGCTTCGACGATCCGCCGCAGGAACCGCTTCGTACGTTCCTGCCGCGGATCGCCGAAGACCTGCTGGGCCGTGCCGCGTTCCAGCACCACTCCGCCGTCCAGGAAGCACACCTGGTCGGCCACCTCGCGGGCGAAGCCCATCTCGTGGGTGGCCAGCACCATCGTCATCCCCTCGGCCTTGAGATCCCGTACGACCGACAGCACCTCACCGACCAGTTCGGGGTCGAGCGCGGCGGTGATCTCGTCGAGGAGCAGCAGTCTGGGGCGTACCGCGAGGGCCCGGACGATCGCGGCGCGCTGCTGCTGGCCGCCGCTGAGCCGGTCCGGGTACTCCGCCGCCTTGTCTCCGAGGCCGAGCCGCTCCAGCAGTTCGCGGGCGCGCTCCTCGGCCTCCGCGCGGGGGACGCCGAGGACCCGGCGCGGCGCGAGCGTGATGTTCCGCAGGACCGTCATGTGCGGGAAGAGGTTGTACGACTGGAACACGACGCCGATCCGGCGGCGCACCGCGTCCGGGTCGGTGCGCGGGTCGGTGATCTCCTCGCCGTCCAGGAAGATCGCTCCGTCGTCGATCTCCTCCAGCAGGTTCGCGCAGCGCAGCAGCGTCGACTTGCCGGAGCCCGAGGCGCCGATCAGCGCCGTCACGGTGTGCGGGGGCACGTCGAGGGTGACGTCGCGCAGGACGACGCGGTCCCGGCCGAAGGTCTTGCGTACGGATTCCAGCCGCAGTACGGGGGTGTCCTCGGCCGTCATACGGTTCCTCCCTGGGCGCGCCGCCGGTCGGTGCGGGCCGTGATCCAGTCCGTGAGGCGGGTCATCGGGATCGTCAGCGCGACGAAGACCAGGCCGGCGACCACGTACGGCGTGTAGTTGAAGTACTTCCCGGCGATGATCTGGGCCGCGTACACGGCGTCCACGGCGCCGGCGATGGAGACGAGGCCGGTGTCCTTCTGGAGCGACACCAGGTCGTTGAGGAGCGGCGGCACCACCCGCCGTACCGCCTGCGGGAGCACGACGTACCGCAGGGTCCTGCCCCGGGAGAGCCCGAGCGATCTGGCCGCCGCGCGCTGCGAGGGGTGTACGGATTCGATGCCGGCCCGGAAGACCTCGGCGACGTAGGCGGAGTAGGTGAGGACCAGCGCGGTGCCGCCGAGCAGCACGGGGTCCGTGGTGACGCCCTGGAGGCGCAGCGCCGGCACCCCGAAGACGACCATCAGCAGACAGATGATCAGGGGCAGGCCGCGGAAGAAGTCGGTGTAGGCGGTGGCCAGCGCGCGGACCGGGAAGAAGACGGGGCCGCGCAGGGTGCGGGCGACGGCGAGCAGCAGTCCGAGGAACAGGACGCACACCCCGCAGACCGCGAGCAGCCGCAGATTGAGCAGCAGTCCGTCGAGGACGAGGGGCAGCGCCATCCGGGCGTACTCGACGCTGAAGAAGGTCTCGCGGGCGCGCTGCCAGCCGGGCGAGCCGGTGATGACGACGAAGAGGACGGCGCCCGTCACCAGGGTGGAGAGCGCGGCGATCGCGGTGGCACGGCGCGTCCTGGCGCGGTGATGGCGCTCCCGTGCCAGGCGCCGCGCGGAGGGGGTGTACGGGTCGGTGTCCCGCTCGGCGGGGGCCGATACCGAGGTCACTTGAGCACCGGCGCGTCCACGGCGTCCGCGAGCCACTTCTTCTCCAGCGCGGCGAGCGTGCCGTCGGCCCGCAGCCCGTCTACGGCGCGGGTGACGCAGGCGGTGAGCGGGCTGCCCTTGTCGAGGACGAGGCCGAACTGTTCGGCGGTGCCGGCGGAGTCCGCGAACTGGCCGACGACCTCGGCGTCCGGCACCTCGGCCGAGGTGATGTAGAAGGCGGTGGGCAGATCGACGACGATCGCGTCGACCTGGCCGTTGCGCAGGGCGGACTTGGCGAAGTCGTTCTTCTGGAAGACGGCGGGCTGTCGCTTCGGCTCGATGATCTCGTTGATGGTGTCGAGGCTGGTGGTCCCGACCTGGGCGCCGAGCTTGGCTCCCTTGAGGTCGGCGGCGCTCTTGGCCTTCGCGTAGGGGGACTTCTTGAGCGCGACGACGGCCTGGCGGACGTCGTAGTAGCCGGAGGAGAAGTCGACGGCCCGCTTGCGTTCGTCGCTGATGGACACCTGGTTGATGTCGAAGTCGAAGTTCTTCTCACCGGGCGCGAAGGAGTTGTTGAACGGGACGGTGCGCCATACGACTTGGTCCGCGCGGTAGCCGAGGGCCTTGGCCACGGAGTACGCGACCGCCGACTCGTAGCCCTTGCCGCTCGCCGGGTCGTCGTCCTGGAACCAGGGCGCGTAGGCCGGCTTGTCGGTGCCGACGGTCAGCTTTCCGGCGGCCTCCGTGGACAGGGCGGCCGGGGTGCAGGAGGCCGTGGCGGCGGGGGTGGCCGCGGACGGCGAGTTCTCCTGCGGGGCGCAGCCGGTGGCGGCGGCGGTGAGGACGAGGAGCGCGGTGGGCAGGCTCCGGACTGTGAGACGCATGGCGGGAGAGTCGCACCGTGCGGGGGTGTGTGTCGAGATCACCGCGTTGCGATCGCATGAATTCCGCCGGTGGGAGGGGTGGACGGGCCGGTACCCGCCGGGCGGCGGATGATCCCCGCCGGATGGCGCCGCCGCCGGCGCGGGGCACCGGGCACGATGGCGGCGGCGGTCACGAGGACGTGACCGGCTACCGTGACCGAGGGAGAGCCAATGACCACCACCGCGTCCTCCGGTGCGCCGGACGACCGGACGAGCCTGCCGCCCGTCCCGTTCGACCCGGAGCTTTCCGCGGCGCTCGATGTCCTCACCGGGCAGCTCGGGGACACACTGGCGCTGGACGACATCCCGGGCGTGCGCCGCGCCTCCCTCGCGCAGCGGCCCTCGGACGAGACCCTGCGGCGCGACGGCGCGTTCGAGGTCGAGGAGCGTACGGTGCCGGGGCCGCCCGGGGAGCCGGACATCTCGCTGCTCGTCTGCCGGCCGGCCGGGGTCCCGTCCCCGCTGCCCGCGCTCTACTGCGTCCACGGCGGCGGCATGGTGATCGGGGACAACCGCACCGGCATCGACTCCGCGCTGGACTGGGCGGCCGAACTGGGCGCGGTCGTCGTGTCGGTGGAGTACCGGCTGGCGCCCGAGCATCCGCATCCCGCGCCGGTGGAGGATGTGTACACCGGCCTCGTACGGACCGTCGAACTCGCCGGTGAGCTGGGGATCGATCCGGCCAGGATCGTGATCACCGGCGGCAGCGCCGGCGGCGGTCTGGCCGCGGCGACGGCTCTGCTGGCGCGCGACCGGGGCGGTCCCGCGCTGCTCGGGCAGCTGCTGATGTGCCCCATGCTGGACGACCGCAACGACACTCCTTCCAGCCTTCAGATGGCCGGTCTGGGGATGTGGGACCGCACGGCGAACCACAAGGGGTGGACCGCGCTGCTGGGCGGGGCGCGCGGCGGCCCCGACGTCTCGCCGTACGCCGCACCGGCCCGCGCCGAGGATCTGTCGGGGCTGCCGCCGGCCTTCATCGACGTCGGCTCCGCCGAGACCTTCCGGGACGAGGACGTCGCCTACGCGGCCCGGCTGTGGCAGGCAGGTGGCCGGGCGGAACTGCATGTGTGGCCGGGCGGATTCCATGGATTCGACGTCATGGCGCCGCAGTCCGCGATCGCACGGGACGCCCGCGCCGCGCAGTTGAACTGGCTGCGCCGGCTGCTGGCGAGCTGAGCCGGACGACGGGTGCCGCAGGGTTGGCACCGCGCTCCTCGCGGAAGCAGGATGGGGGCGTGAAAGAGCTGGTGGGCAGACTGGCGGCGCTCGATCCGGACGCGGGCGCCGCGCTCCAAGTGATCGCGTACTTCGACCGGCTGGTCGAGGGCCGGGCCGGGCTGGAGTCCCTCGTGCGGGGCGCGGCGGTGCTGGCCGGCTGCCCGGCCCGGCTGGTGGACGAGGAGCGCGGCATACGGATCCGGGTCGGCACCGACGGGGTACGGCGGGACGAGGGCGGCCTGGTCGGGTCCGGGTGGATGTCGGCGCCGCTGGTGGCGGGCGCGGCGCCGGCGGTGTGGCTGGAGTGCGACGGGCCGCCCGGCGGGGTGCGCGCGATGGTGCTGGAGCGGACGGCCGCGGCCGTCAGGGACGTGCTGGAGCGGACCAGGGGCCGGACGCCGGTGGCGGATCCGGCGGCCGATCCCGCTTCGGTGGAAGTGCTGCTGGACGCCCGTGCGCCGGAGCACGACCGGTGGCGGGCGGCCGGCCGGCTGGGGTTGCGGCAGACGGCGCCGGCCCGCGCGGTGGCCCCGTGGGACGGGCCGCCGGTGGTCGAGGCGGTGACCTCGCCCGTCGCGCGCGGGCCGGCGGCTCCGGGCTACGGACGCGCCGGGGTCGGCCCGGCCGTGCCCGTACTCGAACTGCCGTCGTCCTGGGCGGCGGCCCGCACCGCGCTGCGGTTCACTGCGGCGGGAACCGAACAGGACCCCGGGCCCGGCACGGTGTACGCGGAGGAGCTGGGCGGACTCGCCCTGCTGGCGGAGGCGGTCGGGCCGGCGGACGAGCCGATTCCCGACGTACGGGCGCTGGAACGCGCGATCGCCTCGGCGCCCTGGGCTGCCGTCACCCTCCATACGGTCGCCTGCGCCACCAGCCTGCGCGCGGCGGCGGCGGAGCTGCATCTGCACCATTCGACGCTCCAGGACCGGCTGGCGCAGGCGGAACACTGGCTGGGCTGGCCGGTGCACGAGGCGCACGGGCGGCTGCGGCTCCAACTGGCCCTCATGGTGTGGCGGTTGCACCGCGATCAGCGGCCGCGCTCCACCGGACCGTAAGCTGCGTGGTGATGTTCACTCCCCAGGGCCCGACCCTTCGCGAACTCGCCGTACAGGCGCTCTCGTCCACCGAGCACGGTTACGATCTGCTGGCCCCGAAGTTCGACCTGACACCGTTTCGCACCCCCGGCCATGTGCTGGACGCGGTGATGGATACGGTACGGCCGCTCGGGCCCTTCCGTACCGGGCTCGACATCTGCTGCGGCACCGGCGCCGGGGTCGGCGCGCTGCGGGGGCTGTGCACGCGACGCGTCACGGGCGTCGACTTCAGCGCCGGCATGCTCGCCGCCGCCAGGGAGAGCGCCGCTTCGGCCCCGGCCGGTGCGCCGGGTCCGGATGGGGTGGCGGGTCCGGATGGGGTGGCGGGTCCGGATGGGGTGGCGGGTCCGGATGGGGTGGCGGGTCCGGATGGGGTGGCGGGTCCGGTGGTGGACTGGGTACGGGCCGACGCGAGGGCTCTTCCGTTCGTCTCGGCGTTCGACCTGGCCGTGAGCTTCGGGGCGTTCGGCCACTTCCTGCCGGCCGAGCGGCCCGCCCTGTTCGCCCGGGCGCACGCGGCGCTGCGCCCCGAGGGCCTGTTCGTCTTCCCCGTACCTGCGCCGCCCCCGGTCGGCTCGAAGACGTACCTGACGCTCTGGGGCTTCGACGCCGCGATGCGTCTGCGCAACCTGCTGTGGCACCCGCCGTTCGTGATGTACTACCGCACCTTTCGGCTGCCGGACGTGCTGGCGGATCTGGCCCTGACCGGGTTCCGAACGGAGCTGCTGCCCCTGACCGGCCTCGGCGTACTGCCCAGCGGCGCCCCGCGCTGCGTGCTGGTGGTGGCGCGCCGGGTCTGAGCCAGGGGCCGGGGCGCTGCCGGTCAGTCCTCCAGCGCGTCCCCCGGCCCCCGGGGAGCGGGGCGCTCGTCGAGCACGTCGGGGAACTCCTGGTCGCGGGGTTGCGGCGGCTGCGGGCCGTGGCCGGTCATGATGACGGTCTGCTCGACGCGCACGACGCGGTACACATCGTCCCCGACGATGACCTGGTCCTCGCCGCCCGCGACCGCCTCGACGGCACGCGCGTACCGGGGCCCCAGCTCGCCCGCCCCGGCCGCCCGTACGAGCAGCACGTCCCGCAGGTCCGTGCGGGCCTCCTCCTCGGCGGGGACGGCGGGAAAGAGCTGCCGCCAGCCCCGGTCCTCGTACAGCATCGCGGAGTACGCCGTGTAGTGGGAGACCGACATCCGCTCCCAGTCGGGTCCGTCCAGCCTGAACTCCTTGCGCAGCTCCTCCTCACGCCGTCCCAGCTCAAGCAGCCGCCGCGCGGCCACATCGTCGAATTCCTCGTCGGCCGCGTCTTCCGGATTCGTACTCACGCGACCAGCCTGCCCCAAAAGGGAGTGGAGCGAGGGGCTTGTGCGGTAATCGTCCGGCCCGCGTCACCGGCGTGGTCAGCGGCCGCCGGGGAAGTAGCGCTCCAGCAGGTCGTTGCGGAAGGTGCCGCGCGGATCGAGCTTCGCCGTCAGGGCCTCGAAGTCGGCGTAGCGCTCGTAGAGTCCCCTGAGCCGCTCGTGTTCCATGGTGAACAGCTTTCCCCAGTGCGGCCGGACGGCATAGGGCTCCAGCGCCTCTTCGATGGCGTCCAGCACCGGGGTCACGGCCGCGGTGTCCGGGAACCAGGTGAAGTGGAACGCCACCGAGTCGCGCCCGTACGCCGGGCTCAGCCACAGGTCGTCCGCCGCGACGGTGCGGATCTCACC
Source organism: Streptomyces sp. NBC_01429 (assembly GCF_036231945.1). Taxonomy (NCBI): domain Bacteria; kingdom Bacillati; phylum Actinomycetota; class Actinomycetes; order Kitasatosporales; family Streptomycetaceae; genus Streptomyces; species Streptomyces sp. NBC_01429. The sequence continues at coordinate 7,523,178 of NZ_CP109599.1, read as the reverse complement.
GATCCGCAGGACCGGCGCGATCCGGTCCCTGATCCGGGCCAGCGCGTCGAAGGCCGCGAGCCCGTCCTCGGCGGCCACGAAGTACTCGCTCTGGAGTTCGTCGCCGCTGCTGGGCGTGAACTCGGCCCGGAAGTGCGGCAGTCGTTCGTGCCAGGGCCCCGGAACGCCCGCCTGCTGGGTGCAGTTGGCGGGGTCCATGCCGGGTACGGGGTGGAGCGGACCGGTCGCGGGCCTGGCGCCGAACCAGTCGGCGGGCGCGGGCGGCGGCTGCGGGTCGCCGGCGCGCTGCTTGAGCAGGACCTGCTCCACCTCGTCGCCGCGCCAGCTGGTGAAGAGGCTCACGCTGTAGGCGGCGGACAGGATGTCGTCGAACCGCTCGCGCAGCCGCGCGTACGGGAGCCCCTCGTAGGCCCACTGCCTGATGTCGTACGCGGGCACCAGGTCGAGGGCCATCCGGGTGACGACCCCGAGCGCGCCGAGACCGACCACGGCTCCGGCGAAGTCGGCGTCGCCGCGCGCCAGGACGAGCTGTTCGCCGTCGGCGGTGACCAGTTCGAGCGAGCGGACGGCCGAGGCGATGGTGCCGTTGCCGGTCCCCGAGCCGTGTGTGCCGGTGGCGCAGGCTCCGGCGACGGAGATGTGCGGCAGCGAGCCGAGGTTGTGCAGCGCCAGCCCCGCCCGGTGGACGGCTCCGGTGAACTCGGCGAAGCGCAGCCCGCCGCCGACGGTGACGGTGGCGGCCGTACGGTCGACCTCGACGTGCCTGGGCAGCTCGGCCACCGAGACGAGATCGCCCCGGGTGTCCGCGATCGCGTTGAAGGAGTGTCCGCTGCCCAGCGCGCGCACCGAGCGGCTCCCCGCGACGATCTCGCGCAGCCGTTCCACCGACGAAGGGGCGTGTACGCGCGCCGCGTTGAAGGTGATGTTGCCCGCCCAGTTCCGTATCGCCGGGGGTATGGGACCGCCGGGGGAAGCGCCTTCGGCCTCATCGGGGGTGCCGGTGGCGGACTCGCTGTGCGGGGCACCTGCCGGACGGGGTGTGTGGGGCACGGAGTTCTCCTTCGCCGAGGTCGGGGCGTGCTGATCATGCCCACTGCCGTTCTTCTTATCAGTGCTCGCGCGCGTGTGGTACGCGCCGTCGGATCCCGTCGCCTGGCTAAGGTGGACGGACCCCGAACGGGAAGTAGGTGTTCCGGTTGGCCGAGGAACTGCCCGTGGCGCGGCGGTGGGCCGTGGGCGCGCTGCTGGTGATGACCTTCGCGACCGGTCTGGTGGACGCGGTGAGTTTTCTGCGGCTGGGGCACGTCTTCGTCGCCAACATGACCGGCAATGTCGTCTTCCTCGGGTTCTCCTTCGCCCGGAACACCGGGCTGCCGGTGCTCGCGCCGATCGTGGCCATGACCGCCTTCGTACTGGGGGCGTTCGGCGGCGGTCAGCTCAGCAAGGCGTTCGGCGACCGGCCCCGGCACTGGCTCGGGGGCGCGTTCGCGGGTCAGGCGGGCGGCCTCGCGCTGACCTCGGTGCTGCTCGGGACGGGCGCGCTGCGTCCCGAGGGGCGGACCCTGCTGCTGATCGTCGCGCTGCTCGGGGTGTGCTCCGGTCTCCAGAACGCCACGGTCCGGCTGCTGGCGCCCCGGGATCTGACCACGACCGTGCTCACCCAGACCCTCACGGCGCTCACGGCGGAGAGCGTCCTCGGGGCGGGGACCGGCGCCAGGCCGCAGCGCAGGATCGGTTCGGTGCTGGCCATGTTCGCCGGGGCGGCGACCGGCGCGCTGCTGCTCCAGGCGACGCTGGCGGGCGTCGTCGGACTCGCGGCCGTGCTCGTCGCGGGCGCCGCGTGCGTGTTCGCGCTGGCCCCTGAACAGCGGGCCGCGCCGCCGCCCGTACCCACGTCCGGCTGAGCCGTCAGCGCGCCGGACCCTCAGAGCGCCGGACCGGCCGGTCCTGACGTCGTCAGCAGCGCCTCGACCCGCCGCAGTGCCTCGCGGACATTGGCCTCGGCGGTGGCCTCCCGCGCCTCGGCCATGGTCATCCAGCGCAACGGGGCGTCGGGGTGCTCGGGACGTGCCCTGTCGGGCTCGGCCGTGGCCAGCACGAAGCGCAGATCGGCGTGTTCGTGCGCGGGCTCGCCGCCGCCCTCGGGAACGGACACGACCACGACCTGGACGAGAGCGGCCTCGCCGGTGTCCGGGCAAGGGACCAGATCGACGAGACCGGTCTCCTCGCGGGCCTCCCGCAGCGCGACCTCGGCGGGAACGCTCTCCCCCGGGTCGCCGTGGCCGCCGACCTGGAGCCAGGTCCGCAGCCTCGGGTGATGACGCATCAGCACCCGCCCGCTGCCGGGGTGCACGATCAGGGCGGAGGCGGTCACATGCAGCGGGATCGAACGCAGCCAGGGGTCCGGGGCCGTCTCCACGAGCGCGCGGACACGGGCGACGTCCGCCGCCTCGGCCGCGTTCCGTGGGGCGTACCGCTCCAGCAGCTCCACGATCGGCCGGTCAGCTGTCCGCATGTCCCTGTTCCCCTCGGTGCACTGACGGGTCCGGCCGGCCGACGGGACCGGGCGCGCGTTCGCGCTCCAGGCCGGAGACTACGGATCGCGGCGGGCCGTGTCCTGCGGATTTCCCCGCAGTCGGGCCCGCGTCCGGCCCGCGTCCGCCCTTCGCGGGACCCCTCGTCCGGCGCGTCGCGGGGGCCGCATAGCATCGGTTGTCGCATGGACATCACTTGGTGGGGATTCGCCGCGCTCGCGGCAGCGGCGGCACTGGTCGGTTTCTCGAAGACCGCGGTGAGCGGCGCGAACACGGTCAGTCTGGCCGTGTTCGCCGCCGTACTCCCCGCCCGCGAGTCGACGGGCGTCCTGCTGCCCCTGCTGATCGTGGGCGATGTGTTCGCCGTGCTCACCTACCGGCGCCATGCCCACTGGCCGACCCTGTGGCGGCTGTTCCCGGCGGTCGCGGCGGGCGTCGTGGCCGGCACGGTGTTCCTGGCCTGGGCCGGTGACGCCGCGGTGCGCACCTCCATCGGCGCGATCCTGCTGCTGATGGCCGGGGTGACGATGTGGCGACGGCGCGGCGCGGCGAAGAGCGAGCAGACCGCGGATTCCGTCGACCCGGGGTCGCCGGGCGCCCGGGTCAAGGCCGGGTCGTACGGCGTGCTCGGCGGTTTCACCACGATGGTCGCCAACGCCGGCGGCCCGGTCATGTCGCTCTATCTGCTCTCAGCGGGCTTCCAGAAGCTGGGATTCCTGGGCACGTCCGCGTGGTTCTTCCTGATCGTCAACACCTCCAAGCTGCCCTTCAGCGTGGGGCTCGGCCTGATCGACGGCCCGTCCCTGCTGCTGGACGCGGCGCTGGTGCTCTTCGTCCTTCCGGGCGCCCTGATCGGCAAGGCGTGTGTGAACCGCATCGACCAGCGGCTGTTCGAGCGGCTGGTGATCGGGGCGACCGTCCTCGGCGGGCTTCAGCTGCTGCTGCGCTGAGGCGGGGGCCGTACGCGCCGGACGGAATCGCAACGCAACGGACCGGCTCCGCCGGAAAGATGCACTGATTTACCGATATACGGGTTTACGGTGCCTGTATGGACGCGGATCGCGAAGGCACCCCGGACCAGGACCCGCAGGGCGCGCACCGGGCGCACGGCGCTCACGGCAGGCGCGGCACGGCCACCGAGAAGTGGGCCGCCTTCACGGCGTCCCCCTTCCTCCCGGCGGTCGTCCTGGTGTTCATCCTCGCGGCGGCCGCCGGACTCTTCGCCGGCTCGTACACGTACAACATGGCGAATCCCACGCCCCACCGGATTCCCGCCGCCGTGGTGGGGCCGACCGGTACTCCGCAGGCGCGTGCCTTCGTGAGCGGCATGGAGAAGGCGCTCAACGCCTCGCTCGAACTGCACCGCTACCCCACGGACAAGGCGGCGCGCGAGGGTGTGGAGCAGCAGGAGGTGTTCGCGGTGCTGACGTTCCGGCCGCACGTGGTCGACTTCGCCGTGGCGGGAGCCGCCGGGGCCTCGGTGGCGCAGGTCCTCACCGAGACGGCTCCGGCCGTGGCCAGGAGCGTCGGGGTCCCCGTACGGATCAGCGACATCAAGCCGCTCCAGAAGGGGGATCCGCGCGGGCTGGCGCTCTTCTACATCTCGCTCGCGGCCGTGATCATCGGCTTTGTCGGCGCCATCCAGCTGAGCGTGCACGCGCGCGGGCTCAACCCGGCCGAGCGGATCGCCTTCACCATCGTCTACTCCCTGCTGGGCGCCTTCGCGATCGCCTCGGTGGTGGACTGGTGGCTGGGCGCGCTCCGGCTGCCGTTCCTGGAGTCCTGGCTGATCCTCGCGTTCACGATGTTCACCTCGGGCATGGTCTTCACGATGTTCAACACCCTGATGGGGCGGTGGGCGATGCTGCCGACCTGGGGTCTGATGGTGCTGCTGGGCAATCCGTCCTCGGGCGGGGCGGTCTCCTGGCCGCTGCTGCCCTCGCTGCTCGGCCACATCGGGCGCTGGCTGCCGCCGGGGGCCTCGATCAACGCGCAGCACACCGCCGTGTACTTCGGGAACGCCCAGCACGCCTTCCCGTTCGCCGTGCTGGCGGGGTGGTGTCTCGTGTCGACGGCGGTGTTCTGGTTCTGGCGCCACCGCCACCCGGGCGGCAGGGAGCGCACTCCCGCGCACGCCGCGGGGGAGGGAGCGGCGGCCTGACCACCCCGGCGCGTCCGTACACGCGGCGGTGCGATCCGTCACAACCGGGAAGAAGATCGCGGCCCGGCGGAGTAGAGGCACCGAACAGCGGCAATACGTACGGTAAAGACGTGTCGGACGAGGGTGGAGTGAGCGGTGTGGAGCGGGACAAAAGAGACTCACAGTCGGTGGCGGGGGCTCCATGCTGGGTGACGCTGCTCTCACGTGAACTGCCCGCTTCCCAGGCGTTCTACGGGGATGTCCTGGGCTGGACCTACCGGCCCGCCGGGCTGGGGGACGATTTCTGCGTGGCGCTCTCCGACGGGCAGCCCGTCGCGGGCATCGGGGCGCTGGCCGCCTCCCTCCAGGTCGCGGTCGCCTGGACGCCGTACTTCGCGGTGGCCGATGTGGACGTCGCGGCGGCGCGGATCAGGGAGCGCGGCGCGACGGTCGCCGTGGGGCCGCTGGCCTTCCACTCGGGCCGGGCCGCTCTGGCCGCCGATCCCGACGGCGCGGCCTTCGGGATCTGGGAGGGCGCCGTGCGCTCCGACTGGACCGTGGGACGCGGATCGGCCCCGGCCTGGCTGGAGTTGCGCACCCGCGACATCGACGACGCCGCCCGCTTCTACAGCGAGGTGCTCGGCTGGGCGCCGGAGTCCGGGGACGGTTTCTCGCTCGCACGCGAGGAGGATCACGCGGTGCTGAGCCAGGACAAGCAGGTGGTCGCGAAGATCCAGGACGGAGCCGTGCAGGCCTCGGCGGATCCGTGGCTCCGGCCTCGTTGGCACGTGTATTACCGGGTGCCGGAGGTGGCCGGTTCCGTGGCCGCCGCGCTGAACAGCGGCGGCGTCCTCGTCTCGCCCCAGGACGCCTCGGCCGCCCTGCGGGAGGCCGGCCTGCGGGAGGCGACGCTGCGCGACCCGGACGGCGCCCTGTTCACCGTGACGGCGGGCTGAGTTCACCGTGACAGCGAGCTGACTACGTCAACACGAAGGGTCAACTGTCACCCTCGACTCCAGGGTGACAGTTAACCCGCGGGCCGACCGGACCGCTCCGCTCGGAGCCTGCGCGCCCCCTTACTCGGGACGGCCCAGCGCCCAGCCCGCGACATCGGCGAGCCGGCCGCGCCAGACGGGCAGCTCGATGCCGTCCGGACGGCCCGCGGCGGTCAGCGTGACCCGGCGCAGATGGACCCATCGGGGCAGCCGGTGGGAGCCGTCCTCGCCCCGCACCTCGTCGACGGCCTCGTCCACGGCCTCGGGGAACCGGGCCAGCAGCTCCGTACCCTCGGCGCCGACGTGACGCAGCGCCTCGGCCCAGTCGGCCTTCCAGGCGTCGCGCGTGATCAGATCGCCGTAGACCAGCCCGCCCGGCACATTGAGCGTGATGGGCAATCCGGTGCCCGGGTCCTCCCCCAGCAGCCTGATCAGCATCTGGAGCTGGAGGTCGGGGACCGGCTCGGTGAGGGCGGGCGTCCGCGTCGTCGTCATGGTGACGACCTGCCCCGGGAACGGCTCCGCACTCCCCGGAGTACGGGTCGGGATACGCGTACGGGTCGGGATACGCCGCACGGGTGACCCCCGCCGGGACGGCGCACCGCTCAGGCCACTCTTTCCGGGGGAATGCCCTCGACCTCGAAGACGATCTCGTCCTCGTAACACCACCACCAGCCCTCACCGGGCTCGTACGAACGGATGAGCGGATGTCCGGTGGCGTCGTGGTGCGCGGTGGCGTGCTTGTTCTTGGAGGAGTCGCAGCAGCCGATGTGCCCGCAGGTCTGGCATTCGCGCAGGTGGACCCAGGTGTCCCCCAGGGCGACGCACTCCGGGCAGCTGTCGGCGCTGTCCGGGGTCACCGGTTCGACATCCGCGAGATGGGGGCAGATGGGGCCGCCGAACCCCGTTTCACTGTTCGTCATCACGCCGCCGCCCGTCCGACCACACAGGTCTCCTTGGATCTGTAGCCCCTTTTGTCACCGTACGACCGCCTCCCCGCCGCCGCCAGCAGGGCGAGGCGGGCGGGGCCGCCGGACGGCACCTTGACAGCCCTCCGGTGGCGGAGAAGCCTGGACGTTTCCGGTCCGGACGGCGGCCGGACGGGGGACCCGGGGGGACAAGTCGTGGGCGGTACACGTATGCGCGGGCGCGGGGTGGGCGGGACCGGTCCGGGAAGGATCACCGCCGTGGGCGCCGTGCTTGCTCTCGCGCTCCCCCTCGCCGCCTGCGACTCCGGCGGTGACGGCGACGGCCCGGACTCCCCGGCCGCGGTGACCACCTCCGCGCCGGCCCCGCCCCCGAAGGTCGACCCCGCCGTGTACCGGCGGACGCTGGAGAGCGCCCTGAAGCCGGTCGACAAGGCGTTGCGCGCGATGAACCGGACGGACGACGGCGGCGCGCTGAACAAAGCCTTCGGTACGGCCTCGGACGCGGCCGGGGCCGCCGCCGACGCCCTGACGGCGGCCCCCACGCCGGACGACGCGGCGACCGCCAATGTGAGTCTGACCATCGCGCTGCGCGCCCTGAGCGAGAACCTGAAGGAGGCGAGCACCGCCCATGGCCGGTGCGCCACCTCGCCCCGGGTGGAACTGGCCTCGACCGACGGACCGGCCGGCCTGCGGGACGCGAGCGCCACACTCACCGGCCTGGGCTATCCCGCCCGCGTAGCGGCCCCCCGTACCGAGAAGCCCAAGAAGCGCAGACTCGACAACGGAACCCTCGTGAAGGACGGCGGCCGCGGCGGGCTGGGCCGGCTCACCATCGACAACGGCACGGCCTCGGACGCGGTGGTGTCGCTGACCAGGCAGAAGCGCACCGCCTTCACCGTCTACATCCGCAAGGGCCGGAGCGCGACGGTCCGCGCGGTCGACGACGGCTCGTACACGGTGTACTTCTCGTCGGGCACGGACTGGAACTCCGCGAGGAAGTCCTTCACCCGCGACTGCGCCTTCCAGAAGTTCGACGACAAGGCCGCCTTCAGGACCGTCGCGGTGACCGGCGGGACGCAGTACACGGTGCTGAAGTACTCGCTGGCCAAGTCCGTCGGCGGGAACGCCACCACCAGCGACGTGGACGAGGACGAGTTCCCGTCCTGACGCCTCCGGACGTCCGTCAGGGCTTGTAGACCTTGCCGGGCTCGGCCGTTCCCGGCGCCAGCAGTTCGGGGACGGTGACGAAGGTGTAGCCGCGGTTCTTCAGCTCGTCGATGATGCCGGGGACGGCGGGCACCGTGCCGTCGTAGATGTCGTGCAGCAGGATGATGCCGTCACGGTCCGCCTGGTCCAGGATGCGCTTCTCGATGAGGGCGGAGTCGGTGGTGGAGTAGTCCTTGGCGGTGGCGCTCCACAGCACCTGCGCCAGGCCCAGTCCACGGGACACGTCAGCGACCGTGTCGTTGGTACGGCCCTGCGGCGGCCGCATGAGCGTGGGCTTGTGCCCGGTGATCTTCGCTATCGCGTCCTGGGCGAGGGACGTCTCCTCACGCATACCGTCGGCGTCGAGATCGGTCAGGATCTTGTGCGACCAGGTGTGGTTGGCGATCTCGTGTCCCTCGTCCGCTTCCCGCCGGACGAGTTCCGGGTGCTTGACGACATGGTTCCTGCCGAGCAGGAAGAAGGTCGCGTGCACCTTCTTCTCCTTGAGTATGTCGAGCAGTTCGGGCGTGTGCTTGCTCGGGCCCGCGTCGAAGGTGAGCGCTATGCAGCGCTCCTCGGCGCAGTCGACCCCGGACTTCACCCGCTCCCCGCCGTCGGCGGTGGGGCGCGAGCGGGCGTCGGCGGGCGAGGTGGCGTCGTACGCCGCGCAGCCGCTCAGCGCCAGGGTCAGGGAGGCGACCACGGCCAGCCCCGCGGCGATCCCTCGTGGCGTGCAGGTCGTGGTGTTCCGTGGCATGGCTGATCTCTCTTCCGACGCGCTGAGTGGCCGGCTGCCGGGCCGTGTGCGGGCAGCGCTCCGCCCGAATCCGCTGGGGAACGGGCGGGACGCGCACGACTATACACACGATGTATACATGTGATTCATAGTGGGCCGAGGGCCTCCCGGGAACATTCGGCCCGGGCTCTCCGTTGGACGGAGTGAGGGTGTGGATGGAACTGAGTCCCCGGGCCCCACATAAGAAATGCCCGTGGGGAAGATCGTTCGGCTGAAGCCCCACGGAGCCCATCGCCGCGAGGCGACCGCCATCCGCACCTTCCCTTGATCGGCCCCGACCGGCGTCCCCCCGTCCGGTCGGGGTCTCTCTGTGCGCTGGGAGGCGGAAGTGGCGGAAGAGTCCGACGGCTTCGAGGCGGCCACGGGTGACGGGCCGGGGTCCGCGGCCGAGCCCCGGGCGCGGGAGGCCGAGGTGCGCACCGCGTTCGAGGGGCTGCTCCAGATCCGGCGGCTGACCTACTCCGGGCCCGGCGATCCGGCCTCGGTGCCGGCCGCCTGGGAGCGACGGCTCCCGGTGCGCGCCGTGGCGCTGACGCTGGAGGCCGCCGGGCTGGCGGCCTCCGCGGTGGACGGCGCCGGCGCGCGGATCGCCACGGGCTACCGCGTGACGGCCGGGGAACGGCCCGCCACCGCCCGGGTGGAGTGGCTCGGACCGCCCGGCGACGGGGCGGCCCAGCAGGAGGAGCGCGCCCTCACCGAGTGCGCCGGGGCGCTGACGCGGCTGGGCTGGGAGGCCCTGCTCTACCGGGGGCCGAGGAAGCGGCGCTTCCTGGAGGTGGAGCCGGGGGCCACCGCCTGACGGGACACCGGTCCGGTGTCCCGCCGGGGATCAGACGGGGCCGATGGGTCCGACGGAGTCCAGGAACGCGGCGAGGTGCTCGCCGCCAAGTTCGTACTGGAGCCCGAACGGTTCGATGTCGTCGTCGGATCGAATCTGTTCGGCGACATCCTGAGCGGTCTGGCCGCCGCGGTGGCGGGCGGCATCGGCATCGCCCCGGCCGCCGATCTCGACCCCGAGGGCGACTTCCCCTCCGTGTTCGAGCCGGTGCACGGGTCGGCGCCGGACATCGCGGGACGGGGCGTCGCCAATCCGCTCGGCGCGATCTGGTCGGCGGCCATGACCCTCGACCATCTGGGCCACCCGGAGGCGGCCGGGACGATCACCGACGCGATGACGGCCGTGCCGGCCGGGACCGGGGTCCGTACCCCCGATCCGGGCGGTACGGCGAGCACCGAGGCGTTCGCGTCCGAGCCGCTCGCGCGGATCCGGCGGGCGGGGCGGCCCGCATCCCCGTGACCGGCCGCCCCGCGATCAGCTCCTGAGCCAGGATCAGCCCCGGGCGCCTCATGTCGCGCCGGTGCCCGGGGCGTCGCTCATCGGTTCACGGTCCACTTCTGATTGGGCGTGCCCGCGCAGGTCCAGATCTGGAGCCTGGTGCCGTTGGCCGAGCTGTTTCCGGTCGCGTCCATGCACTTGTCGGCCTGGACGTTCACGACATCCTGCGCGCCGGAGATGCCCCAGCGCTGGTTTCCGGCCCCCGAGCAGTCCCACAGCTGGAGCTGGGCGCCGTCTGCGGTGCTGTTGTCCTTGACGTCGAGGCACTTGCCGAGCGCGCGGATCGAGCCGTCGGAGGCGACGGTCCACTGCTGGGCCGCCGAACCGTTGCAGTCGTACAACTGCACGGCCGTGCCGTTCGCGGTTTTCGCGCCGTCCACGTCCACGCACTTGCCGCCGAGGCCGGTGATCGCCCCGCCCCCGCCGCCGGATCCGCTGTCGCCGGTGGTGACGCGTACGTAGTCCACGACGAGCTGCTGCGGGAAGGTGCTGCTGCCGTCGGGGTCACCCGGCCATTCGCCGCCGACGGCAAAGTTCAGGATCATGAAGAACGGCTTGTTGAACACCCAGTTGCGGCCCCCGAGATCGGCCGGGGTGCGCCGCTGATAGACATTGCCGTCGACGGACCAGGTGACGGAGTCGGGCGCCCAGTCGACCGAGAAGGTGTGGAAGGCGTCGGCGAACGCCTGGCCGCCGGGGAGCGTGTAGCCCGCGCCGATGCCCGCCCCGCCGGAGTATCCGGGGCCGTGCAGCGTGCCATGGACGGTGCCGGGCTCGAAGCCGACGTTCTCCATGATGTCGATCTCACCGCTGTTGGGCCAGCCGACGCTGCCGATGTCGTCACCGAGCATCCAGAACGCGGGCCACATGCCCTGGCCGCGCGGGAGCTTCATCCGGGCCTCGACGTGTCCGTACGTGGAGGTGAACTTCCCGGCCGTGTTGAGCCGGGCCGAGGTGTACTCGCACCGGCCGTACCAGCACTGGTAGTTGCCGGGGTTCTCCTTGCGGGCGGTGATGACCAGATTGCCCTGGCCGTCGAGGGCCGCGTTGCTGTTGCCCGAGGTGTAGTACTGGCGCTCACGGTTGTTGCCGCCGTTGTCACCCGTCTCCAGCTGCCACTTGGAGCCGTCGACGGCCGATCCGGCCGGGCCGTCGAAGTCGTCGGTGAAGGTGACCGCGGCGGCAGCGGCGGGGGCCGGCTCCGACGGGGTCGCCGCGGCGGCGGGAACCGCCGTCAGCACTCCCGTACAGCACAGCAGGGCGAGCGCGCAGAGAGCGGTTCGCCGTATCGGGGAGATACGCACAGACATCACATCGCTTTTGTGGGGGGGGCATGAGCATGACATTTCGACCGAATGGGCGAGCCCTTGGGGGAGTTACCCGGGACGCTTGATTCAGTACTTGATTTAAGGCAGCTCCCGAGGGGCCGTCAAGGACCTGGTATGGACCATAGTTGGCCGGAATTCGATCCACCGCACGTCCATATACCCATATGCCCGCCGGACCCGGACGTGGGGCGCGGCACCGAGGTTCCGCAACTTGACCTGCACATGACTGTCACGGCGTGTTCACACAAGGCGACCAGCCCTGTGGAAAGCTCCCGCTGAACCGTTTCCTCGCGACCACCGCAGCGCCGCCCCCCACCCCGTGGCCGCCCGCGGCGATGGTCCCCCCGGAGAGGACAGCTCCCCCCATGCCACGTCGTCAACGTCCCGTCAGACGCATGCTGTTGGCTCTCGGTGTCGCCACCGCGGCGCTCGCCACCACCGCTGCCGCAGCGCCGGTGAGCGCACCGTCCGCGAGCGTGCCCGCCGCCGCTCCCGCGACGTCCTCGGCGGTCACCGCCGCACTGGACGACACGTATTACCAGAACGCGATCGGCAAGAGCGGCACCGCGCTCAAGTCGGCGTTGCACACCATCATCAAGAGCCAGACGAAGGTCACCTACGCACAGGTCTGGGACGCGCTCAAGGTCACCGACCAGGACCCCGCGAACAGTTCGAACGTGATCCTCCTGTACACCGGACGGTCCCAGTCCAAGACGAGCAACGGCGGCAACACCGGCGACTGGAACCGCGAGCACGTCTGGGCCAAGTCCCACGGCGACTTCGGCACCGCGACCGGCCCCGGTACCGACCTCCACCACCTGCGCCCGGAGGACGTCACCGTCAACTCCCTTCGCGGGAACAAGGACTTCGACAACGGCGGGAGCGCGGTCTCCGGCGCCCCCGGCAACTACACCGACTCCGACTCCTTCGAGCCGCGCGACGCGGTGAAGGGCGATGTCGCCCGGATGATCCTCTACATGGCCGTGCGGTACGAGGGTGACGACGGCTTCGCCGACCTCGAACCGAACGAGAAGGTCAACAACGGGTCGAGTCCGGCGATCGGCAAGCTCTCCGTACTCAAGAAGTGGAGCGACCAGGACCCGCCGGACACGTTCGAGAAGCGTCGCAACGACGTCATCTACGACCAGTTCCAGCACAACCGGAACCCGTTCATCGACCACCCCGAGTGGGTCGCGTCCATCTGGTAACCACCACGACCCGCCCCCGGGCGTCGCTCACCGCTGGACATGTGTCTATGCTTCATGGACACATGTCCAGCAGTGACGATCACGGGAGTCTTCCATGCAGGTAGCCGCACACATACTGGTCGGCCTGGTGGCCGCGCTCCACGTCTACATCCTGGTGCTGGAGATGTTCCTCTGGGAGCGCGCACCGGGGCGCGGACTCTCCGGCTTCGACGCCGACATGGCACACAGGACCGCACCGCTCGCGGCCAACCAGGGTCTCTACAACGGCTTTCTGGCGGCCGGCCTGATCTGGGGACTGATCGCCGCCGACCCGACCGGCCACCGCGTCCAGATCTTCTTCCTGAGCTGCGTGCTCGTCGCCGGTGTGTACGGCGGCCTCACCGCGAACCGGCGCATCCTGTTCGCCCAGGCGCTGCCGGGCGCGATCGGCCTGGCGGTCGTGCTGGCGGCGGGATGACACCCGGCGAACCGGCCCACGACCCCCGTACGGCACGGACCCGCGACCGGCTGCGGCGGGCACTGCTCGACGAATGCGCGCAGCGCCCGCTCGAAGAGGTGGGCGTCGCGGCCCTGGCGCGCCGGGCGGGGGTGGGCAGGGCGACTTTCTATCTGCACTACCCGGACCTCCAGGCGCTGGCCGTCGACGCCTGCGCCGATGTCGTGCGGAACGCGGTGGACGCCCTGCACGCCTGGCGCGGGGTCCCCGATCCGCGCGTTCCGCCGCCCGCGCTCCCGGAGTTCTTCACCCGTATCGCCCCGCACGCCGCCCTCTACCGGACCCTGCTGAGCCCGGGGGGCGGCGGCCCGCTCGGGGAACTGCTCCACCGTGAGCTGCGGGAGCGCAGCCGCGCCGAGCGCGCGCTGGCCGGAGCGCCCGAGCCGGAGCTGATCGCGTCCGCCGTGGCCGCCACCTTCGCCGGGGTGCTGGCGGACTGGCTGCACGGTCTGATCGAGGACACTCCGCAGTCCCTCGCGACCCGGGTCTGGCGGCTGCTGGTGCGGCTGCACGGCACGCCCTTCACCCAGAGCTGACCGGACACCGGAACACCGCAGCCGTCCCTCGGCGCCAACAGCCGCACACGGCAGCACACGGCAGCACACACAGGATCGGAGCCCCATGTCTCGCACCCTCGTCGTTTCCGACTCGCTGGTCATCGCCGCGACCCCGGCGGCGCTCTACGACCGGATCAGCAGGCCCGCGCTGATGGGCCGGTGGAGTCCGGAGAATCTCGGCGCCACCCTCCGGAGCGCCGACGCGAAGCCCGGCGGGGAGGCGGGCGGAGAGGCGGGCGGGGACGAGGACGGAGCACGGCGGACCGAGGTCGGGGACGTCTTCGACGGCCGGAACAAGCGAGGTCCCGTGCGGTGGACCACACGCTGCACGGTGACCGTCGCCGACCCCGGCCGGCGGTTCGCCTTCCGGGTCCGCGCCATCGGTCTGCGCACCCCTCGGCTGCGCGGCCCCATCGCCACCTGGGAGTACCGCTTCGAGCCGGTCCCCGGCGGCACCCGGGTGACCGAGATCTGGCGGGACGACCGCCGCGACTGGCCCGACCTCGTGGCGAACGCCTTCGACCGCGTCGCCACCCGTGGACATACGTTCGCAGCGTTCCAGGCGCGGAACATCAGGACGACGCTGCGCAACCTCAAACGGGTGGTGGAGGAGGAGGCGCGGCCCGGGGACCGAGGGTGACGCGCGGTTTTCGCCAGCCTGCGGCATATGCCAGAAGCACCACCTGATCGAGTGTTGCCAAACGCCTGTCGGGTGACTGCGGGCTGTGCAACAGTCGTAACGGTCCACCCTTCCAGACCAGGCAGTGCCGCGCCCGTATCGGAGTACGAGATGCCGTCCCCCCTGTTCGCGGACCGTCCCGCCCCGCAGCCCACCGAGCGGGGGACGGTGGAAGCACTCATCGACGTGACCCGTCGGATGCGCGGGGACATGGACGCCGTGCGCCGGGACACCGTCGCCGATGGCGACGACACGCTGTGGCGCTGGCGGCGCGCGCTCTGCGATCTCGCCGTACATCACCTGGACGAGCTGGGCGGTCACTTGGACCAGCTCAGGGCCGGGCGCCCGGCCGGAGCCATGGACGAGGCGCCGGCGGGCGGCGCGCTCACGGACAGCCGCACGACGGACGACGGCGCCGCCGCCGGCGGGGTCGGCAGCGGCGAGTGGAACCTGCTCACCGACGAGGTGAGCTGGTCCGACGAGCTGTACCGGATCCTGGGACGGGCTCCCGAGCGCGGCCCGCTGACCCTGGACGAACTGCCGTCGCTGGTCTTCGCGGAGGACGAGGCCCTGTTCACCACGATGGTGACGGAGTGCCTGATCGACGGCAGACCGATGGACGGCGAGCTGCGGCTCGTCAGGGCCGACGGCCAGCTCCGTACCGTGCAGCTGACGGGTGAGCCGGTCCTCGACACCGACGGCTGTACCGCCTCCATGTGGGCGGTGGTGCGCGACATCAGCGAGCTGCGGCGCGGTGAGCGCGCCCTGCGCGAGTCCCGCGAGTCGCTCCGGCAGGAGCGGCGGATGGCGCGGGCCGAGCAGCGGCTCGCGGCGGAGTTGCGGGAGGCCGTACTGCCGTCGCGGCAGGGTTCGTTGCGGCTGTCGGGCGGCGGCGCCGTGGCGCTGGACCTGGCCGCGCGTCATCTCTCGTCCTCGTCGAACCCCCTGTCGGGCGGCGACTGGTACGACGCACTCGAACTGCCCAGCGGTGAAGCGCTGTTGACGGTCGGCGATCTGACCGAGCAGGGCGTGGCCGCCGCCTCCAGTCTGGCGATGCTGCTGGGCGCGGTACGCGGCATGGCCGTGGCGGGCATCGAGCCCGGCCCCCTGCTGGCCCATCTCAACCAACTGCTGGAGACCTCGCGGCGGCCCGCGCTGGGCAGCGCGCTCTGCGGCCGCTACGACCCGGTGTCCGGCTCGTTCGCCTGGGCCCAGGCGGGCCACCCCGCCCCGCTGCTGTTCCGCGACGGGACGGGGCGAGCGCTGACCCCGCCGGACGGCGTCCTGCTCGGCGCGACCTCCGGAGCCGCGTACGAGCAGGCCGATGTCCAGCTGCTCCCCGGGGACCTGCTGGTCCTGCACACCGACGGACTGACGCGCGCCGGCGGAGCCGACGGCGCGGGTACGGGGGCGGAGCGGGACCGGCTCCTCGCGCTGGCGCCCCGGCTCGCCGGGGCCCGTGGCGCGCGGGAGTGCGCCACCGTGATCGCCGAGGAGTTCGGACAGGCAGAACGCACCCTCGACGCCTGTGTGATGGTCGCCAGGATCGGAGACTGAGACCGGAACGGGCGAACGGTTCGCGGGGCGTACCGCGTACCGGAAGGCGGGTAGGACCCGCCCTGTTTCCTCAGATCTCGGTCTTGCCCAGCTTCTTGCCGGAACTCCTCGGCATGGCCCCCTCGATCTCCTTGCGCAGCTCCTCGATCCTCCGGTACCCCGCGTACTGACCGGTGAGCCGGTACATCTCGCGCAGCCGGTCCCAGGTGCGCATCGAGGAGGTCTCCCCCATCGACACCAGCGCGAGCCGCGCGTAGCGGTCGGCCTGTTCGGGATCGTCCGCGATGAAGCAGGCCGAGGCCAGGGAGATGTAGTCGAAGATCTTGGACCGCTGCCGGCCGCCGACCCGCAGCTCCAGCGCCTTCTTGGCGTGCCGCTGCGCGATGATCGCCGCCCCCGGCTCGTGCTCGGCGAGGGTGCGGAAGGCCAGGGCCTCCATGCCGTGCAGATCGGCCTCGTCGAACATCTGCATCCAACTGGGCGGCGGCACGTCCCCCTTGTCCGAGACGAAGAGGTCCTCGGCCTCCCCGAGCGTGCGGCGCATGGCCTGGCCCCGGCCCATCGACGCCTGGGCCCACGCCTCGATGGTGTGCAGCATGGCCCGGGTGCGGGGCAGGTTCTTCTCCCCGGAGCCCGACTTGGCGAGTTTCATCAGATCGAGTGCCTCGTCGGGGCGGCCCAGATGGATCATCTGGCGGGCGGCCCTCGACAGGGCCTCGCCCGCGCGGGGACGGTCGCCGCCCTCGCGCGCCGCGTGGGTGGCGATGATGAAGTACTTCTGGGCGGTGGGTTCGAGGCCGATGTCGTGGGACATCCAGCCGGCGAGTACCGCGAGATTGGCGGCGACGCCCCACAGGCGCCGCTGGAGGTGTTCGGGGTGGCGGTAGGCGAGCATGCCGCCCACCTCGTTGAGCTGGCCCACCACGGCCTTGCGCTGGAGTCCGCCGCCACGGGCGGCGTCCCAGGCGCGGAACACCTCGACGGAGTGCTCCAGTGCCTCGATCTCCTGCGAGCCGATCGGCGCGGCCTCGTAGAGGTCGTACCCGGCGGGTTCCGCGTGCAGGGGATCGGCCGACCGGGGCGCGTCGGACGAGAGTGCGGGGTCGGAGTGCAGCCAGTCGTACATGACGCTGGTGAGTGCTGGGCCCGCGGTGAGCGCGGCACCCGCGCCCACCAAGCCGCGACGGTTGAGCATGAGGTCCATTCCCGTGAATTCGGTGAGGACCGCCGCCGTCCGGTCCGGCGCCCAGGGAAGGGCGTCCGGGTTCTCCGCGTTCCCGGCTGCCCGTCGTCTCCCCGCGCGTCCGCTCCGCACGAAGCCGAGGTCCTCGATGGTCACGACACGACCGAGCCGCTCGGTGAACAGGGCCGCCAGCACTCTCGGCACGGGGTCGCGCGGGGTCTCCCCCAGATCGATCCAGCGCCTCACCCGCGAGGTGTCGGTGGCCAGTTGCGGGTGGCCCATGGCCGCCGCCTGCCGGTTCACCAACCGCGCGAGTTCGCCCTTGGACCAGCCGGCCAGGCCGAACAGGTCCGAAAGACGGGTGTTGGGTTCTCCACCCACGTCAAGCCCCCAGGTTCTCGGCTGAGTTGACAGTAGCTCTCAGTAGCTCCCGGTCAGATGCCCGGCGACTATTCGCCAGGGTTCGCCAGGGTCCGCCAGATGGTGTGCCACCCGCCTGCCGGTGTCGGGTAGGAACGCGCCACCCCGGCCCGGCAGCCGGACGCACTCCCCAGGGTGCCTCACGGCCGCCGGGGCGGGACGGCGCACGCAACCCGTCCACGCACGAAGGGATCTGGCTCGCCCATGAACACAGCATCGTCCTCCGTGTCGGCCCCGCCCCGGGCGCAGCGTACGGTCACTCCCGGGAGCGGCCCGTACCTCGACCCGACCCACGCGGGGCGGACCCGGCTCAGGGCGGGGACGGTCGCGGGGCCGCTCAGCGGGAGACTCGATCTGTCCGGACCCCAGGGTGCCCAGCTGCGGATGGCGATCACGGCCGTGCACCGGGTCTGCCCGGAGTTCAATCCGGTCCAGGTGCTGCGGCGCAGCGGCCGTTCCGTCCTGCTCGTCGGTTCCACCGGGCGCACCACCGCGGTCGCCAAGTGCCTGCTGGACCACTCGCCGGTCTGGACCGAGAGGTTCCGGCACGAAATAGCCGCTTACCGCTCCTTCGTCCGGCACCGCCCCCCGGTGCGCGTGCCCCGGCTCATCGCCGCGGACCCCGAGAACTGCGCGCTGGTGATCGAGCGGATGCCCGGCAGGGCTGCGGCGCTGACCCGCCATCCGATGGACGCTCCGCCGCGCGCGGACGTCCGGTCCGCGCTGGGCGCGATCGCCCGGCTCAACACCTGGCGCCCGCCGGCCGGGATGTTCGACAAGCCGCTGGACTACGCGTCGCGGATCACGCACTACCACGAGCTGGGCCTGTTCACCGACCGCGACCTGGGGGATCTGCAGAAGCTGCTGCACGGGCTCGCGGGCGCCCGCCAGGGCCTGGGCCAGTTCTGCCACGGTGACGCGCTGCTCTCCAACATCCTGCTCTCCCCCGCCGGTCCGGTGCTGGTCGACTGGGAGCACGCGGGCTGGTACCTGCCCGGGTACGACCTGGCGACGCTGTGGGCGGTGCTCGCCGACGCCCCGGCGGCGCGGCGGCAGATCAGCCAGCTCGCCGCGGCCAAGGGCCCGGCGGCGCGGGACGCGTTCCTGGTCAATCTGATGCTCGTGCTGACCCGGGAGATCCGGATGTACGAGACGGCGGTGCAGCGCGCGATGCGGGAGGCGCCGTCCGCAGCGGGCCCGGCCTCGGCCCAGACGCCGGAGCGGCAGAGCGCCCTGACGGCGGGTGAGGAGCAGCGGCTGCTGCTGCGCCGGCTGCACGACGACTGCGCGATGGCGCGACGGGCGGTACGGGCGGCGGTCGGCACCCGCTGACCCGGCCCGCCGCACCCGGTGAGGGCTCGGCGCGCGCCCCGTAGCCGTATACGGGGCGCGCGAGCGCGGGATGCCCGCCACGGGGCGCGGAGGGGGCGTGCGGGTGCGGAGGGGGGGTCGTGCGGGCGTGTTCATTGGTTCATTCCACTGACGCGCCGCAGGCCCGGGCACCACCGTCGCGAAACTCCGCCGCACCCACGCTGACGTGCGAAATTCGCTCTGTGGCGCCTGATTGACGGATCGTCCGGCAGCCGGTACCTCTGTAGGCGAGTCGGCCCGGCAGGTACGTCACGCACCACCCGTCACTGGAGGCTGCATTGCAAGGTACCGTCCCCCCACGCCCACGAGCGGTGTTCTCCCGCGGCCGCGCGCTCAGGGCCGGAGGCGTCGTCGCCTCCGCCGCGCTGCTGCTGCCGCTGGTCTCGGCCACTCCCTCCGCCACCGCGCAGCAGCCCGGACCCGGCTTCTTGCAGGGCGAGTTCACGGCCGCCGCCGCGCGCTACCGGGTGCCGGAGAGCGTGCTGCTGGGGGTCGCGTATCTCCAGTCGCGCTGGGACACGCACAGCGGCGCGCCGAGCGTCACCGGCGGCTACGGGCCGATGCATCTGACGGACGCGCGGACCGCCCTCGCCGAGGCGCCGCACCACTCGGATCCCTCGGAGGACGCCCGCGGCGACTCCTCCCGTCCGGCCAGAACGGTCACCGGGGCGGCGCTCCCCACGGCGTCCGCGCTGCCGGCCCGGCTGCGCACCCTGGACCGCGCCGCCGCGCTGACCGGGCTGTCCGCCAAGGAGCTGCGGCAGAGCCCCGCCGCCAATGTCCGGGGCGGCGCCGCGCTGCTGGCCTCGGCCCAGCGGGAGCTGGGCGAGCCGCTGAGCGCCGATCCGGCCGACTGGTACGGGGCCGTGGCCCGGTTCTCCGGCGCGGACGACTCGGCGACGGCGTCGGCCTATGCCCAGGACGTGTACGAGGTGATCCGCACCGGCGAGCGGCGCACCACGGACAGCGGGCAGCGCGTGACGCTGCGCGCGGTCCCGCGCGTGGCACCCGACACCTCCCAGATGGGGCGGCTCGGGCTGCGCGCGGGGAACGCGGCGGGGACGGAGTGCCCGAAGTCGGTCTCCTGCACCTGGCTCCCGGCGCCGTACGAGGAGTTCGGCGAGGGCGATTACGGCAACCACGATCTGGCCGACCGGCCGGCGTCGCAGTCGGTCGACTACATCGTCATCCATGACACCGAGGGGTCCTGGGACACGACGCTCAAGCTGATCCAGGACCCGGAGTACGTGTCGTGGCACTACACGCTGCGCTCCTCCGACGGGCTCATCGCCCAGCACGTACGGACCAAGGACGTCGCCTGGCACGCCGGCAACTGGTACGTCAACGCCAAGTCGGTCGGTCTGGAGCACGAGGGCTTCCTGGCGGCGCCGGACGCCTGGTACACGGAGGCGATGTACCGCACCTCGGCGCGGCTGGTGACGTATCTGTCGAAGAAGTACTCCATCCCGCTGGACCGCCGGCACATCCTGGGCCATGACACGGTGCCGGGCACGACCACGGCGACGATTCCGGGCATGCACACCGACCCGGGTCCTTACTGGGACTGGGCGCACTACTTCGAGCTGCTCGGCAAGCCGTTCCGGGCGACGGCGGGCGCGGACGCGGACGTGGTGACGATCCGCCCCGACTACGCGGCGAACCAGCCGCCGTACACGGGGTGCGAGAAGCCGGGCCAGGCGTGCGCCCCGCACGGCTCGGCCGCCGTACGGCTGCACACCGCGCCGGACGAGGACGCGCCGCTGGTGAAGGACGTCGGGCTGCGTCCCGGCGGGGACGATTCCACGATCGACGTCAATGACGTGGGCGCCCGGGCCACGACCGGCCAGCAGTACGCGGTGGCCGGACGCGCGGGCGACTGGACGGCCATCTGGTACCTCGGCCAGCAGGCGTGGTTCCACAATCCGCGCGGCGGTCCGACCGCCGTGGGCGCCACGGCCCGGGTGCTGACGCCGAGGAAGGGGCTCACCGGGATCCCGGTGTACGGGCGCGCCTATCCGGAGGCGGCGGCGTATCCGGCGGGTGTGCCGGTGCAGACGGTCTCGGCGTTCCCGTACAAGCTGCTCGCGGGCCAGCGCTACGTGGTGGGCGGCAGCGGGCCCGGTGAGTACTACTACGCGCCCACCTTCGACACCTCGGGCCACCGGGTGGTGCGGGGCGAGGAGCGCTACTACGAGATCCAGTTCGGGCACCGGATCGCCTATGTGAAGGCGTCCGATGTCGAGGTACGTCCGGCGGGCCGCCCGCGCGGCTAGCCGGACCGTCGAGGGGGAAGTCGGGCGTCGCCGGCCGCGGGGGTGCCGGTGACGCCCGACGCGTCTCTCTATGGGGTGACGCGCGCCGTCAGTAGCGCAGGACGGCGGCGATGCGGTCGTGTCCCGCGAGGGTGTCGTCCGGCAGGAAGACCACCTCGGCGCCGCCGTCCAGGCCCGCTTCGACGAGTTCGTCGACGATGTCGTCGCGTACGTCGGGGTACGCGGCGCTCTGTCCGTCGACCGGCACGAGATGGCCGTCGCAGACCCGGACCGTACGGTGGTAGTGCTCTTCGAGCGCCACCAGCCCGGCCCGCTTCTCGCGCACCGACTCCCAGACCTCGTCGAGGCCCGCCGCGAAGGTCCGCCGGCCCTTGGCCTCGTCCAGCTTGCCGAGCACCTCGTCCTTCTCGCGGCGGGCGTGCTCCGCGACCAGCGGCCCGATCTCCCGGAGCAGGACGGGGGCGGGCCCGTCGGTCAGACCGCCCTTGACCAGCCGTCCCGCTGCCCGGTGGGTGGCGTTGCCCGCCTCCTCCAGCAGGGCGAGCGCCGGGGCGAGGCCGACCAGGTGCAGCGGCCGGGGGCGGCGGGCCAGGACGGCGCCGGCCGCCTCGTCCACGGAGCGCAGGAAGCGGCGGGTCTCCTCGTCGCGGAAGGTGCTCGGGGTGTCGCCGACGCGCTCCTCGCGTTCGACGTCCCAGCTCTCCTCGGGCGGCGTCATGGGGAATCCGTCGCCGTGATGCTCGTACAGGGACTCGCCGGAGCCGCTCCAGAGCGTAGCCCGGTCGGCGGCGATCCCGAGGACCCAGTAGGGGCGGGACTGCGCGGTGGCGGCCACCAGATTGCGGGTGAGGTAGGTGTCGGCGAGGACGACGCGCTCGGGGACCTCGCGCGGCAGGTACCAGATCCGGTACTCCCCGGCGTCGGCGGCGAGGAGCAGCCCGTCGAGCGCGTGGCGCAGATCGACATCGGCGACGGCTCTGCCGAGCTGTTCCTTGACCGCTGTTCTGACGCGCTTGTCGAGGCCGGTCTCGGCGTCCAGGCGGTGCCCGGCCTCGGTGAGGAGGTTGCGCAGCCGTACGGTGTCCTGCTCCTTGTGGCGCTCGCGCCGGTGGGTGGGCATGGTCAGGGTGACGGCGGGATAGGGGCGCGGTGTTCGCAGTTCTCGCAGGACGTCGGGCGTCAGAGCGTTGCTGTCCATGCTGGCCTTTCGCGCCATGGAGGTCCGGCAGCGGGTGAGCGGGCCCCGCTCGTCCATCCATGGTGCGGGACGGCGCGCGCTTCCGCAGCGCGGTGTGCCGGTGGACCCTCCCGGCAGGGCGCGGATCTCAGGACTCAGGACTCAGGTCTCAGGCATGTCGGGGAAGGTGTACGTGCGGCCGGCGCTCGCGCGCAGGGTCCGTTCGCCGCCCGGGAACAGGGTGGAGCGCAGGGTCAGCTCGCCGGTGCGTCCCGCGCGCAGCGTGAGCCGGGTCGCCCTGCCGTCCTGCCAGGCGATGTCGAGGGTGGCGCCGCCGCGCGCCCGCAGGCCCGTGACCCGGCCCCGCGGCCAGTGCGCGGGCAGCGCGGGCAGGATCTCGATCGGCCCGTGCTGGCTCTGTACGAGCATCTCGGCGATCCCGGCGGTGGCGCCGAAGTTCCCGTCGAGCTGGAAGGGCGGGTGCGTGTCCCACAGGTTGGGCAGGGTGGAGTGCGTGAGCAGCTCGGCGAGCATCGTGTGGGCGTGGTCGCCGTCGCGCAGCCGCGCCCAGAAGTTGATCTTCCATGCCTTGCTCCAGCCGGTGCCTCCGTCGCCGCGCGCCGTCAGCGACACCTCGGCGGCCTCGGCCAGGGCGCTGCCCGCCTCGATCCGGCGGCCGGGGTGGAGCGCGAAGAGGTGCGAGAGGTGGCGGTGGTCGTCGGCCGGGCTGTCGAGGTCGGCCTTCCACTCCTGGAGCTGCCCCCAGGAGCCGACCCGCAGCCCGGGGTCGAGCCGGTCGAGAGCCGTACGCAGCCGGGTGCGGAAGGCCGGCTCGTCCCCGAGGGCCGTGGCGGCCTCCAGGGTGTTGGTGAACAGGTCGTGCACGATCTGCTGGGCCATCGAGGCACCGGCCGTGAAGTCGCCGTGCTCCGGTGAGTAGCTGGGGGTGACGACGAGCTGTCCGTCGCGCGGGTCGGTGCGCAGGTTGGCGAGCCAGAACTCGGCGGCCTCCTTCATCACCGGGTAGGCGGTGGTCCGCAGATAGCCGGTGGAGCCGCTGAAGCGGTAGTGGTCGTAGAGCTGCTGGGTGAGCCAGGCGGCGGCCTCCGGGAACCAGAAGGCGGTCGCCCAGTCGTGCACGCCGGTGAATCCGTACGGGTTGGTCTCGTTGTGCACGACCCAGCCCTCGGTGCCGAAGAGCGCGCGGGCGCTGTGGCGGCCGGGGGCGCGCAGCGACTCGATGTAGCGGTCGTAGGGGGCGGTGGTCTCGGCGAGGTTGGTGACCTCGGCGGGCCAGTAGTTCATCTGGAGGTTGATGTTGGTGTGGTAGTCGGCCGACCAGGGCGGGGCGGTGTCGTTGTTCCACACTCCCTGGAGGTTCGCGGGCAGCGAGCCGGGGCGTGAGGAGGCGATGAGCAGATAGCGGCCGTACTGGAAGAGGAGCGCTTCGAGCGCCCGGTCGGCGGCGCTCTCCCCGCCGGTGTAGCCGCTCAGCGACTCGTCGGTGGGCAGGCCGGGCGGCTCGGCCGGGCTCTGGCCGATGTCGAGGCGGACGCGGTCGAAGAGGGCGCGGTGGTCGCGCACGTGGTCGGCGCGCAGTGCGTCGTGGGGGCGGGCGAGTGCCGCGTCGACCGCGGCGGTGACGGCGCGGTGCGGGTCCTCGCCGCGGTAGTGCGGGTAGGTGTCGGCGTAGTCGGTGCCGGCGGCGAGGACGAACCGGGCGCTGTCCGCGCCGCTGACGGTGAGGGTGCCGTCGGCTCCCGCGGTGACCGTACCCCCGTCGGCCGTCACCCGGATCTGGGTCTCGAAGCGCAGCCCGTTGTCCTGGAGCGCGCCCCTGACGGTGAGCCGGTCGCCGGCCGCCGTGGCGGTGAAGTCGGCGCGTGGCGAGGTGTAGCGCAGGGTGAGGCCGACCTGTCCCGGCCGGTCGGCGCTGAACCGGCCGGCGATGACCGAGGCGGGGTGGGAGGCGAAGAACTCCCTTGTGTGCGTGGTGCCTTGGTGGGTGTACGTGACGGCCGCGAGCGCGGACGCGATGTCCAGGGAGCGCCGGTAGGAGGCGTCGGGGGCCGACGGCGCGCCCGGGACGGCGAGTTCGAGATCACCCAGGACCTGGTAGGCGCCGTAGCCGCGCCTGGGCCGGCCGAGTTCGGCGGCGACCGTGTCCGGGGCGAGCGCGCCCTCGGCGTCGATGCGCCGCTGTACGGAGGCGAGGGCGCCGGGCCGGGGCGCGGTCCCGTCGCCGTGGTCGTATCCGCCGGTGGCTCCGGGGCCGCCGGTCCACAGCGACTTCTCGTTGAGGGTGAGCCGCTCCGTGGGGAGGGTGCCGAAGACACCGGCGCCGAGCGCTCCGCTGCCGATGGGCAGTGATTCGCGCTCCCAGTCGGTGGCGGGCGTGCGGTACCAGAGCATTGATTCATCGGAGGGGTTGACAGCGGTCCCGGTTCCGGGCCGTACCGGAACTCCCGCTGCTGACGTGCCGGTTCCACTGGTGGCGGAGTTGTACGTGGCGCTGCGGTGCGTCCCGGAAGTCATGACCAGCACGTTAAAAGTCCGATGACTGATTCGGCAAGAGACATGACGATTCCGCGTGGTGCGCCGAACGGCACCACGCGGGAGCGAGGGGAGGGCGGCGAGAGCGGCCCGGAGCCCGGGGGGCCGGGATCAGCCCTGCTGGAACAGCTCCGCCGGCAGCGGTTTGAGCAGGGCGTAGAGATCGTCGGTGATCGGCCGGTCCCAGCTGGCGATGGTGACCAGGACCTTGTCGCTGCGGTCGAACTGCACGCAGGAGATGCGGCTTTCGGAGAGCTTGAGGCGGCGCACGATCAGCAGGTTGTCCCCCTGCATCACCGGCATGTCCTCGGCGCCGACGACCTCGACCGGCTCCTCGTTCTCCAGCGCCAGCAGCAGTTGCGCCACCTCGAACGGGATCTGCCCCTCCGCCAGCTCGCGGGCCGGGGAGCCCTCCGGGAGATTGCCGATGATCATCGCGGGGCCGCGGCCACCGAACAGGTCGTACCGGAGGAAGACACCCTGGCAGCTGCCGTCGGGCGCGGGCAGCAGCCCGGCGCCCAAGTTGCCGGGCCAGTCACCCGGGTCCATGGCCAGGACATCGAAGTCCGGGCCCGCGGGTGTGGCGGCGCTGCGGCGGCGGAGAAAGGACATCCCACCATGGTACGGGTTCACGCCACTTCCCCGGAGCCGGGTGGACCGGCGCCGGGGGCCAGGGGCCGTGCCGGGGTGGCCGGTTCAGGTCAGGTCGAACTCGCCCTCGCGCGCGTTGATCACAAAGGCCCGCCACTCGGCCGGGGTGAAGATCAGCGACGGCTTCTCGGGGCGCCCGCTGTTGCGCATGGCGATGAAGCCCTCGACGAAGGCGATCTGGACGTCACCCGCGCCTCGGCTGCCCGAGCGCCACTGCGCTTCGCTCAGATCCAGTTCCGGCTTGTCCCAGCCCGAATGCGGCTTCTGGGTGGTGATGCTTTCGGCCACGTCCCGCTCCTCCCGCTGTGTCGTCCCGGGGTCAGACTATCGACCGCCGCCGGTCCGGGACAGGCCACGTCGGAAGGCCGCGGCCGCCGGGATCCGCGCCGCGCCGGCGCTCCGGCGCGGCCGGTGCCGTACCCCTTGACGCCCGGCGGCGCTCCTGGATTACTGATCCCGGGGCGATCAACCGAATGATCGGTCGACCGCTTCCCCGCAGGTGACCGCAGGGCCCGAGGGACCGGGAGGGAGCGCCATGACACCTCTGCTGGACGCGGCGGAACGGCTCGGTGCCGAGGAGCTGGCCGTACTGCAACTGGAGCGGCTGCGCCGCACCCTGCGCCACGCCTACGACCATGTCGGCTTCTACCGGGACGCCTTCGACCGGGCGGGACTGCGTCCCGAGGACTGCCGCTCGCTCGCCGACCTGGCGCGTTTCCCGTTCACCTCCAAGGAGGATCTGCGGGACAACTACCCGTTCGGGATGTTCGCCGTGGACCGGTCGGAGGTACGGCGTATCCACGCCTCCAGCGGCACGACGGGACGGCCGACCGTCGTCGGCTACACCCAGCGGGATCTGGACACCTGGGCCGACGTGGTGGCGCGCTCGATCCGCGCGGCCGGCGGACGCCCCGGGGACCGGGTCCATGTGGCCTACGGCTACGGGCTGTTCACCGGCGGGCTCGGCGCGCACTACGGGGCGGAGCGGCTCGGCTGTACGGTGATCCCCGCCTCCGGGGGCATGACGGCCCGGCAGGTCGGGCTGATCTAGGACTTCCGCCCCGAGATCATCATGGTGACGCCCTCGTACATGCTGACGCTGCTCGACGAGTTCGAGCGCCAGGGCGTCGATCCCCGTTCCACCTCGCTGCGCGTGGGGATCTTCGGGGCCGAGCCGTGGACGGAGGAGATGCGGCGGGAGATCGAGGAGCGGTTCGCGATCGACGCGGTGGACATCTACGGGCTGTCGGAGGTGATGGGCCCGGGGGTGTCCCAGGAGTGCGTCGAGACCAAGGACGGTCCGCACATCTGGGAGGACCACTTCTATCCGGAGGTGGTCGATCCGCTCACCGGCGAGGTGCTGCCGGACGGTGCGGAGGGGGAGTTGGTCTTCACCTCGCTCACCAAGGAGGCGATGCCGGTGATCCGCTACCGGACCCGGGACCTCACCCGGCTGCTGCCCGGTACGGCCAGGCCCTTCCGGCGGATGGCCCGGATCACCGGCAGGACCGACGACCTGGTGATCCTGCGCGGCGTGAACCTCTTTCCCACGCAGATCGAGGAGATCGTGCTCCGCACGCCGGGGGTGTCCCCGCACTTCCAGCTCCGGCTGGAGCGCGCGGGGCGGCTGGACGCCCTGACCGTACGGGTGGAGGCGCGGGCCTCGGCGAGCGTGGAGGAGCGCGCGGCGGCGCGGCGGGCGATCGTCACCGCGGTGAAGGAGGGGGTGGGGGTCTCGGTGGCCGTCGAGGTGGTCGATCCGCTGACCCTGGAGCGGTCGGCGGGCAAGAGCAGGCGCGTCGTGGACCTCAGGGCGGACCACCCGGCGCGCTGACCCCGGACCGGGAACGTGAGCCGGTGGTCCGCTGCCCGGCCGGGCGCCGTCAGGACCCGGTGAACCGGTCCCGCAGCTCGCGCTTGAGGATCTTGCCGCTCGCGTTGCGCGGCAGTCCCGCCACGAACAGGATCCGCTTCGGCACCTTGAAGTGCGGCAGCCGCCCGCGCGCGTGGGCGAGGAGTTCGTCCTCGGTGACCTCGCCGTCGCGGACCACGAAGGCGGTGACCGCCTCGATCCAGCGCTCGTCGGGCAGACCGACGACGGCCGCCTCCACGACCGCCCGGTGGGTGTGGAGCACGTCCTCGACCTGCCGGGAGGCGACCAGCACCCCGCCGGAGTTGATGACGTCCTTCACCCGGTCGACCACGGTGTAGTACCCCTCGGCGTCCCGTACCGCGAGGTCGCCCGAGTGGAACCAGCCGTCCCGGAACGCCTCCGCCGTCTCGCGCGGCTTGTCCCAGTACCCCGTACAGAGCTGGGGCGACCGGTAGACGATCTCGCCGGGCGTACCGTCCGGGACCTCCTCGCCGTGCTCGTCGACGATCCGCGCCGTCACATGGCGTACGGTCCGGCCGCACGAGTCCATCCGGCCCTCGTGCTCGTCGGGCCCGAGAACGGTGGCGAGCGGACCGATCTCGCTCTGGCCGAAGCAGTTGTAGAAGGCGAGCGAGGGCAGCCGTTCGCGCAGCCGCTCCAGGACGGGCACCGGCATGACCGAGGCGCCGTAGTACGCCTTGCGCAGCGCGCTCAGATCGGTCGTGGCGAACCGCGGATGGCCGGACAGCCCGATCCATACGGTCGGCGGCGCGAAGAGGCTGTCCGCGCGCCCCTCGGCGATCAGGTCGAAGAGGGTCACCGGATCGGGCGCGTCCAGGATCGTGTTCTCCGCGCCGACCGCGAGGTAGGGCAGCAGGAACACATGGGTCTGGGCCGAGTGGTAGAGCGGCAGCGAGTGGACCGGCCGGTCGCTCTCGCGCAGATCCAGCGCGGCGACTGCGCCGGCGTACTCGTGGACCAGGGCCCGGTGGGTCATCATCGCGCCCTTGGGGAGCGCGGTGGTGCCCGAGGTGTAGAGGAGCTGGACCAGCTCGCCCGGGTCGGCCTCGCGCTCGTAACGGCGGGGTACGCGGAGCGCGGCCAGCAGCGATTCGTCGGTGTCGCGCAGGGCCCTTACCGGCACGGAGCCGGGGATCCGGCCGGCGAGATCCGGATCCGCGAGGACGAGCGTGCTGCCCGACTGCTCCAGCAGGTAGCGGAGGTCGTCGCCCGTCAGATGCTGATTGACCGGTACGTGTACGAGCCCGGCCCGCGCGCAGCCGAGCAGGGCGATGAGGTAGGCGTCGGAGTTGTGGCCGTAGACGGCGACCCGGTCGCCGGCCTCCCGGGCGTGGTCCCGCAGCTCGGCCGCCGCCGTGGAGACGGCGGCGTCCAGCTCGGCGTAGGTCCAGCTCCGGTCGCCGTACCTGACGGCCGTGCGGTCGGGCACCCGTGCGGCGCTGCGGCGCACCAGGCCGTCGATCGTACTGTCGAGGTCGACCGTGCTGCCGGGGTCGACGGTGCTGCCGGGGTCGACGGTGCTGCCGGGGTCGGCCGTGCTGGGCGGTTCGCTCAACGTCTCGTCCCCGGCGGTCATCCCGCGATCCTCCGTGCGGCCGGCGGGCGGGTCAATCCCCCGGTCACGGGCTGATGGCGAGAAAGACGAACGCGGCGAAGATTCCCAGGTGGACTCCGCCCTGGAGCAGGGTGGCGCGGCCGGGTGCGACGGTCAGCGCGCCGACGACCACGGTCAGCGCGAGGAGCACCATGTGGGTGGCGTCGAGGCCGAGGACCAGGGGGCCTTCCAGCCAGATGGTGGCGAGCGCGATCGCCGGGATGGTCAGTCCGATGCTGGCCATGGCGGAGCCGAGCGCCAGGTTGAGGCTGGTCTGCACCCGCTCGCGGCGGGCGGAGCGCACGGCGGCGATGGTCTCGGGCAGGAGCACCAGCAGTGCGATGACGACCCCGACCACGGCCTGGGGCAGCCCGGCCGAGTCCACCGCCGATTCGATGGTCGGGGAGACCGCCTTCGCGTCCCCCACGACCGCGATCAGCGCCACCAGGAGCATCACCAGGCTCAGCAGAGTGGCCCGGCGAGTGGGCGGTGGGGCGTGCGAATCGTCCTCCCGCAGATCGCCCTCCTGGGTGACGGGCAGAAAGTAGTCCCGGTGCCGCACGGTCTGCACGGCGACGAACAGCCCCCACAGGCCGAGCGAGGCGACGGCCGCGAAGCCCAGTTGGGCCGGGGAGAACTGGGGGCCCGGCTTGCTGGTGGTGAAGGTGGGGAGCACCAGGGTGAGGGTGGCCAGTGTCGCGACGGTGGCGAGCGCGGTGCCGGTGCCCTCGGGGTTGAACACGGCGATTCTGCTGCGGACCGCGCCGACCAGCAGACACAGTCCGAGGATGCCGTTGCAGGTGATCATGACGGCGGCGAAGACGGTGTCGCGGGCCAGCGAGGCGATCTTGTCACCGCCGTCGATCATGAGGGTGACGATGAGCGCCACCTCGATGACCGTGACGGCGACGGCGAGCACCAGCGAGCCGAACGGCTCCCCCACCCGGTGCGCGATCACCTCGGCGTGGTGCACCGCCGCGAGCACCGCGCCGGCGAGGCAGAGCGCGACCAGACCGACGGCGAAGCCCGGCAGGCTGCGCCCCCAGCTGAGCACGAGCGCCACCACCGCGAGCAGTGGCACCACCACGGTCCACTGGGAGGTCAGTGACCTGATGCCGATGCGCGTAGCCATGCTCACACGCTGCCAGAGGTCGCCCGGGTGCGCGCGGTGGGCTGAGCCGGACGCCGGTAGGGGGCGGCGGTCCTTGACGCGTGCTCAGTTCCGCTGTGGTATCCGCTGGAGCGGGAGGGGTGTTCGGTACCGTGCGCGAGGAGGGGACGGCTGATGGCGGAGGACGAGACGGACGGGACGGCGCCCACCCTGCGGTACGGCTCCGCCGGGAGCGCGGGGCTGATCGCCGGGCAGCTGGAGCGGCTGGTCGACGAGGCGGCCGCCTTCCTGGGCCCCTCCCCCGTCCATCCCTGGTACGCGGGCGCGGTGCTGCTCGCCGGGCGGGGCCGGACGGTGGCTCTGCACCGCGCGATCGGCAGCGCCGTGCGGTACGCGGGGTACGACGAGCGGACCGGCAGGGCCGTGGAGCTGCCGGCCGGGCGGCAGCTGGCGATGGCCGAGGACACGGTCTTCGACCTGGCCTCCCTCTCCAAGCTGTTCACCTCGATCCTGGCGGTGCGGCGGATCGAGCGGGGCGAGCTGGAGCCGGCGGCGCGCGTCGCCTCGTATCTGCCGGAGTTCGGGGGCGCTGGCAAGCGGGACATCACGGTGCGGCAGTTGCTGACCCATACCTCCGGGCTGCGTGCCTGGCTGCCGCTGTACACCGAGCCGACCCGGGAGGGGAAGCTGCGGATGCTGTGGAACGAGGCTCCGGCGCACCCGCCGGGCACGGTCTGTCTCTACTCGGACCTCAATCTCATCGCCGTACAGCTGCTCCTGGAGCGGATCACCGCACGCCCGCTGGACGCCCTGCTCCACGACGAGATCACGGCTCCGCTCGGGATGCGCCGCACGCGCTACAACCCGCCGCTCTCCTGGCGGCCGTTCATCGCCGCCACCGAGGACGCGCGCCCGCCGTGGTCGGGGCTCGACCGGGGGCCGGTGCGGGGCGAGGTGCACGACGAGAACGCGTACGCGCTGGGCGGGGTCGCGGGCCACGCGGGCGTCTTCTCCACCGCCCGGGACCTTGCGGTCCTCGCCCGTACGCTCCTGAACGGCGGCGCGTACGGCGCGGCGAGGATCCTGCGCCCCGAGTCGGTGGAGCTGATGTTCACCGACTTCAACGGCGCGTTCCCCGGTGAGCCGCACGGGCTGGGCTTCGAGCTGTGCCGGCGCTGGTACATGGGCGCGATGGCCACGCCGCGCACGGCCGGCCACACCGGCTTCACCGGGACCTCCCTGGTGCTCGATCCGACGACCGACTCGTTCCTGATCCTGCTCGGCAACTCCGTCCATCCGATGCGCGGCCTGCGCTCGGGCAGCGCGCCGCGCGTGGCGTGCGCGGACCGGATGGCCCGCGCCGTGCCGGTCCTGCCGGTGCGGGGCGCCACCGCCTGGTTCTCCGGGATGGCGAGCGGTGCGACGGCCACGCTCACGCTGCCGGAGATGGATCCGGGGCCGGGGCGGGGGCGGCTGAGCTGCGCGCTGTGGTGGGACACCGTGCCCGACCGCGGCACGCTGTTCCTGGAGATGTCGGTGGACGCGGGCGGCGGCTGGCGGCCGGTGCCCTTCACGACCGTACGGCCGGGACACGACCCGCTGCGCCGTCCGGCGGGTTCGGTCACTGGCTGGTCGGGCCGGGTCTGGCACCGGGTGACCGCCGATCTGCCGGCCCGGCGGGACGCGGCGGCGCTACGGCTGCGCTGGCGGTACGCGACGAGCGGGCCGTACACCGGGCGCGGCGTGTACGTGGACGACCTGCGGATCGAGGGCGACGACGGCCGTACGGTCTTCGACGAGTCGCGGCGGCGGGACTCGGCGCGGCTGCACGCGGACGGCTGGAGCGCCTCGCCGGACTGAGATCCCCGGTCCGGCGCCCCCAGCGCCGGTGGCTACTCGCCCAGCACCGCCATCGCCGCGTTGTGACCCGGCACCCCGCTGACCCCGCCGCCGCGTACCGCGCCCGCGCCGCACAGGGAGACGTTCGCGTGCGCCGTCTCCACGCCCCACCGGCCGCTCGCCCCGACCGCGCCGGACTCCCCGGCGGGCGCGGCGTAGGGGAAGGAGAGGTCCCGGTGGAAGATATGGCCGCCGGGCAGCCCCAGTTCGCGTTCGAGGTCGAGGGGGGTCTTCGCCTCGACACAGGGCCGGCCCTCCGCGTCCACGGCGAGGCAGTCCGCGAGGGGTTCGGCGAGCCGCTCGTCCAGCTCGGCGAGGGTCGCGGCGAGCAGCCGTGCCCGTACGGCATCGTTGTCCGCCGCGAACAGCCGGGCGGGCGTGTGCAGTCCGAACAGGGTGAGCGTCTGGTAGCCGCGGGCGGCGAGTTCCGGGCCGAGGATCGAGGGGTCGGTCAGGGAGTGGCAGTAGATCTCGGAGGGCGGGACGCTCGGCGGCCGGCCCTGGGACGCCTCCCGGTAGGCGGTGGCCAACTGGCCGTATCCCTCGGCGATATGGAACGTACCGCCGAAGGCCTCCCGGGGATCCACCGACCGGTCGCGCAGCGCGGGCAGCCGGCGCAGCACCATGTTGACCTTGAGCTGGGCGCCCTCGGCGGCGGGCGGCGGGTCCTCGCCGAGGAGGGCGGCCAGCGCCCGGGGCGAGGCGTTCACCAGGACCTGCCGGGCCGCCACCGTACCGGTCGACTCCCCCGTGCGGAAGGTGACTTCGGCATGGGACCCGTCGGTCTCGATGCCGGTGGCCTCGTGCCCGGTGACGATCTCCGCGCCCGCCGTCCGCGCCGAGTGCGCCAGGGCGTCGGTGAGCGCTCCCATGCCGCCCACCGGCACGTCCCAGTCGCCGGTGCCGCCGCCGATCACGTGGTAGAGGAAACAGCGGTTCTGCACGAGGGACGGGTCGTGGGCGTCGGCGAAGGTGCCGATCAGGGCGTCCGTCAGCGCCACTCCGCGTACGAGGTCATGGCGGAACCGCTCCTCGATGCCGACGCCGATCGGCTCCTCGAAGAGTGTGCGCCAGGCGGTGTCGTCGTCGATGCGCGCGCGCAGCGCCTCGCGGGTGGGCAGCGGCTCGGTGAGGGTGGGAAAGACCCGCTCGGCCACCCGCGCGGTCATCCCGTAGAACTCCCGCCACGCCGCGTACTCCGTGTCGCCGCCGGTCAGCGCGGCGAAGGAGGCGCGCGTCCGGCCCTCTCCCACCAGCAGCCCGCCGTCGCCCAGCGGGGTGTACGAGGACACCGTCCGCCGGCGCGTGGTGAAGCGCAGCTCCAGCTCGCGCACGATCTTCGGGGGCAGCAGGGAGACCAGATACGAGTAGCGGGACAGGCGCGCGTCCACCCCGGCGAAGGGGCGGCTGGAGACGGCGGCGCCGCCGGTGTTCCCGAGGCGCTCCAGGACCAGGACGGAGCGCCCGGCGCGGGCGAGGTAGGCGGCGGCGACCAGGCCGTTGTGGCCGCCGCCCACGATGACGGCGTCGTACGAGGCGTGTGCGGGCATGGCTCTTGGTAACACGCGGACGGTCGCGGGGCCAGGACCTGTTCGCGGATGACGCACCTGACGCACCGTCCCGACGTCGGATCGCGGGCCGCTCCGGTTCCCGTGCGGCTCTGGGAGAAGCGTCACGTGCGGGAAGGCCGCGCGGGCGCGTGTTGCGGCTGTCCGCCGTGTCAGCATGGTGCTCGCGGCCCTGATGGAACACACCGCGTCGGGCCTTCCTACTTCCCCCCGCACTCTCTCCGTGTGGCCGCGGGCCGGGGCCCCGGATCGGGATCAGCGACGCGCGTATCTTCCTGCCGTACGGCGACGGCCGGTACACCTCCGTCTACTTCCGGATAGCGAACAGCGGCGACGCCGATGACGAACTGACCTCCGTGACCTCCCCGGAGATGGAGGAGGCCATGCTCAGCACCGACCGGAGCAACGGACAGGGAGCCGCCTCCATGACCATGGTCGGCTCGGCGACCGTCCCGGGAGGCGGAACACTGGCCATGTCCCCGTACGGCCTGAACGTCATGGTGAAGACGAAGACGAAAACACACTGGCGGCCGGGTGACTCGGTCCCCTTCGTCCTGCACTTCCGCCACAGCGGCTCCCGGAAGAGCCTGGCGGTCGTGGTCCGGCCCGGCATCGACTGACACCGCTGCCGGGCCGGGCCGGGGCCGGACCGGGGGCGGGGCACGGTCCCGCTCGCCACTTACCGGGTTCCACGTAGTCGGCTCGGACCTCGGTACGGTTCCCGGCGCACGGCGTGTTCCAGCTCACCGGCCCCGCGTTGAGCAGCGGGCCGGGTATCCGCTCGTAACTCACCATGAGGCTCCGGTTCCTGATGCGAGGATGAGGCCCGTGATGACCGCTGGGTGGTGTCTGCGCACGGTGCGGGCCGCGATGTTCGCGGCCGTCTGTGTGCTGCTCGCCGCCCTGGGCCATGTGGTCATGTCCGGCTCCCCGGTGCCCTGGTGGGCGATGACCGCCGCGGCCCTGGCGACGGGCGGCGCGGGCTGGTGCCTCGCCGGCCGCGAGCGGGGGCTGCCACTGATCGTGTCCGTGGTGGTCGTCGTCCAGGGCGCGCTCCACTCCTCGTTCTCACTGGCGCAGTCGGCCGTCGGGCAGTCGGCCCCCGGCTCGACGGGGCACGGCGCGACGGGGCACGGCGCGGGATCCATGGACATGGACTCCGCGGACATGGCGCGGATGGGCGCCGGGCACCTGGCTCATGAGGGGCACGGGATGGACGGCGGTATGTCGTCGTCCGGGATGTTCGTCGCCCACCTGCTGGCAGCGCTGTTGTGCGGGGTGTGGCTCGCGTACGGCGAGCGCGCCGCTTTCCGTGTCCTGCGGGCCCTGGCATGGCGGCTGACCGCGCCGGTGCGGCTGCTGCTCGCCCTGCCCGCCCCGCCGCACCGTCCGCGCGTCCGGGTGCGCCGCGGCTTCCCGGACCGGGCACCGCGACTGCTCGTTCTCGTTCACGCGATCACTTCCCGGGGACCACCGGAGGGGACCGCTGCCGTCTGACGGCAGCCGTTCTCCCGAAGTGCCCGCGCGCGCTTCGGGCATCGGTCGTACCTCCACGTACGGCCGTACCTCTTACCGGACCACGGCGCTCTCGCGCGGGTCCGGATCACGGATGACCCGAGAAGGACACTTTGTGATGAGTTCTGCCCTGACCGTCCCGTGCGACGACATGATGTCGGCCGAGGAGTCGACCACTGCCTGGGCACTGGCCGCCCGTGGTGGCGACCCGGTGGCCGTCGACCACTTCGTCCGCGCCCTGCACCGGGACGTGCTGCGCTACGTCGCGCACCTGTCCGCCGATCCCCAGGCCGCCGACGACCTCACCCAGGAGACGTTCCTGCGAGCGCTCGGCAGCCTGCACCGGTTCGAGGGACGCTCCTCGGCCAGGACCTGGCTGCTGTCCATCGCGCGCCGCGCGGTGATCGACAGCTTCCGGTACGCCGCCGCCCGGCCGCGCACCGGCGACGCCCCGGACTGGCAGTCGGCGGTCGAGCGCGCCCAGCCGTGCGACATGCCCGGCTTCGACGACGGCATCGCGCTCCTCGATCTGCTGGAGACGCTGCCGGACGACCGTCGTGAGGCTTTCGTGCTCACTCAGATGCTGGGGCTGACCTACGGGGAGGCGGCCGAGATCGTCGGCTGCCCCATCGGTACGGTCCGCTCCCGCGTGGCCCGCGCCCGGAGCACACTCCTCGGCCTGCTCGTCGAGGCGGACGCGCCGGCCGCATGAATTGAGGGGTGTCGGTGTCCGCCGGAGGTGTGTGACACCGACACCCAGCGGGTCCGCCGCTGCCCGCCCCGGCCGGCCGCCGACCCCACCGGTCCGCCGCCGCGAAGTAGTCGGCCCCCGCCTGGAACTCGGCCGCGGCGTGCCCCGACTACTGGAGTGCAATCCCTTCACCTCGCACCAAGGAGTCCGTATGCCGAAGAAACGGCCCGTCGCCGTGGTCCTGACCGCAGCACTGTGTCTGGTCACGACGGCATGTGCCGAATCCTCGACGGAGACGGTGAGCAGCAAGGCATCCGGGCCCGCGGCGGAGTCCGGCTACCCGGTGACCATCGAGAACTGCGGGCGGACCGAGACCTTCACCAAGGCCCCCGGCAGAGTGGTCGTCATGAACGGCGCCTCCGTCGCCGAGGTCTCCACACTGCTCGCGCTGGGGCTCGGCGACCGTGTCGTCTCCAACCAGCAGACCTACGGGATGTCCGAGGTTCCGGGCCGCGCCGAGGCCATCGAGGCGCTGCCCACCGGGGGCGTCAAGCCCAATGAGGCCTACGACATCTCCCGCGAGGCGATGCTGGGCCTGCGGCCGGACTTCGTCCTGTCCGTCACGACCTACGGCTTCGACGCGAAGAACGGCTTCGCCACCCGGGACCAGCTCAGGACGGTGAACGCGAACAGTTACGTCTCCCCGCAGGGCTGCGACGACGACCCCTCCAGGATGACCATCTCCGACAGCTACAAGCTGCTGCGCGACATGGGCAAGATCTTCAACGTCGGCGACCGCGCCGAGAAGCTGATCGCCGCGTCCGAGAAGTCGATCGCCGCGGTGTCAGCGAAGGTGAAGGGCGAGAAGAAGCCGAAGGTGATGGTGCTCTTCGCCAACATGTCGATGGGCGGCAACGACTTCAGCTCGGTCGTCGCCCATGGCATCTTCAACGACATCCTCACCAAGGCCGGCGGCGCCAACGCCTTCGAATCGGCCGCCGAGACCACCTTCGCCGATCTGAGCAAGGAGAAGGTCGCCGCCACCGACGTCGACGCCCTCGTCGTCATCAGCTACAACGCGGACGACCCGACGGCGTACGCCAAGCAACTGCTCAAGGAGTTCCCCCAGTGGCCGGCCGCCAAGAACAACACGTACACGGTGCTGTCCGACTCGATGTACCTGGGCCCCAGCAACGACCTGGCCGTCGACCGGACTGCCAGGATGCTGCACCCCGACGCGTTCTGAGGCGGCTGGGACTGCCGCTCGCCGCGCTCGGACTGCTCGCCGTGCTGATCGTCACCATGATGGTGGCCGTCAGCATCGGCGCCGTCACCGTCCCGCTGCACGACGTGTGGCGGATCATCCTGCACCACGTGGGCGGCGGCGGGGCGACCGGTGATCCGGCCCTGGACCAGATCGTGTGGAGCTTCCGGGCTCCCCGTGTGGTGCTGGCCGCTCTGGTCGGCGCGGGGCTGGCGGTCTCCGGTGCGGTGCTACAGGCCGTGGTGTCCAATCCGCTGGCGGACCCCACCGTCCTGGGCTTCTCCTCCGGTGCCTCGCTCGGTGCCGTCGTGGTCATCGTCCTGGCCTCGGGCGCCTCGCTCGGCGGCCTCGGAGTGTCGGCGGCGGCCTTCGTGGGCGCCCTGGCGGCCGGGGTGCTGGTCTTCGCCCTCGGCCGACGGCGCGGACGGATGGCGCCCACCCGGCTGGTCCTGGCCGGGGTCGCCGTCGGATATGTCTTCCTCTCCGCGACGAGCTTCCTGCAACTGCGGGCCACGCCCACCGAACTGCGCACGGTCATGTTCTGGATGCTGGGCAGTGTCGCCGGGGCCCAGTGGAGCCAACTCCCCATCGTCAGCGCGGTGGTCATCACCACGACCGTCCTGCTGGCCCTGTTCGGCCGGCGGCTCAACGTCCTGCTGGCAGGCGACGAATCCGCCACCGCGCTCGGTGTGGACGTCAACCGACTCCGTGCCGTACTGCTGGTGCTCTCCTCGCTCCTCACCGGAACGACGATCGCCGTCGCCGGCGGCATCGGATTCGTCGGCCTGATGATCCCCCACCTCGTCCGCCTCACCATCGGCGCCGACCACCGTAAACTCCTGCCGCTGACCGCGCTGTTGGGAGCGGTCTACCTCGTCGTCGTCGACCTGCTCTCCCGCACGCTCAACCGTCCCAACGAACTGCCGCTGGGCATCCTCACCGCCCTCCTCGGCGCGCCGTTCTTCATCTGGCTGCTGCGCCGCAACAAGGGCCTGGACACCGCATGAAACTGACCGTGGACCAGCTCCACATCATCCTGGACCGCACGCCGATCCTGCACGGCGTGAGCCTGGCGGCCGGCAAGGGCGACATCGTCGGGCTCGTCGGCCCCAACGGCAGCGGAAAATCAACCCTGTTGCGCGCCGTCTACCGCTCGCTGCGCCCGGCGGGCGGCGCGGTCCGCGTCGGCGACGACGATGTGTGGGCCCTGTCCGCCCGCGCCGCCGCCCGCCGTACCGCCGCCGTCCTCCAGGACTCCACCGGCAACACGACCGGGCTGTCGGCCGCCGAGATCGTCGCTCTGGGCCGCATGCCGCACCACGGCCTCCTCGGCCGCGACGGCGTCGACGACCGCGCGGCCGTCGCCGACGCGATCGACCGCTGCGGTGTGCGCCCGCTGGCCGAACGGGACTACGCCTCGCTGTCGGGCGGCGAACGCCAGCGCGTCCTGCTCGCCCGCGCACTCGCGCAGCGCCCCCGGCTCCTGGTCCTGGACGAACTCACCAACCACCTCGACATCCGCGCCCGCTTCGAGCTGCTGGACCTGATCCGCGCCACCGGCACCACCACCCTCGCCGTCCTGCACGACCTCGACCTGGCCGCCAGGCTCTGCGACCACCTCGTGGTCCTGCACGAGGGCACCGTCGTGACGGCGGGTCCGGTCCTGGACGTCCTCACCCCCGGCACCCTGCGCGAGGTCTTCGGCGTGCGGGCCCGTACGGACCGGCACGCCGACGGCGTCGTACGCATCACCTACGCGGCCCAGCCCCTCGACTTCGACCTCGACAGGGCGGCCGGGGCCGCCGATCGCTGAGCCCGCCCGGCCCGCCCCGGCCGCATCCGTCACGCCCTACCGGGGCGTGGCGGCGTACGCGCTCACGCGCCGGCCTTCCCGGCCAGCTCGATGAGGGCGACGGCCGCCGGGCCCGAGGAGGCCGGGTTCTGCCCGGTGATCAGCAGACCGTCCCGCACGACGTAGGGCTCCCAGTCACCGGTCTTGGAGTAGCTGCCGCCCAGGCTCTTCAGCTCGTCCTCGACGAGGAAGGGGACGATCTCGGTCAGCTCGACCGCCGCCTCCTCGGAGTTGGTGAACCCGGTGACCTTCCGGCCCCTGACCAGCGGTGTGCCGTCCTCGTCGACCGTGTGGCGCAGGACGCCGGGGGCGTGGCAGACCAGTGCGAGCGGCTTGCCCGAGCGCAGGGTCGTCTCGATCAGGCGCGCGGAATCGGCGTCCTCGGCCAGATCCCACAGCGGGCCGTGGCCGCCGGGGTAGAAGACCGTGTCGAAGTCGGCGGCCGCGACCGAGTCCAGCCGCACGGTGTCCGCCAGCGCCGCGGTCGCCTCCGCGTCGGACTCGAAGCGCCGGGTCTGCTCGGTCTGGAAGCCGGGCTCGTTGCTCTTCGGGTCCAGCGGCGGCCGACCGCCCTGGGGAGAGGCGAGCACGATCTCCCAGCCCGCCTCCTTGAAGCGGTAGTACGGCGCCGCCAGCTCCTCCAGCCAGAACCCGGTCTTGCGGCCGGTGTCGCCGAGCTCGTCGTGCGAGGTGAGAACGATGAGAACCTTCATGACGCTCCTATGAGTAGACCGGTCGTCTAGCGATGGGTAAAGGAATGCCCACGCTTCCGGCCGGGGGTGAAACTGCGGACTCCTACAGATGCAGGAACTGGCGGGTCACCGCCATGGTGGTGTCGAGCGGTGCGGGACTGCGATGGATCTTGGCCATGACGCTCGCGCCGAGCCACATGCCGTAGAGCGCCTGCGCCGCGCCGCGCGGGTCGCCGTCGACCGACAGCGATGCGTCCTCGACGCCACCGGCGATCGTCCGCTCGATGCGGTCGACTATCGCGTCCGTGCCCTCCTTCAGGACCAGCCGCATCGGCTCCGACAGATCGGCGACCTCGGCGCCGAGCTTCACGGCGAGGCACTTGCCCTGGCACTCATCGACGCTCTGCGTCTCCCGCCACTGCTGCCAGTAGGCCATCAGCCGCTCGGCGGCCGACCGGCCGGACCGCGCGAGGACGCGGTCCATATCGGCGACGTACTCCTCGAAGTAGCTCTTCAGCATCGCTTCGCCGAAGGCGTCCTTCGAGGTGAAGTAGTGGTAGAAGGACCCCTTCGGCACGCCGGCCGCCGCGAGCACCTCATTGATGCCGACCGCGGAGTAACCCTTGTGGGCCATGATCCGCTGGGCGGTGTCGAGGATGTGGCGACGGGTGTCTGTACTGCGTGCGGCGACCGGCATGGCACTCACCCTAGCGAACGAATAGACCGGTCGTCTAGTCGCCTCGAAACCGGTCGACCGGCCGCTGCGAAAAGGTCTTCCGGCCGCTGCGAAAAGGGCAGCCGCCCCGGCCTGCCTCAGCGGCTGCGGCCGGGCCCCCGGCGCAACGCCGCCACCTGGCGGTAGAGCGCCGCCGCCTCGGCCGTCCTGCCCAGCTGCTCCAGGCAGTGCGCCTCGTCGTCGCGGCTCGCCAGCGCCTCGGCGTGGGTCGGGCCGAGGACGCGGGCGCGGGCGTCGGCGACCTCGCGGTAGACGGTCAGGGCCTCCGTCCAGCGGCCGAGCCAGCCGAGACCGACGGCGATCTCGCGGTGGCTGACGAGCGTGTCGGGATGGCCGGGGCCGAGCACCCGTTCCCGTACGGCGCACACGTCGCGCGCCTCGGCCAGCGCCTCCTCCCAGCGGGCCAGCCGCCCCAGGTTGACGCCGAGTCCGTGGCGCGCCCGCAGGGTCTCCGGGTGCAGCGGTCCATGGGCCCTGCTCCGGTCCTCCACCAGGCCGCGGTACAGCTCCAGCGCCTCCGCGCTGCGGTCGAGCCGCCCCAGGCTGATGCCGACCTCGTAGCGGGCGGCGAGGGTGTCGGGATGGTCGGCGCCGAGGGCCTGGGAGCGGCCCGCCGCGACCTCGCGGTAGACCGAGAGCGCCTCCGGCCAGCGGCCCAGCTGTCCGAGCGCGTAGGCCACCTCGTACTGGCTGACCAGCGTGTCGGGGTGGACGGGCCCGAGCACCCGGGAGCGCGCGACGGCGACCTCGTGGGCGAGGCGGTGGGCGTCCGCCAGGCGGCCCAGCCTGCTGAGGTTGTAGGCCAGGTTGTGGCGGCAGCGCAGGGTGTCGGGGTGGTCGGGGCCCATGGTGCGCTCGCGGGCGGCGAGCACGGCGGCGAAGACCTCGTGGGCCTCGAAGTGCCGGCCGAGCTGCCCGAGCGCGTACGCCGTCTCCTGCCGGGCGGCGAGCGTGTCCGGATGGTCGGCGCCGAGCGTGCGCGCGCGGCCCTCGGCGACCGTGGAGAACTCGCGCAGGGCGTCCGCCGTCCGGCCGGTCCTGCTGAGCGTGAACCCGACCTCGTACCGGCTGCCGAGGGTGTCGGGATGGTCGGGGCCGAGGGTGTGCGCGCGCTCGGCGGCGACCGCGCGGTGCACCTCGCCCGCCTCCTCCCAGCGGCCGAGCCGGCCGAGGCTGAGACCGGCGTTGTGCCGGGCGGTGAGGGCGGCGAGCTGCTCCGGCTGCGGGGTCGGGCGCGCGGTGCTCGCGGGGGTGGCGATGGTGGCGCGCGGGTCGGCGGGCCGGGTCCACTCGCCGGTCAGGCCCGATGTGTGATCGGGCGGAGAGGACCGCAGCTCCGACACGCCGATCGCCTTGTGGCCGGTGGTCATGGACCGGGTCCAGTCGGGCAGCGGCAGGGGGTCGGCGCCGCCCCGGAGGTACGGCGCGGGTCCCGCCGCCAGGGCGGGCCGCGCGTGGGGGCCGGGGAGCGCGAGCCGGCCGGCCGGTCCGGCCTCGGTACGCGCCTCGGCCATCGCGCGCCGCAGGTCTGCCGCGTCGGCGGGGCGCCCCTCGGGGGTCTTGGCGAGCAGGCCGAGGACGATCCGGTCGAAGGAGCCGGGCAGTTCCGCGCGGAGCGCGCTCGGCGGCTCGGGGGTCGTGTCGCGGTGTCCGACCAGGACCGACCAGGTGTCGGGCAGGTCGAACGGGGGCGCTCCGGTGGCGATCTCGTACAGCACGCACCCCAGCGAGTAGAGGTCGCTGCGGTGGTCGACCTGGCCGCCGGAGATCTGTTCGGGCGACATGTAGTGCGGGGTGCCCATGGCGACGCCCGTGCCGGTGAGCCGGGAGGTGAATCCGATGTCGTGGCCCAGGCGCGCGATGCCGAAGTCGCAGATCTTCACCGTGCCGTCGGTGAGCCGCATGATGTTGGCGGGCTTGAGGTCCCGGTGGACGATGCCCTGTTCATGGGTGTAGGCGAGGGCGTCGGTGACCTGCTCGGCGATGTCGACGACCTCGGGCACGGACAGCGGGCGCTGCCGCCGCCCCTCGGCCGTCTCCGCCGACCGCCCGCCGGTGCCGTCCGGGTCCGCCGCAGGGTCGTGGTCCGCGTCCCTGGCCCGGTCCTCCAGCAGCTGGCTGAGGTTGCGCCCTTCGAGCAGCTCCATGACGAGATAGAGGACCCCCTCGTACTCGCCGAAGTCGTGGACGACGGTGACGCCCCGGTGCTGGAGGGCCGCAGCGACCCGGGCCTCGCGCCGGAACCGCTCCCGCATGATGCGGGTGAAGGAGCGGTCCTGCTGCGGCCCCAGCGGCTTCAGGCACTTGACCGCGACCTGCCGCCCGAGCGACTCGTCGCGCGCCCGCCACACCTCGCCCATGCCGCCGCGCCCGATGAGATCGAGCAGCCGGTAACGGCCCTGGATCAGCCTGCTTTCCGCCATCGCGTGCTGTCGCCCCCCGTAACCCTCGCCGCGCCCTCCCCTGACCTTCCAGTATGGCCGCCAGCCCGTGGGGTGTGTACGGGGCGGGAGGAGTGTCGGGCGGAATGCGCACCGCCGAGGGCGTGGCGGTGACGCCGGTTGATCGGACGGCAACCTTCTGTGCGACGGCGCCCACTGAGGGGTGAAGTTCCCCCCTGATGAAGGACGTTGCCAGGTGCCCAATCCACTCTTCTCGCGACAGAACCCACAGAACCGGCTGAATCCGCAGAGTCCGCCGGATCCGCGGGCCGCACCGCGGCCGCGCGGCCCGCGGCCCCCCGCTCCCGCCGGGCACCGCCGGTCGCGGTTCGCCCGCCGTACGGCCCTGTTCTCCGCCGCCGCCGTGGTGGCCGCCGGGCTGGGCGCGATCCCGCTGGCGACGGGCGCGAGCGCCGCGGCCGACCTGGCGCACCAGACCCTGCCCGCCAAGGACGGCTGGGCCGCCAGTGGCACCGGTACGACCGGAGGCGCGGCGGCCACGCAGGTCGT
Organism: Streptomyces sp. NBC_01429; assembly: GCF_036231945.1. Lineage (NCBI taxonomy): Bacteria > Bacillati > Actinomycetota > Actinomycetes > Kitasatosporales > Streptomycetaceae > Streptomyces > Streptomyces sp. NBC_01429. Next base: position 7,480,022 of record NZ_CP109599.1, on the reverse strand, counting down.
GACGGTCACCACCCGGGCCCAGCTGGTGGCGGCGCTCGGTTCGGCGACCGACACCACCCCCAGGATCATCCAGGTGAAGGGCACGATCGACGCCAACACCGACGGCACGGGCGCGGCCCTGGGCTGCGCCGACTACGCCTCGGGCACGGGGTACTCCCTCTCCGCGTATCTGACGGCGTACGACCCCGCCACCTGGGGCCGGACGAAGGTGCCCTCGGGCACCCAGGAGACCGCCCGGGTCGCCGCCGCGGCCAAGCAGGCGAAGAACGTCCAGATCAACGTCCCCTCGAACACGACGATCGTGGGGGTCCCCGGGTCGAACGCCAAGATCCTCGGCGGCGCGCTGGTCCTCAAGAACGTCGACAACGTCATCGTGCGCGATCTGACGTTCAACAGCCCCGAGGACTGCTTCCCGCAGTGGGACCCGACCGACGGGTCCACGGGCAACTGGAACTCCGAGTACGACGCGCTCACGCTGCGCGGCGCCACCCACGTCTGGGTGGACCACAACACGTTCGGCGACGGTCCGACGCTCGACAGCGCGTCGAAGACCTATTTCGACCGCAAGTTCCAGGTGCACGACGGCCTGCTGGACATCACCAAGGGCTCGGACCTGGTCACCGTGGAGCGCAACCGCTTCACCAACCACGACAAGACGACGCTGATCGGCTCCAGCGACACGGACAACGCGAGCGCGCTGCGTATCTCCATCCACCACAACGTCTACACCGGCATCACCCAGCGCGCCCCGCTGACCCGGATCGGCCAGGTGCACATCTACAACAACTACTACGACACCACCAAGGCCAACGGCTACGCGCACAGCTACACCATCAACTCCCGTGCCGGAGCGCAGGTGGTGGCCGAGAAGAACTACTGGAAGCTGTCCAGCGACCGCAAGATCTCCCAGCTGCTGAGCGGCGACGGCACCGGCGCCGTCGCGGGCACCGGCAACATGGTCGACGGTACGGTGACGGACCTGGCCGCCGCCTACAACGCCGTGGCCGACTCGTCCAAGCAGCTGAAGACCAGCGTGAACTGGGCCCCCACGCTCACCGCCGGACTGGAGTCCTCGGCCAAGGACCTGCCGGCCACGCTGGCCGCCACCACGGGCGCGGGGGTGCTGACCGCCGCCGGTACGACGAGCACGGCTGTCGCCGCCGGTGTCCCCGCCCCCGCCGCGAAGGCGGTCGCGGCCACCACCCGCACCGTCGCCGCCGACGGCTCCGCCCAGTACCGCACCGTGCAGGCCGCGATCGACGCCTCCGCCGCCGGTGACACGGTCTCGATCGCCAAGGGCACGTACCGGGAGGTCATCAACGTCCCGACGAGCAGGACGGGGCTGACGATCAAGGGCGACACCGGAAACGCCGAGGACATCGTGATCACGTACGACAACGCGGCGGGCACCAGGAAGCCCGACGGCACCACGTACGGCACCCGGGGCAGCGCCACCGCCACCTTCGCGGCCAACAGCCTCACCGTCACCGGGGTCACCGTCCAGAACACCTGGCTGCGCTCCGAGCACCCGGACATCACCGACACCCAGGCGGTGGCGGTCACCGCGCAGGGCGACCGCCAGATCTTCCGCAACGACCGGTTCATCGGCCATCAGGACACGGTCCTCAACTGGTCGCCGTCCGCGACCGGCCAGTACCGCCAGTACTTCCGCAACTCCTTCATCAGCGGTGACGTCGACTTCATCTTCGGCGACGCCACCGCCGTCTACGACCGGGTCAACATCACGCTGCGCGACCGGGGCGCGGCGGCGGGCGGCAACAACGGCTACCTCGCCGCTCCGAACACCAACTCCGCCAAGAAGTACGGGATCCTCATCACCGGCTCCACCATCTCCAGCCCGGCGGCGGCCAACACGTTCTCCCTCGGCCGTCCCTGGCACCCCACCGCCGACGCCGTCGGCCAGCTGGTGATCCGTGACACCGCGCTGCCCGCGGCGGTACGGGTCGCCGCTCCGTGGACCGACTTCGGCACCTTCCCGTGGAAGTCGGCGCGGTTCCACGAGTACGCGAACACCGGGCCCGGCGCGACCGTCAACGCCAACCGTCCGCAGCTCACGGCCGCCCAGGCGGGCGAGTACACCGCCGCCGCGTATCTGTCCGGTACCGACGGCTGGAACCCGGTGGGCTGACACCGGCGTACGGGGGGGCCGGCGTCGCCGGGCCCCTCGGCCGTCCGGTCGGCCCGGCGCGCGCGGCGGGGTCCGGCGTTGGACGATGGAACCATGCTGTTGGCACCGCTCGCCCATGTATCGGGGGAAGTCGCCGGGACGTCCGCGCGGTCCCGGAAGATCTCCCTGCTGGCCGGAGTCTTCCGGACCGCGGGCCCCGACGACGTGCCCGTCGTCATCCCGTACCTGGCCGGACGGCTGCCCCAGGGCCGGATCGGGGTCGGCTGGAACGCGCTGAAGGACCCGCCCCCGCCGGCCGGCCGGGCGACGCTGACCGTGCACCGGGTGGACGAGACCTTCACCGCGCTCGCCGCGGTCGCCGGGCCGGGCGCCCAGGGTGAGCGCCGCCGGCTGGTCCAGGAGCTGCTGGCGGCGGCGACCGAGGAGGAGCAGCGGTTCCTCGTGGGGCTGATCTCGGGCGAGATCCGGCAGGGCGCGCTGGACGCCGTGGCCGTCGAGGCGCTCGCCGAGACGTCGGGGGCCAGGCCCGACGCGGTACGGCGGGCGGTGATGCTGGCGGGGTCGCTGCGGCCGGTGGCCGAGCGGCTGCTGGCCGAGGGTCCGCACGTGCTGGAGGAGTTCCTGCTCACCGTGGGCCGCCCCGTGCTGCCCATGCTCGCGCAGAGCGCCACGGGGGTTTCGGACGCGATCGGGCGGCTCGGGGGGTGCGCCGTCGAGGAGAAGCTCGACGGTATCCGGGTGCAGGTGCACCGGGAGGGCGCGGCGGTGCGGATCTTCACCCGCACGCTCGACGACATCACCGAGCGGCTGCCCGAGGTGACGGCGGTGGCGCTGGCGCTGAACGGCGACCGCTTCGTGCTGGACGGCGAGGTCATCGCGCTGGACCCGGAGGGCAGGCCGCGCCCCTTCCAGGAGGTCGCGGGCCGGGTCGGTTCGCGCGGCGACGTGGAGTCGGCGGCGCGGGCGGTGCCGCTGTCACCGGTCTTCTTCGACGTGCTCGCGGCCGACGGTGAGGATCTGCTCGACCTGCCCTGCGCGGACCGGCACACGGCGCTGGCTGAGCTGGTGCCCGAGTCGATGCGGGTCCGCCGGATCGTGGTCACGGACGAGGGCGCCCCGGCCGCCGAGGCGTTCCTGCGGGACACGCTGGACCGGGGCCACGAGGGGGTGGTCGTCAAGGCGCTCGACGCCCCGTACAGCGCGGGCCGGCGCGGCGCGGGGTGGCTGAAGGTCAAGCCGGTGCACACCCTGGATCTGGTGGTGCTGGCGGCCGAGTGGGGGCACGGCCGGCGCACCGGCAGGCTCTCGAACCTGCATCTCGGCGCGCGGCGGGAGGACGGTTCGTTCGTGATGCTCGGCAAGACCTTCAAGGGGCTGACGGACGCGACGCTGGCCTGGCAGACGGAGCGGCTGCGGGAGCTGGCGGTACGGGACGACGGGTTCACCGTGACCGTACGGCCCGAGCTGGTCGTCGAGGTCGCCTACGACGGTCTCCAGCGCTCCTCCCGCTACCCGGCGGGGGTGACCCTGCGCTTCGCGCGGGTGCTGCGCTACCGGGTGGACAAGCGGGCGGCGGACGCGGACACGGTGGACACCGTGCTGGCGGCGCATGGCAGGGGCGCGGAGGGCGGCGGGGCCGAGGACGGAGGCTGAGGAACCCGCGGGGCCGCCCCAGGCGGTCCCGCGGCGGACGGCACGGCTCCCGGGGCGGTGGGTGGACCCGCCCCGGGAGCCCTCCGGCCGCCGTCGCGGGGGCGCGTTACCCGGCGGCGCCGCGCGGCACGACCGTGGCGAGCACGGTCGTCAGCGCCCGCCAGTCCGCCGAGATCAGACTCGCGTTCCTCCCGGCCAGCAGGTCCAGCCGGTCACGGGCCTGCTGCTCGGTGGGGTTGGTGCCGTCGATGGCGGGCGCGACGTTGTGCGCGTCGGTCATCAGCAGGTAGTAGTTGCGCTGGGCGTACCAGGAGGTGTCGAACCCGGCGGCGGCGTAGGCGGAGGCGTCACCGTCGAAGAAGACGAACCACGGTCTGATCCCCGCGTCCGTGTACCGGGTGCGGGGGTCGCCGGCGGCGGCGTTGTGGACGGCCGGGAAGGCCGCGGCCTCGCCCAGCCGGCCGGCCGCCTTGAGGTCGCGCAGGTACATCGCGTACTCACGGTCGGTCCACAGGGTGTCGAGCGGATTGGACTCCTCCACCGTGCCGGGGATGAGTTCGACGATGAACTTGCCGGCGAGCTGGGAGCGGGTGGGCCAGGCGCCCGCCCGGACCGCCGTGTCGAGGTCGCTGTGGCCGCCCACCAGGTCGGCGGGGCGGTAGAGCGCGTCGCCGAGCTTGCTCCCCAGCAGCGCGTCGAGGGCGGCGGGGCCGCGGCCCGACGTGCCCAGGAAGCCGTCCTTCATCTCCAGCTTGAGGACGATGGGCCGGTGGCCCGGGTTGGCGTCGTGCCAGACCTTGATGTCGGAGAGGCAGCCGGCCAGGTCCCGGTTCTTGGCGTTGGTGCGCAGCTGCGCGGTGTTGGTGGCGTTCGCGCAGTTGTTGTCGTTGCCGACCGGGTTGGAGTGCGAGACCCGCCAGGACGCGCCGAAGACATTGGTCCAGACGTCGATTTCGAGCATTCCCGCACCGGAGTCCAGGGCATCGGCGAAGTACGGGAAGGTGGCCTTCTCGTACGAGTTGTGGACGCCGACCCCGGTGGCCGCCGGGAACGGCAGCCCGCCGGGGTCGGCGGCGTTCGCCGGAGTGGCCGTGAGGGCGAGCGCGGTGACCGCGCCGGCCGCCAGCGCGGCGCGAAGAAGCTTTGCCATATCCCGTGTTCCTCCTGTTGCGCATGTGTGGGGCATGTCAACCAGGAGGCAGAGTAGGCGAGTTCGGTGACGAGCGGGAGGACATGGGCTTACGGATTCGATCAGCGGGCCGGAGGGGCGGCGGCCGGACCGGGCTTCGGCACACCACGCGCGGCGTGCCCCGCCGCTCGGCAGCGGCGGGGCACGCGGGGTGGTGCGGGTCGTCAGGGGCGTACGGGTCGTGCGGGCGTCAGGGCAGCTGCTCCTCGATGGCCGCGCGGCCCCGCTCGGCCAGTCTGCGCCGGGCCCATTCGAGGGTCTCGGGGGTGAGGTCCCGGCCGGAGGCCAGCACCAGATCCTCGGGCGTCACCTCTTCACAGGCTCCGGTGTGCAGCAGCCGGTCGGGGGTCACGCCCTCGTGATCCGGCTGCGCAGCGGGCTCCGCGTCCATGCCGCCTCCTCGTTCGTCCGGTGGTCGCCATTCTCGTGCCCGCCCGCCCCGGCCGCATCCCAGGTGCCGGGGTCACGGCGCGGCGGAGCCCGGCGTCCGCCGGGGCGTGGCGCCGGACTGCCGGCCGAGCAGCTCGGCCAGGCCCCGGCGGGTGGCCGCGACCACGACCCGGTCCCGCGCGTGCAGCACATAGCCGGGGTCCAGGTCCCAGACGAGCCCGGGAGGCCGCGGTCCCTCGGCGTCGGGGCGGGCGTCCGACAGATCGGCCAGCCGGTCCCCGGGGGCGGCGGAGTCCATCGCGATGATCCGCCAGGCGCCCGGCCGGAACACCTCGCCGACCGTACGGCCCTCCAGGCGCGGATGGCCCGCCACGTCGATGGCGGCGACCAGCAGCACCCGGCGCTCGACCGGAATGGCGCCGAGGATCTGGCGGCCCATCATGGCGATCGCGAAGGCCGGGGCGGCGAGGGTGGAGACGCTGCGGCTGCGGGTGAGCGCCCCGGGGTGGGCGGCGCGCAGGGTGCGGTAGACGGCGGTCGCGAAGTCGTCGTCGTACAGCCGCAGCGCCACCCGCAGCCCGGGCGCGACGGAGCGGGCGTACAGCGCGGCCTCCAGGTTGGTCGTGTCGGCGCTGGTGAGGGCGAGCAGGGCGTGTGCCCGCTGGATCTTGGCCGCCTCCAGCACGCCTTCCTGGGTGACATCGCCCAGGACGACGGGGACGCGCAGGCCGCGGGCCAGCGCGATGCCGCGCGCCTCGGGGTCCTCCTCCACGCAGACCACGGGGATTTCGAGTTCGCGCAGCCGTACCAGCACCCGGGTGCCGATCTTGCCCAGTCCGAGCAGGACGACGTGGCCGGAGAGCCCGCGCGGCGGCCGGCGCAGCGAGGAGGCCGTACGGAAGGTTCCCAGCGCCTCCAGGACGGCGGCCAGCACGACCGGGAGCAGCAGCAGTCCGGTGACCATGGAGAGGAGTTGCAGGATCTGCCGGTCGGCGGTCTCGCCGACGGCGGGGTCCCCGATCGCGAAGAGATCGAGCAGCGTGTGGTAGGTCGCGGCCAGCAAGCGGTCGTCGGTGACCAGCCAGGAGGTGACGGCGAGCGCGAGCACGGCGGCGAGGACGCCGGCGATGGACCAGCGCAGCCGCCGCGAGAACAGCGAGGCGAGCGGCGCGCCCCGGCCGGAGAGCGAGCGCGGCGACAGATCGGGGCCCGCGTGCGACACGGCCTCCAGGACGACCGTGCCGCGCCCGGTGGCGGCGGCGGCGCTCGCGTCGTCGGGCAGCAGCGCCGGGCCGTCCTGCCCGCTGCTGTCCGAACCCTCTTCGCCCGCGGGGTCGTTGGTGGTGGAGGAGAGCAGTGCGAGGGTGCAGAGCCCGGGATCGGCCACCTCGCCGGGGCCGGGCGGGTTGCGTTCCACGGCGCGCAGCAGCAGGCCGTCGGCCCTGATCACCTTGCTGGTGCCGGCGACGGCGGTGGCGGCCAGCGCGGGGGCCGCCGTGTCGGCGTCCGAGAGGACGGTGGTGGTGGCGTCGAGGGCGGCGGTGTCCAGACCGGGTACGGCGACGGCCGCCGCCTGGTCGAGGAGGGCTTCCAGGTGCTGACCGAGCTTGCGGTTGTAGAGCCGGATGACCAGGCGGAGTTGGGGGTTGAGCCGGCGGGCCGCGAGCGCGGCCCTGATGTTGGTCTCGTCGTCGTCATGGACGAGGGCGAGCGCGGCGGCGTCCGCCACGCCGGCTTCGACGAGGACGCCCTCGTCGAGTTCGGCGGACTCCAGGAGGAGCGGTCCGGTCCGTCTCCCGGGGTCCTGCGGGTCGGCTTCAGGGAGCGTGGCCGCCGTGCGGGCCATGGCCGCCGACATCCGTCCGAAGAAGGCCGTGGCCCTGCCCAGTCCGGCGACCGGGGTGGGCGGGAGCCGGGAGGCGCGTACGGGCGGCACGACCAGCACGACCCGCTCGCCGTAGACGTCGCACAGCTCGTCCGCGAGCCGGTGGGCGAGGGTGTCGTCGCCGCAGACGACCATGTGGCCCGAGGGCAGGCCGTGTTGTACCTGGTGAGGAAGTGTGGACACGACAACCTTGTTGCTGACGGGAGCGCCTTCGGGCACGCGTCGGACCGTGTTGCCCGGGAGTCAGAGGGCGACGACGGTGACCTCGGTGGCCTTGACGCCGGTCCAGACGGACACGCCGTCGGCCAGCCGGAGTTCGGCGGCGGCCTCGGGGGTGATCTCGGCGACGAGGTCGGGGGCCTCGTCCGAGGCGATCAGGACGCGCAGCCTGCTGCCCAGGGCGGTGATCTCCCGTACCGTTCCGGGCCAGACGTTGCGGGGGCTGCCGCCGGGCCGCTCCCGGTGTACGGACACGGCCTCGGGGGCGATGACCGCCAGCGCGGCCGTGCCCTCGGCCAGGGGCTCGGCGACGATCAGCCGGCCGCCCCCGGCGAGGCCGAGGCCGCCGGGTCCGAAGGTGCCGGGCCAGGCGTTGCGGCCCAGCATGCGCGCCACCCACGGGGAGCGCGGGTTACGGGTCACGTCGGCGGGCGGGGCGTCCTGGACGACCTGTCCGTCGTCGAGTACGAGGACCCGGTCGGCCAGCGAGACGGCCTCGACCGGATCGTGGGTGACGATCAGGCAGACCCCGCCGAAGCGGTCGAGGTGGGCGCGCAGGGTGTGCCGTACGTGGGCGCGGGTGGTCTGGTCGAGGGCGGCGAGGGGTTCGTCCAGGAGCAGCAGCCGGGGCCGGGCGGCGAGCGCGCGGGCCAGGGCGACGCGCTGCGCCTGGCCGCCCGAGACCTGGTGCGGTCTGCGGTGGGCGAGATGGCCGACGCCGAGCCGGTCGAGCCACTCCTGCGCGGCGCGGCGGGCCTCGGCGCGCGGGACGCCGTGGGCGCGCAGCCCGTACGCCGTGTTGGCAAGGGCGGTCAGATGGGGGAAGAGGGCCCCGTTCTGCGGGACCCAGGCGACGCGGCGGCGGTGCGGCGGCAGGGAGGTGACGTCGAGGCCGCCGAGGCGCAGCGCGGCGTGGGCGCGCGGAGTCAGGCCGAGGAGGGCGCGCAGCAGGGTGGTCTTCCCGGCGCCGTTGGGGCCGACGACGGCGATGGTGGTACCGGGTTCGGCCTCCAGGGTGAGCCGGTTGAAGCCGGTGACCTCGGCGTGCAGGGGCCAGCGCTCGACGGGCTCCGGCGGCCCGGTGGGCACGGGCGGCCCGGTGGGCTCCGCGGACCCGGCGGGCTTCCGCGTGGACCCGGCCGGCTTCGCGGGGTCGGCGGTCCCGGCGCCCGCGTCCGGGTCGGTGTCCTCGGCTACGGGGCCCCGGTCCGCCCGGCGGTCCGCCGTTCCGCCGGTCCAGCGTCCGCGCAGGGCGATCAGCACGGCCATGGCGATCGCGAGGAGCAGCAGCGAGACGGAGGTCGCGGCCTCCGGTGAGTCCTGGAGCAGCAGATAGACCTGGAGCGGCAGGGTCTGGGTGGTGCCGGGGAGGTTCCCGGCGAAGGTGATGGTGGCCCCGAACTCGCCGAGTGCCCGCGCCCAGGTCAGCGCGGCGCCGGCGGCGAGACCGGGGGCGACCATGGGCAGGGTGACGGTGCGGAACACCCGGAAGGGCGAGGCGCCCAGCGAGGCGGCGGTCTCCTCGTAGGCGGGCCGCAGTCCGGCCAGGGCGCCTTCGAGGCTGATGATCAGGAAGGGCATCGCGACGAAGGTCGCGGCGATCACGGCGCCCGAGGTGTGGAACGGCAGGGTGATCCCGAAGGTGTCCTCCAGCCAGGGGCCCAGCAGCCCCCGGCGGCCGAAGCCGAGCAGCAGCGCGACGCCGCCCACGGTGGGCGGCAGCACCATGGGCAGCAGGACGAGGGTGCGGACGAGCGACTTACCGGGGAACGGGACCCGGGCCAGCAGCCAGGCCAGCGGCACCCCGAGCACCAGCGAGAGTCCGAGCGCCCAGAACGAGACGAGGAGCGACAGCTTCAGCGCCTGGACGACCTCCGGGCTGGTCAGATGCGTACCGAGGTCGGCCCAGGAGGTGCGGGCGAGGATGCCGAGCAGGGGCAGCAGCAGGAACGCGATCGCGAGCAGCGCGGGCACCGCCAGGGCGACGGGGACACCGGGCCTGCCGGTACGGGTACGGAGGCGTCTCATCGGGATTCCTGGGCTCGGGCGGCGCGGCGGGCACGGGGGCGGGGGCGGGGAGGGGCCGTCCGGCCGGATCGGCGGACGGCCCCTGCGCGCGGACTTCGCGGACAGGCCCTACGGCTGCTGGAATCCGGCGGCCCGGAGGATCTTCTGCGCCTCGGCTCCGCTGAGCCAGGTGACGAACGCGGCGGCGGCCTCGCTGTTCTTGGACGTCTTGAGGGTGGCGGCCGGATAGTCGGCGATGGCGTTCTGCGCGTCCGGGATCTCGATGGCGTCGACCTTGTCGGTCGCGGTGGCGGCGTCGGTCTTGTAGACGATGCCGGCGTCCGCCTCGCCCAGTTCGACCTTGCTGAGCACGGCGCGCACGCTCGGCTCCTGGGAGACCGGCTTCACCTTGATGTTCTGGGCGTCCAGCACCTGCGCGCTGTAGCGGCCGACGGGCACCTCGGAGGCGGCCAGGACCACCTTCACCTTGGTGTCGGCGAGGTCCTTGAGGCTCTCGATCTTCTGCGGGTTGCCCTCACCTGTGGCGATCACCAGCCGGTTCTTGGCGATGACCTTCGGGGTGCCGGTGTCGGACTTCAGCCCGTCCATGGTCTTGGTGTCGGCGGTGACCAGCGCGTCGGCCGGGGCGCCCTGCTTGACCTGGGCGGCCAGTTCCTGCGAACCGGCGAAGGAGAACGCCAGCTTCGTGCCCGGGTGCTCCTTCTCGTACGCGGCGCCCGCCGTCTTGAACACATCGGTCAGCGACGCGGCGGCCAGCACGGTCAGCTTGGCCGCGGGAACGTCCCCGCTCGCGGACGCGCCGGTTTTGGCGCCGGAGTCCTTCTCGCCGTCGTCGTTCCCGCCACAGGCGGCCAGCGGTATCAGCAGGGCGGCGGTGAGCAGCGTGGCGGCGGCGCGGCGACGGGTGGGGCCGAGGGCAGGAGCGGAAGGCATGGCGGCGGACTCCTTGGCGGTACGGGCCCGGAGGGACCCGTGAGCGGATGATGGGGGGACGACGGCGCCGAAGGACCGGCGATGCCGCGCGGTCACGTCAGGTCGATGTGCACATTGGTGGACTTCACCCGGGCGGTGGCCCGCATGCCGACCTCCAGGCCCAGTTCCTCCACGGCCTCCCGGGTGAGCAGCGAGACCATCCGGTGCGGTCCCGCCTGGATCTCCACCTGGGCCGCGACATCACCGAGCTTGACGGCGGTCACGATGCCGGGGAACGCGTTGCGTGCCGAGGTGTACGAGACGTCGTCCTCGCCCGTACCTCCGGTCTGCGCGACCTCGACGGAGAAGGCCGCGAGCGCCCGGCCGTCGATGAGCCGGCGCCCGCTCTCGTCCCGATGGGTCTCGACGCGTCCGGCGTCGGCCCAGCGGCGCGCGGTGTCCGGACTCACCCCGAGGAGCCGGGCGGCCTGACCGATCGTGTAGGACTGCATGTGCGACAAGATAGGCCGGATGGCCTCGCATTTACAATCCTCACCCGCTCGTCCCCCGGCAGCTGCGACGGAGCCGGGGTCCGGCCCCGTTCAGCGCTTGACGGCCCGCAGGATGACGAACTTCGGATCGCTGGTGACGGTCTCGCAGTTGCCGAAGAGGCGCCGCAGCTTGACGTGGTACCCGAGGTGGCGGTTGCCGACGACCCACAGCTCCCCGCCGGGGCGCAGCGCCGCGCGGGAGCCGGTGAACATGCGCCAGGCGGTCGCGTCGGTCGTCGCCTGGTGGGTGTGGAACGGCGGATTGTTCAGCACGAGGTCGACGGATTCCGCCGGCACGTCCGTGAGGCTGTCGCCGAGGACGAACTCGGCCGCCGCGTCCGGGCCGGTGTTCTCGCGGAAGGTCGCCTCGGCCGAGGCGACCGCGGAGAACGACTCGTCGATGAAGGTCACCCGGGCCGCCGGGTTGTCCAGCGCCATGGCGGTGCCGACCACGCCGTTGCCGCAGCCGAGGTCGACGACGTGCTCGGAGCCCCGGCGCTCCGGCAGGTGGCGCAGCAGGAAGCGGGTGCCGATGTCGAGCCGTTCCGCGCAGAAGATCCCCGCGTGGTTGACGACGGTACGGCCGGACATGGAGCCGATCCCGTCGGGCAGTGCGTAGCGGAGCGGCCAGGGTCCGGGGGTGCGCGCCCGGCCCGGCGCGGGCGCGCAGAAGATCAGTCGCGCCTTTCTGACCGCGAGGGACGTCGTGGTCGGGCCGAGGATCTGCTCGAACAGCTTCAGGGTGGAGGTGTGGATCTCGGTGACCCGTCCGGTGGCCATCACGACGGTCCCGGCGTGGACGGCCGGGGACAGCCGGTGCAGCTGGTCCTCCAGCAGCGCCAGGCTCTTGGGGACCCGGACCAGCAGGACGTCGATCCGCTCTGGCGGGGTGTCGCGGGCGGAGAGCAGCCGTACGGTGTCCTCGGCGACGCCCGCGCGTGCGAGGTTGGCGCGGGTCGCCCGCTGGGTCAGACAGGAGTCGGTGATCTGGACCAGCCGGCCGGTGGCGGGCCCTTCGAGCCGCCGGGCGGCCAGCGCCGTGGTGAGCGCGCCCCACCGGTCCCCCACGACGGCCACCGTGCCCGACAGGTCCGTGGGTTCGGCGGTGTCGGTCCCGGCGAGGTGACGCAGCAGGTAGTCGTCGGCGGCGTCCCACGCGCGCAGCGTCTCGCGGGGATGGTCGGGGAATCGGGTGAGGCCGAAGTCGCCCCAGGGTGTCGTCAAACGGTTCATCGTGCTCACAGGCTAACCGCCCGTACGGACAGGTCACGCCGCGCGCGTCAGTGGGGCGGTCCGGCCTCGGGCCCGGCCGCCCCCCGGGCGTGGTCCAGCGCCGCCTGCGCCTGGCCGGCCGTGAGGACGGCGGCGAATTCGGCGCGCGCGATCTCCAGGACGGTCTCGGCGTCGGCGGGGGGATGCGGATGGTCGCGCAGCGCGATGTCCGCCGCGGCGCGCGCCAGGAGATCGTCGTCCGGGGAGGCCCCGGGCTGGGACATGGTCCGCAGGACCTGGTGCCAGAGTGTGGTCATGGCGTCAATTCCCTTCGTCCGCGCGGGTACCGGCCGCGGATCCGTCGCCCGCGGGGATGCCGAGGGTGGCCAGAGCGTGGTGGATCAGTTCGTCGGCCAGCAGCTCCCGGGAGAAGGAGGCGCTGTGCCGGGTCCAGTGCGCCACCAGTTCGTTGCCCGCGCCGGTGAGCGCGACCATGGCGAGGGAGTAGTCGCGCGCCGGGGCCTCGCCGCGCGCGACGGCGCGCTCCGCCTCGGCGGTGAGGAAGTCGCTCCACAGTCCGCGCCAGAGCAGCCGTTGCTCCTCCACCGCCCGCCCGGCCCCGATGACCTCGACGAACGCTATCCGGGTGGCCGCGGCCCCGTCGGTGACGGCCTCGACGTAGGCGCGGCCCATCCCGGTGATCCTCACGCGGGCCTCGGCGGCCTCCAGCCGGGGATCGCTCAGGACCGTCAGCGCGGCCTCCATCCCGGCGCGGGCCACACCGTTGTGCAGCGCGATCAGCAGCGACTCCCGGCTCTCGAACTCCTCGTAGAACGCGCGGACGGGGAGGTCGGCGGTGCCGCAGATCCGCTCGACGGACGTGGCCGGGTAGCCGCGTGTGGTGAACAGTTCGGTCGCGGTCGCGAGCAGCCGCCCACGGCGCAGCGCCCGGCACTCCGGTCCGGCGTGGGGAGCGTCCTCGTGGGCCGCGGACGCGTCCGCGGAGTTCCGGCCACGATTCATTCGACCTCCCCCAATCGGCCTGCGCGCACCGGGTTTCGTCCCCGGTGGGAGCGCTTGTCGAGCATGCCACGCAGGGCCGGACGACACGCCCCGTTCCCCGAATGCGGTGGTGATCATACGAACACATGAATAGGGGCTCGTTGTGCGGGCTCACTCGAACGGACGTCACGCCGGGCTGCCCCGTCCCCGGGGCGGGATGCTGAGCTGACCAGCTGTGCCGTGGCTGGCCGACGCGGCGAGAGGGGCCGTGATGACCACTCCCGCCGACCGGGCGGAGCGCGGCCGGGCCGCGCGCAAGCAGGTGTCGCGGTCCTCGCACGGGCTGTGGATACCCGGCGCCGACCGGCTCGATCCGCTCGTCGTGCTGGCCCGGCAGGCCACCGCGCGGGTCCCCGGACTGCTGCCGCTGCGCTACGAGCGGATGGCAGCCTCCCCGTTCGCCTTCCTGCGGGGCGCCGCCGCCGTCATGACCGCCGATCTGGCCGCCCAGCCGCGCACGGAGCTGACCGTCCAGCTGTGCGGGGACGCGCATCTGCTGAACTTCGGTGTGTTCGCCTCCCCCGAGCGCGCGCTCCTCTTCGACATCAACGACTTCGACGAGACGCTCCCGGGCCCCTTCGAATGGGATGTGAAACGGCTCGCGGCGAGCGTCGCGGTCGCCGCCCTCGACAACGGCCACTCCGAGCACCACGCCCGCCGCGCGGCCGGGGCCGCGGCCGCCTCGTACCGGACATCGATGCGGCGGCTGGCTCCCCTCGGTGAACTCGACGTCTGGTACGACCGGATCGACACCGCCGACATCCTGCCCCTGGTCCGGGCGGGGCAGCGGGAGCGGATGGCGGCGGGGCCGGCCAGGGCCCGGCGGCGCACCGGCCTGCACGCGCTGGAGCGGCTGACCGACACGGCGCGGGGACAGCGCCGGATCACCCCCGACCCGCCGCTGCTGGAACCCCTGGGCCGGATCGAGCACGCCGCGCTGCGCCGGATCTTCATCGGCTACCGCAGCACCCTTCCCGAGGAGCGGCGGCTGATCCTCGACCGGTTCCGCTTCGTGGACGCGGCCCGCAAGGTCGTGGGGGTCGGCAGCGTCGGCACGCGCTGCTATCTGGTGCTGCTGGAGGGCAGGAACGCCGGCGACCCGCTGTTCCTCCAGATCAAGGAGGCGGAGCGGTCCGTGCTCGAACCCCATCTCCAGCAGAGCGTCCACGCCCACCAGGGCCACCGGGTGGTCTCGGGGCAGCGTGTGCTCCAGGCGGCGGGGGACATCTTCCTCGGCTGGGTGACGGGTCCCGAGGGCCGGCACTTCTACTGGCGCCAACTGCGCGACATGAAGGGCTCCGCCGAGGTGGAGGACATGGCGCCGTCCCTGCTCCTCGCCCACGCGCGGCTGTGCGGCGCCGCCCTGGCCCGCGCCCACGCCCGCTCCGGCGACCGGATCGCCATCGCCCACTACCTCGGCGGCGCGGACGTCTTCGACCGCGCGCTCGCCGAGTTCGCCCTGCGCTACGCCGCCAGGAACGCGGCCGACCACGCGGCGCTCACCGAGGCGCTCGCGGCGGGGCGGATGCCCACCGGATGACAGCGGACCTCCGGTGGGCATCCGGCCCGCCGGCCGCCGTTCGGGACGGGGCGTGAAGGGATGGACGCGATGTTGACGGCGTGCCCCCAGCGGGCCCCAGCGAGCCCCCCGGCGGGCGCCGGGGCCCATGAGGGACGGTCACGGGGGCGTGTGATACGTCTGCGTGCCATGGACGATCTTGTGACAGCGCGGCTCGTACTGCACCCGTTGAGCGCGCCGGAGGCCGAGCGGGTGACCGCAGGGGAAGCGGCGGACGGCGACCGGTGGGCGCCCGGCTACCCCACCGACGGCGACAGGGTGGGGGCCCGGCGCTTTCTGACCACCTGTTCGATCACCGGCGATCCGCGGCCCTTCGGCCCGTACGAGATCCGCCGTCGCGAGGACGGGCACGCGATCGGCGGGGTCGGCTTCCACGGCGCCCCGGACGACGAGCTGAGCGTGACGATCGGCTACGGCCTGATCCCGTCGGCGTACGGCAGGGGGTTCGCGTCCGAGTCGCTGCGCCGGCTGCTGCGCTTCGCGCGCGAGCGCGGCGTCCTCCGCGTCCGCGGCGACACCGACCACGGCAACACCGCTTCGCAGCGGGTGATGACGGCGGTGGGCATGCGGCTGATCGCGGAGGACGAGCGGCTCAAGTACTACAGCGTCGTCTGGGACGACGACGGCACCCCGGACGGCGCCGGGGCTATCCCCGGCGCTGGATAGGCGTACGGCGGCGGCTCTGGGGCCGCTCGAAGAGACTCTCCATGGTGGGCTCCTCGTCCCCCTCGGTTTCGTGGAGGGGCGGCAGTTCCACGGTGTAGCGGGGCTCCAGGAAGATGCCGTGGTGCTGTGGACGCGCGTGCGGCGCGTCCGTCGTGGTCGGTGCCCGCAGTGGTTCCTGGCGGGACGGTGAAGAAGGCATGCACAACCGTTCGGTGAGTCGAGCGGTCGCGCGGCCCCAATGCCGATCGACCCGCTGGGAAGGTGTCTACCTCATCCTTCCCCGTAGCGCACAACCACGGGTACCCGGGCCGCCACGGTCCGCGCTCGTCCCGGCCGCTCCCCGCTCTCGGCCACACGGCCCCATCGGAGCCGCCGGCGGTCCGGCGGGGGCGTGCGCGGGAAGGGTCAGGGCGTGCGTGCTGTCAGAGACTCCGTGAACGCGCCGGTGGCCGAGCTGGTGCGGCGCGGCCGTGAACCCGCCGTCGCCCAGGCGCTGCGCTCCACCGCGGCCGCGACGATCGCCTATGTGGTCGCCCGCCATCTGAGCACCGAGGCGGCGCCGCTGACCGCTCCGCTGACGGCGCTGCTGGTCGTGCAGGTGACGCTCTACTCCACCCTGACCACCGGGATCCGCCGGGTCAACGCGGTCGTCGCTGGAGTGCTGGTGGCCAGTGGCTTCAGTGTGCTGGTGGGGCTGACCTGGTGGAGTCTGGGGCTGATCATCCTGGCCTCGCTGGTGGTGGGCCGCATCGTGCGGGTGAACGAGTTCGTGCCCGAGGTCGCGATCAGCGCGATGCTGGTCCTCGGGGTGACCCGGGTGGCGTCGACGGCGTGGGACCGGGTGCTGGAGACACTGATCGGCGCGGTGGTCGGGCTCGTGTTCAACTTGCTGTTCGCGCCGCCCGTATGGGTGCGTACGGCGGGCGCCTCCATCGAGGATCTCTCCCGGCGCATGCGCCAGCTGCTGCTGCGCATCGGGGAGGGGCTGACGGCGCCGCTCACCGTGGAGCGCGCGGCGTCCCGGCTCCACGAGGCCCGCCGGCTCGACCACGACATCAGCGAGGTGGACGCGGCGCTGCGCCGGGCGGAGGACAGCGTCCGGCTCAACCCACGGGTACGGGAGGGGCTGCTGCACCGCGTGGTGCTGCGGACGGGGCTCGACACCCTGGAGATCTGCACGGTGGTGCTGCGGGTACTGGCCAGGACGCTCACCGATCTGGCGAAGGAACGGACGCGGGAGCCACTGTTCACCCCGGAGGTGGGGGCCGCGCTGGAGGACCTGCTCGCCCGGGTGGCGGACGCGGTCGTCAGCTTCGCCGTGCTGGTGACCACGGAGGCGAGCGAGAGCGCCGAGACCGCCGAGGGGCGGCTGGCAGGGAACCTGGAATCCGCGCGTACGAGCCGGGAGCGGCTGGCGGATCTGCTGCTGGAGGGCGTACAACGCCACCCCCGGCAGTGGCAGCTGCACGGCGCGGTACTGGCGGAGATCGACCGGATCCTCGACGAACTGGACATGGAGCACCGCTCCGTACGGCTGATGGAGGAGCTGGACCGCGCCTCACGGGAACAGCGCGAGCGCTACCCCCGGCTGGCGGCGGTCCGGCAGTGGGCGCGCGGCACACTGCCCCGGCGCGGATGAGGGCGGGCACACCGCCGCGACGCGCGCCGGACGGACAATCAGCCATCCACTCGCGATTATTGACGGAAACTTTGCCCATCATGAGCGGGACGGCCGCATGTTCCGCCGAAGAAGCGGGCGCTCACCCGGCCCGAACCGGCCGGCGGGGGTGTCATCAGCGAAGACCGTACGGGCGGGGCCCGCGCCGGGTGTGATCACGATGCGGCTTTCACCCCTCTTCGCGCGGTGCGCACCCGGCCGGCCGGCACCGTGGAACGCTCAGGAGGCGTGCGGAAGCGGAGAGTTGAGTGGGGCGGTTGAGGGACACCACGCCGATGGCGGTACTGTGCGCGCGCGCCGTCATCGTGGGCGGCGCGGTTATCGCGGAGGATTTTGTGACTCTATTCAGCGGATCATGGCGACGCAGAAGCGCGCTCATAACGGTCGCTGCCGCAGGTGCCCTCGGTGTCGGCCTCGCGGCCACGCCGGCCATGGCGCACACCCCGACCTGGTCGGTCACCTGCGACGAGGTGAGCCTCGACCTCACCGCCTACGGCAAGAGCGACCAGAACACGGTGACGGTCACCGCGGACGGCAAGGATCTGCTGCCGACCGAGAAGTTCCGGAACGACTTCCACAAGAAGCTGGACCTTCCCGAGCACAGCAGTGAGCTGACCGTCCGTCTCATCGTGAAGGCCGCCGACGGCGACCGGTTCTCGCGCGACGAGACCAAGACCGCGCCCGTCTGCGAAGGCTCCACCACCCCGCCGCCGGCGGAGAGCGAGAGCCCCACTCCGACGCCGTCGGAGGCGCAGCCGAGCGAGACTCCCAGCGAGGAGCCTCCGGCGAGCGAGACCCCGAGCGACGAGGCCACCCCGTCGGCCGGGACGAGCACCTCGCCCGCGACCGAGGTCTCCCCGAACCAGCCGAGCCCCGCCGGGGACGACCTGGCGGAGACCGGTTCCTCCAGCGCCACGCCGCTGATCGCCGGTGCCGCCGGTGTCGTTCTGGTCGCGGGTGCGGGCATCATGTGGGCCGCGCGCAAGCGTCGCTCCGTGCAGGGCTGAACAACCGCTTCACGCACCACCCCGCCGCCACGACCCGACCGGCCCTGATACGGCCGACCGGTCAGGCCAGGACCGCCGCATCCCAGCGGCGACGACATCGGGGCGCGGCAGGCCACGAGAGCGTACGGACGGTGTGACCGGCTCCCGGTAGGGACCCCGGACCACCCCGGCGCACTCTGCGAGCAAGTGTGAGACCCCGCGGCGCCCCCGCTCGCGGGGTCTCACCATGTCCGGGGGCCTTGTCCCGCCCGGCGAGATGCACGGCGCGCCGGGCGCGCGGACAATGAGGGGATCCGTACCGCCACCGACAGGCTGGGGGCGCCCATGGAGCCGGTGGAGGCTCTCGACAGGATCGCCTTCCTGCTGGAGCGCTCGCGGGCGGAGACCTACCGGGTACGGGCGTTCCGTACGGCCTCGGACATCGTCGCGGGCATGGACCCCGGCGAGGTGGCCAGGCGCGCCGCCGACGGGACACTGGCGCGGGTGCGGGGCATCGGCCCCAAGACCTCGCGGGTGGTGGAGGCCGCGGTCGCCGGCGCCGTACCGGAGTATCTGGCGGGGCTGGAGCGGGAGGCCGCGGCGCCGCTCGCCGAGGGCGGCCTGGCGTTGCGCGCCGCGTTGCGCGGCGACTGTCATCTGCACTCGGACTGGTCGGACGGCGGCAGCCCCATCGAGGCGATGGGCCGCACGGCGGCGGCGCTCGGACACGAGTGGGCCGTGCTGACGGACCACTCCCCCACCCTCACCGTGGCGCATGGTCTGACGGCCGGGCGGCTGCGCGAGCAGCTCGACGTGATCGCGGAACTGAACGAGCGCTGGGCGCCGTTCCGGCTGCTGACCGGCATCGAGTGCGACATCCTCCCGGACGGCTCGCTGGACCAGGATCCGGAGCTGCTGGACCGGCTGGACGTGGTGGTGGCGTCGGTCCACTCGAAGCTGCGGATGGATGCCAGGCCGATGACCCGCCGCATGATCGCCGCCGTACGCGATCCGCTCACCGATGTGCTCGGGCACTGCACCGGGCGGCTGGTGGCGACGCGTCAGGGCACGCGGCGCGGCGGGAGGGGCGGCGGGGGCGACGGGCGGCGGCCCGAGTCGCGGTTCGACGCCGGGGCGGTCTTCGCCGCCTGCGCCGAGTCCGGCACGGCGGTGGAGATCAACAGCAGACCGGAGCGGCTCGATCCACCGCGCCGGCTGCTGCGCGAGGCGGTGGCCGCCGGGGTGTTCTTCGCGATCGACACGGACGCGCACGCGCCGGGCCAGCTCGACTGGCAGCCGCTGGGCTGCGCGCGGGCCGAGGAGTGCGGCGTACCGGCCGACCGCGTCATCAACACCTGGACGGCCGAGCAGCTGCGCGCGTGGACACGGACCCGGCACGCCCCCTAGGACACGGGGTCACATGCTCCAGGAGATCGTGCGGTCCGCGCCGAGGAGCACCGCGAGGACCACCAGGTCGGCCACGCCGAGGAACAGTCCCAGGAGGGCCCGTCCCCTGCGCCCGGTGCCCCGCCACAGGGCCAGGCCCGCCAGCACCAGGGCCATGGGGCCGAAGAGGATGTTCATCACCAGCAGGCCCAGCAGTCCGAGGACGAAGGAGGCGACCGCCATGCCGTCGGCGTCACGGCGGTCCGGCCGCGCGGACGTGGGTCCGGCGGCGGGTTCGGTGGTGGCGGTCGTGTCGGTGGTGGCGGTGAGCGTCATGGTGCGGGCTCCTCTCAGCGGTGGCGGATACGGGCCCGGCGCTCCCGGGCGGCGAACACGAGCAGCCAGCCGCAGATGAACGCGGCGGCGGCCAGGGTGACGGGGAGCGAGACGTGGGCCACCGTGCCCAGGAGGAGCCCCATCAGCAGGAGAGCGGCGACGAGGAAGATCATGAGTGCCTCCTTGCGGGGGTGGTGCGCGGCGGGACGTGGACCGGGCATTTGCGAGTACAGTTGTTCACTGAATCGTGAGTCTACGCTTTCTCCGACCGCGGAACAGTTGTTTACTGAATGGCATGAGTCACACTCCGGGAATCCGCCAGGCGCAGAAACAGAAGACCCGTCAGGCCCTGCTGGACGCGGCCCTCGTACTGCTGGAGGACCAGGGCCTCAGCAGCCTGGGACTGCGCGAGGTCACGCGCGCCGTGGGAGTGGCCCCGACCGCGTTCTACCGCCACTTCCGGGACACCGCCGACCTCGGCACCGCGCTGGTCGAGGAGGCGCTCGGCAGCCTGCACGGGATGATCGCGGGCACGCTCGCCGAGGCGGACAGCGCCGACGAACGGATCGACCGCAGCATCGAGGTGATCGCCCGTCAGGTCCGCGCGTACCCCGCCCATGTACGGTTCATCGCCCGCGAGCGGCACGGCGGCGTCCGGCCGGTACGGGAGGCGATCGCGGCCCAACTGCTCCTCTTCTCCCGGGAGGTGGCCGCCGCGCTCGGTGCCCAGCCGGCCTCGGCGGGCTGGAGCGAGGACGACCTGCGGATGCTCGCCGATGTCTACGTCGACCACATGGTGATGACCGCCTCCGCGTTCCTGGACGCCGCCGAGGAGGGGCCGGGAGCGCGGGAACGGGTGGCGTCCAGAGCGCGCCGGCAGCTGCGGCTGATCAGCCTCGGCCGCCGCCACTGGCTGGACTGACCGCCACGGGCGCACGCCCGTGGCGGCGCTCAGCCCTGCGACGGGGGCGGCGGCAGGCTCAGCCGGGCGAGGTCGGCCGGCACCTTGCTGTCGGGCCGGAACAGCGGAGCCGCCTCGCCGTCGTCGGCGGTGGCCGGCGCGTCGGTGAGCCGGAAGCGCTCCCGCAGCCGGGTGTAGAAGTCGACGGGCCCCAGCCGCACCAGCCGCAGCCGGTACGTGGCGCCGTACACACCCACCCAGTCGCCGGGCTCCAGCGCCCCGCTGAGCCTGCCGTCCACACTGAGCGCCACCGCGCCCGAGTGCGGCAGCACCCGCAGCGCCACCGGCTCGTCCGGGGCGGCCACGATCGTGCGGTCGAAGGTCATGTGCGGCGCCACCGGGGTGAAGACCACGGCGTCCATGCGCGGCGAGAGCACGGGGCCGCCCGCCGCGAAGCTGTAGGCGGTGGAGCCGGTCGGGGTGGCCACGATCAGCGCGTCCGCCGAGTACGAGGCGAGCAGCCGGCCCGCGACGTAGACCCCCAGGTTGACCTGCCGGTCCCTGGCCAGCTTCTCCAGGACGACGTCGTTGACGGCGGTGACGTCCAGCGCCACCCCCCAGCCCTCCTCCTCGCCGGGGTCGCGCGGCAGTACCCGGGGCGGTGGCAGCGCGGGCCCGCGCCCGAAGCGCAGCAGCGCCTCGACGCCGGTCGGCAGCTCCAGGGCGCGCGAGGCCCGCATGGTGAGCGTCATGCGCTCCTCGATGGTGGCCCGGCCCGCGTCGACCGCGTCGAGGGCGCCGGTCACCTCCTCGGCGGGCACCTCGGTCAGGAAGCCGACGCGGCCCAGATCGACCCCGAGCACCTCGGCGTCGTACCGGGCGGCGATCCGCGCGCCGCGCAGGAAGGTGCCGTCACCGCCGAGCGTGACGACGAGGCCGGGGTGACCGGCGGGGGGCTGCTCGGCGGGGCCGCCGCCGGGCTCCGCGCCCCCGTCGATCTCCCGGCACGGGACGCCCCGCTCGGCGCACCAGGCCCGGACGGCGCGTGCCACCTCGACGGCGGCCGGGCGGCCCCGGTGGACCACGAGCCCGATACGTTGCACAGCCATGCCCACAGCCTCCGTACGAGCCCGGCGGCGCGCCACCCGGCGACCGGCGGCACCCTCCGGCGGATTCACTCGAATGGCGGATATGAGCGAGGAGGCGCCGACCGGCCCGCACGCCGGTGGAGCCGGGCATTCCGGCGGTCACGGTGCCCGGCGCCGTCCTGCCCCGGTTGCCGCGGCGGCCGTCCGGATGCGCGATGGAGTCGTGCGCGCCTGACCGTGCGGGGCCCGATCCCTACAGACGCGCTTCCCCCACGCGAGGAGTGATCGTTGATGTCAGCCGAAGGCGTGTTCGACAACCCCAGCAGCCTGAGCGGCAGGAGTGTGTACGACCAGGACGGTGACAAGATCGGCAACGTCGGTCAGGTCTACGTGGGCGACCGCAGCGGCCGCCCGGAGTGGGTCACCGTGAAGACCGGCCTGTTCGGGATGAAGGAGAGCCTCGTCCCGCTCACCGGCGCCCGCCGCGCGGGCGAGGACATCCACGTCCCGTACGCCAAGGACACCGTCAAGGAGGCACCGCGTCTGGAGGCGGACGAGCATCTCGACCCGGGCCAGGAGAAGCAGCTCTACCACCACTACGGCCTGACGGCCGCGGGCGGTATCGGAACGGCCGCCGGCACCGCGGCCGCGGCGGGGACCGGCACCCGTGCCGGGACCGGGATGCCCGCCGACGCGGGCATGTCCACCGGACGCCCCGCGGCCGCCGCCGGGCGGCCCATGGCCGGGATGCGCGGCTCGATGGCCGACGAGAAGGGCGAGCACACCGAGGAGCTGATCAGGTCCGAGGAGCAGCTGCACGTCACCACCGAGGAGCGCGAGGTCGGTCACGCCCGGCTGCGCAAGGTGGTCGTGACCGAGAACGTGACGACCACGGTCCCGCTCAGCCACGAGGAGGTACGCGTCGTCCACGAGGCCATCTCGCCCGAGGACCGCGCCGGGATCCGCGGCTCGCGCATCGGCGAGGCGCAGACGGAGGTGACGCTGCACGCCGATCAGCCGGTCATCAGCAAGGAATCCGTGCCGGTCGAGCGCGTCCGGATGGAGACGGAGAAGGTCACCGAGCAGAAGGACGTCTCGGCGGAGGTCCGCAAGGAACAGATCGAGTACGACACGGACCAGGGCGACCAGGGACTCCGGGGCAAGCGCGGCGGCACCGGCCGCTGACCCGGCCCCGCCACGGCCACCGAAGCGGTCGTACGTGCCGACGCCCCCGCCCGCCACACACACGTGGCCGGGCGGGGGCCACGCGTGCGTGGCGGGCGGCGCCGGTGGACGGCGGCGGGGGCGGGTGCGACCGGTGGCCGTGCGTGCCGGACACCGCCCGGCACGGCGCGATCCCGCCGTCCGCACGACGGCTCAGTAGCTCGCGCTGGGGCTGGCGCCGGTGCTCGCGCCCGTGCTGGCGCTCATGCTCGGGCTCGTGCTGGTGCTGGGGCTGGCGCTGGACGGCGGGGTGGTGACCGCCTTGCCCTCGATGTCGACCACGTACCACTTGGCGCCGAACTGGGTCTTGGCCTGGCCGTGTGCCTCGTCGGCCCGGCGGTCGGCCCGGTAGGTGTACAGCGGGTGGCTGTCGTAGGTGACCTGCTTGGTGCCGTCGGCGCGGGTGGTGGTCCCGAGCAGGTCGGCCTTGACCCCGCCGGTGCCCGCCTCCGGCTTGTTCTTGACGAGCAGGGGGCGCCAGACCTTCTCGCAGTTGCCCGCGCAGGTCGACTTGTCGACCTTGTCGGCCTCGAAGAGGTAGAGCGTACGGTCCCGGTGGTTGACCAGGATCTCCCCGTACGCGCCCACGTCCTTGGCCGACACCTTGCCGAGGTTCGCGGCGGGGGACGACGTGGCCGCGGACGGGGACACCGAGGCGGAGGCGGAGGCCGCCGCGTAGTCGGCGGGCACCTCGGACTTCGACGCGGACGCCCCGCCACCGCTGTCCGAGCATCCGGCGACCGCCGTCGCGCACAGCGCGGCGACGGCGAGCGCGGCGAGCGTCCTGGTGTTGACCTTCATTGATGACTCCTCAGATCAGGGCCGCCCCACGGGCAGCACGGCGCCCGCCCGATCGCGGCCACAGCGCCCACTACACGGCAGGCCCGGACGGCGGGCCACCGGACAGAGCCGTCCGACGTACCCGGCCGGGGCCGAGGCCGCCGAACGGGTGAGGTAGCGTGGAGGCAGCGAAGGGGAGTAGCCCCGCGAACCGGTCGTCGACACACTGGAACCCCAGGGTTCCCGGTGGCCGGGCCCGTCTCAGGACGGGCGGGCGAGACCTTCGGTCAGGCATTGACGTACCCGCACTCCCGCGGGTGCGCCGTCGTGCCGGGCCGAGTGGTCCTCCTTGCTCCTCACGGCGCTTCGCGAAGATCCGGGTCCGGCCCAGAAGAGAGAGCCACCCGGAATGAGTCTCGACCCCCTGGCGATCGTCACCGCCTTCGGGCTGATCTTCCTAGCGGAGCTGCCCGACAAGACCATGTTCGCGTCCCTGGCCATGGGCACCCGGATGCGTCCGCTGTACGTCTGGTTCGGTACCTCGACCGCGTTCATCGTGCATGTCGCCATCGCCATCGGCGCGGGCAGTCTGATCGGGCTCCTGCCCGACTGGACCGTCAAGCTCGTCTCGGCCCTCCTGTTCGCCTTCGGCGCCTTCATGCTGCTGCGCGGCGGGGGCGACGACGAGGAGGCGGCCGAGACCAAGACCGTCACCGGTTTCTGGCCCGTCTACTCGACGGCCTTCATGGCCGTCTTCATCAGCGAGTGGGGCGACCTCACCCAGATCACCACCGCCAACCTCGCCGCGAGCAACGGAACCTGGTCCACCGCCATCGGCTCGGCCGCCGCGCTGATGTCGGTCTCCGCGCTGGCCCTGCTCGCCGGCCGCTTCATCGCCACCCGTGTTCCGCTCAAGACCGTGCAGCGCATCGGCGGGCTGTGCATGCTCGGCCTGGCCATCTGGTCGGTCACGGAGATCTTCGTGGGCTGACACCGGCACGGATACGCCCGTGGCCCCCGCGACGGCGCGGGGGCCACGGGCGTTCGTGGTGACGGGGGTTTCGTCCGGTCTCAGCCGGTGGGCGTCAGGTGCTTCTTGAGTACGGTGAGGACGTCGCGGGCGGCCGTCGGGCCGGTGTTGAGGTAGAAGACGTCGTCGTCGACCGGGATCGCGGTCTTGCCCGCGACGGCCGAGAGGGTGGGCCACAGCGGCGCCTTGGTGAGGGCCGTCACCTTGGTCTCGGCGCCCTGGACCCCGTAGAAGATCCAGTCGGCGTCGGCCCGGTCCAGCTGCTCGTTGCTGATGTCCTCGGACGTGTCGTCGAACTGCTGGCTCTCGGGCCGGCCGAGTCCGGCGTCCTCGGCGATGCTGCCGGTGAACGAGGGCACGCCGAAGACGCGCAGCCGGTCGGCGTTGAGGCGCAGGAAGGAGACCGTGACGGGCTTGTCGAGCGTCTTGCCCCACGCGGCGGCGTCGGTGTGGAAGTTGTCGAGGAACTTCTGCGCCCGTCCGGTCTTGCCCAGACCGTCGGCGACGAGCAGGAAGTCCTGCTTCCAGTAGAGGCCGGTGCCCTGGGTGGCGACGGTGGGCGCGACGGCGCTCAGCGCGGTGTAGAGGCCCTTGGCGTCCTTGCCCGCGATGTTCATGAGGATCAGGTCGGGCTTGATGTTGGCGATGGACTCGATGTTCGGGTCCACCCGCGAGCCCACGTCGGCGACCTTCGCCAGCTTGGCCGCGTCCTTCGGGTAGTCGTCCTTCAGGTACTGCGGGATGAGATCGGCGCCGTCGCCCCGGGTAGAGCCCGCCGGGACCGTACCGAGGGTGAGCAGGGCGTCGGCCTGGCCGGTGGAGATGACCACGACCTTCTCGGGTTCGGCCTTGATGACGGTCTTGCCCTCGAAGTGGCTGACCGTGCGCGGGAATTCGCCGTCCGGTTTGCCGCTGCCCATGCCCTTGGGCACGGTGCGGGGCGCGGTGTGGGTGGCCGTGCCGGCGGCGGCCGACGGGTCGGCGCTCGTGACGCCGGCCGACGAACCTGCCGATTCGGCCGAGCCGTTGGAACAGCCGCTGAGCAGCAGGGCGCCCGCCAGGGCGAAGCCACCGGCGAGACGGGTGAGAGGGAGGTCACGGAAGCGGTACACGATCGTTTAGCTTAGGCTTCCCTAAGTGTTGATGAGTAGGGATGCAGACCATGCGATGGATCACATATCCGGAGGCGAGGATTCCGGCAGGACTCCGCGCCGGTCCCGGTGGCGCGGTGGCGGCGGGCCCGGCCTCGGCCGCGCCGCAGCGCTGGCCGCGTGCCTCGCCGTCGTCCTCCTGCTCGTGCTGGTCAGTCTGGGCGTCGGCGCGCGGAGCATCCCGCTGGAGACCGTGTGGCGCGTGCTGACGCACGACGACGGGAGCCCGGAGGCCATCATCGTCCGGCAGTTGCGGATGCCGCGGACGGTGCTCGCGGTCGCGATCGGCGCGGCGCTCGCCCTGGCGGGTGTCGTCATGCAGGCCATCACCCGCAATCCGCTCGCCGAGCCGGGCATCGTGGGCATCAACTCCGGGGCCTCGTTCGCGGTGGTGATCGCGATCGCCGCCTTCGGGGTGACCAGCGTGTCCGGCTACATCTGGTTCGCCTTCACCGGAGCCGTGCTGGCGGCCCTGCTCGTCCACTCGCTCACCGCGGGCAGCGCCCGGGGCCACCACCACACCCGGCTCGTCCTGGCCGGAGCGGCGCTGTCGGCGAGTCTGGGGGCGGGTACGGGCATCCTCACCATGTTCAACACCACGGCCTTCGACTCGTACCGCTTCTGGGTGGTGGGATCGCTGGAGAACCGGGGCTCCGAGGCCCTCACCGCAGCCCTGCCCTTCATCGCCGTCGGCGCCCTGATCGCCCTCGCGCTCGGTCCGTCCCTCAACGCGCTGGCGCTGGGCGACGAGACGGGCGCCGCGCTCGGGCTCAGGGTTCCCTGGGTGCGCGCGGCGGGGTTCCTCTCCATCATGCTGCTGTGCGGCGCCTCGACCGCCGCCGCCGGACCGATCTCCTTCGTCGGACTGGTCGTTCCGCACGTACTGCGGCTGCTGCTCGGCCCCGATCTGCGGCGCCTGCTGCTCTTCTCGCTGCCGGGCGGGGCGATCCTGCTGCTCCTGAGCGACATCACCGGCCGGGTCGTCGCCCGGCCCGGCGAGATGGAGGTCGGTATCGTCACCGCGTTCGTCGGCGCCCCGGTGCTGCTCTGGCTGGTCACCCGGCGGCGGGAGGTGGCGGCATGAGCGACTCGCAGCCGCCCCGCGCCCCGGGGAGGACGCCGCCGCGCAGGAACACCGGCTCCGACCGGGACCGCGCCGCGCGCCGGGGTGCCGCCCCCGGCCGGACAGCCGCCCCGACCCGGGTGGCGCGGCTCCCCGGCGGGCTCACGCTGCGCTACTCGGGCCGGGCCGCCGCCGTCATGGCCGTCCTGCTGGCCGGGTGCGCGGCGGTGTGGGCGCTCACCATGTTCACCGGCACGTACCGCATCGACACGGCGGGGATCGCCGACGTACTGCTCAACGGCGGCGGCTCCGCCACCGACCGGTTCATCATCGTCGGCCAGCGGCTGCCCCGGGTCTGCGCGGCGCTGCTCGTGGGGGCGGCCCTCGGGCTGTCCGGGGCGCTGTTCCAGAGCCTGTCGCGCAATCCGCTGGGCAGCCCCGACGTCATCGGGTTCACCACCGGCTCCACCAGCGGCGCGCTCGTCGTCATCCTGGCCGGCGGCTCGGGCGCCGGGGTGGGCGTCGGCGCGGGCTCGGTGCTCGGCGGGCTGGCCACGGCGATCGTGGTGTACGGGGTCACCGCGTCGCGCGGCGTCTCCGGCAACCGGCTGGTCCTCGCGGGCATCGCCGTCGGCGCCATGCTGGCCTCCGTCAACGACTATCTGCTCACCCGGGCCGATCTGGAGTCGGCGGAGAGCGCCAAGGCGTGGACCTTCGGCAGCCTCAACGCCGTCTCCTGGCCGCAGGTCGCCCCGCTGGCGCTCGCCCTGCCCGTGCTCGTGGTGGCGACCCTGGCCGTGGGCAGGCCGCTGCGGCTGATGGAGATGGGGGACGACACCGCCGGAGCCCTCGGGGTGAACATCGCGCGCGTGCGGGCGTCCGCCCTGCTGCTCGGGGTCGCCCTGGCCGGTACGGCCATCGCGGTCGCCGGCCCCATCGGCTTCCTCGCGCTGGCGGCGCCGCAGCTCGCGCGCAGAATCACCCGCTCCCCCGGCGCCCCGATCGGTTCGGCCATGCTCACCGGCGCGCTGATCCTGGCGACGGCCGATCTGCTGGCGCAGCGCCTCCTCTCCCCCTTCCAGATCCCGGTGGGCCTGGTCACCGGGGCCCTCGGGGGCCTGTACCTGCTGTGGCTGCTGTCGCGGGAACGCTCCACCGCCAAGGCCGGCTGACGGCGCCGCGGGCGGTGCGCGGCGCCGTACCCGGGCAGCGCCTGGCACAACCGGAGGAACAAGTTGTCCGCTTCCGGGCGGAGTTCACCCCTTGGCGTGAAAGGCGGCCCGGACCCTCCCGGAGTGTCCGGGACCGGTCGAAGTGGACGCGTATGGCACGGCTAGCCTGTTGTCATGAACCGTGGCCACTCACGCGTACCCGCTCCGGCCGACCGGAGCACCTGCTCGGTCCTGCCCGGCACCGGAGAGAGCCTGGACGATCTCCTGGTGCAGATCGCCGAGGGCAGCCGGACGGCGTTCGCCCGGCTGTACGACCACACCGCTCCCCTCGTCTTCGCCGCCGCCGTCGAGGCGACCTCGTCGCCGACGGCGGCCGAGGAACGGGTCGCGGCGTCGTACGTACGGATCTGGAAGTCGGCCGCTGCCTACCGGCCCGGACCCGACGCCATCTCCTGGATCCTGCACCAGACCCGGGGCGGCGACGGCTGACCGCGCTCGCGCCGGGGTACCGGCGGGACATCACCGGTCCGTGGCAGTACGCCCGTTCGGTCGTGGCGCGTACTCTCTACGAGTAGATGTCCGCCCGGTTCTCGCGCCAGGCTTCCCGCGCGCCCACAGCCCGGCACGAGCCCGTACGAGAACAGGAACCCGACGCCGTGAACAGCCTCAGCCCCACCTATGACGTCCTGCTGGTGGAGGACGATCCGGCCGACGCGCTGCTCATCGAGGAAGCCCTCCAGGAACACGGCATGGCCCGTTCCATCAACCAGGCGGAGGACGGCCTGGCGGCGCTCGAATACCTGCGGGACCCCGCGAACGCCCGTCCCGACCTCATCGTGCTGGACCTGAACATGCCGCGCATGAACGGCCGGGAGCTGCTGGAGGTGCTCAAGGACGACCAGCGGCTGCTGACCATCCCGGTCGTGGTCCTGACCACCTCGGGCGCCCCCGACGACGTACGCGCGGCCTACGACCGGCACGCGAACGCCTATGTCGTCAAGCCGCTCCACCTGGACGACTTCACCCGGGCCGTGCGGAGCATCGACGCGTTCTTCCTGGAGACCGCGGTCCAGGCGCCGCAGGGCTGAACCCGCGTCATCCGCCGGAGCCGCCCGCCGAGCCGCCCGGGGGCGCGGGCGGGCCGGTGTCTACGATGTCGCCATGAGACGGCCACCGCACGGCGAGGCCCGGACCTCCTGGGTACGGGTCCTGCCGCCGTTGGTGCTCGCGGTGGTGGCCGGCCTCCTGGCGATGCACGGGCTGGCTCCGGCCACCGCCCCCCTGCCGCACCCGGCCGCCGGGGCGGCGCTCGCCCATGACGCGGCGGCCGGCGCTCCTCGGTGCGCGGAACCGGATCACCGGGACGGCGGTCACGCGGAACACGCGGACGCCACCTGCGCGGCGACGGGCACCAGCGGCGGTCCCGTACTGCCGTCCGCCCTCACCCCCGGGCCGCTCCCGGACACGGACCGGGCGGCGGCGACGGGGCCCGGCGCTCCGGCCGGGCGCGGCGACCGCGCTCCGCCGTCACTGAGCCGACTCCAACTCCTGCGCATATAGGCGCGCCTCGCGGCCTGCCGCGCCCGCAAGGGGCCGGTGGCCGCGTTCGGCATGCCCTATCAGCCACGTACACGCGCTCACGCGCGTACACGCACAGGAGTCGACTCACCATGACGTCATACCGTTCGAAGGGCCGCCGGGCCGTCCTCGCCCCGGCCGCCGTCTGCGCCGCGCTCGTCCTCGCCGGCTGCGGGAGCCAGGACAGCGGGTCCGCCGGGCACTCCGCCCACGACGGCGTCTCGCCGGCCGCCGCCGCCCCGTCCGCCGCCCCGTCCGCCGTGTCGGCGCACAACGCCGCCGACGTGTCCTTCGCCCGGGACATGATCCCGCACCACCGGCAGGCGGTGGAGATGGCCGACCTCGCCGCCACCCGGGCCTCGTCCGCCGAGGTGAGGAAGCTCGCGTCCGAGGTCAGGAAGGCCCAGGCCCCGGAGATCAGGACCCTCTCCGGCTGGCTCACCGCCTGGGGCGAGCCGGCCCCGGCGCGGGACGCGGCGGATCACTCCGGCCACACCATGCCCGGCATGATGGGCGACGGCGACATGTCGGCGCTGGAGAAGTCGTCCGGCGCCGCGTTCGACACCGCGTTCCTGAAACTGATGACCGAGCACCACGAGGGCGCCGTCGCGATGGCCAGGACCGAGGTGGCCGAAGGGGCCCACCGGGGCGCCAAGGACATGGCGGAAAGCGTCATCTCCTCCCAGACGGCGGAGATCACCCGGATGAGGACACTGGTGCGGGGATAGCCGACGGCCCGTCGGCGCGGTCGGGCCAGGACTCGGCCTCGCCGTCGGGCGGCACCCATGTCGGGGATGCCTGCCCCACGGCGGGGCACATCCTCCGGACGGGCCGCAGGACCACACTCCCCGCCGGACCGGCGACGGTCACCGTGACCCTTGCCGCGCCGGGGTCCCCGACGATGTGGGCGGCGAACGCGGTGCAGCCGAGCTGCCGTGCGGCGAGGGGGCCGAGGCGCTCGCGGTACGGCACCTCGATGGTGATCTCGTCGCCCTTCACGACCGTGCGCGGGAAGTCGCCGGCCGGGGTCGGACCGGGCAGTTCCGTGGTCAGCCCGGCGCGTGTCTCCTGCGCCGTCGGTCCCTCGAACGCCAGCGCGACGGCCTCGGCGACATTGAACGGCGCGCCCTCGCCGGTGCGGAGCACCGGAATCAGCTCGCCGCGCAGGACGAGGTAGACGGGTATCTCGACGCGCACCCCGGTCGCCGGTTCCCCGACCTGGACGACGCCGGTACTGGGGATCCGGCAGCCGGAGAGCAGGGTGAGCGCGGTGATCAGCAGCGCGGCCGCCCGTGCGGCGCGCACCGGCCTCCGGGGTGTCATACGGTCCCCTCCTGCTCGCCGGGGCCGGTGGGCGGGGTGCCCACCGCGCCGACCGGGATGTCCACGGTGAAGACGGCGCCGCCCTCCGGACGGTTCGCCGCCCGCAGGGTGCCCCCGTGCAGCCGGACGTTCTCCATCGCGATGGCGAGGCCGAGACCGCTGCCCTCGGTACGGGTACGGGCCGTGTCCGACTTGTAGAAGCGCTCGAAGACGTACGGCAGCACATCCGGCGGGATGCCGGGGCCGTGGTCCGCGACCTCCACGACGGCGCGTCCCGTCGCGCCGCCCGCCTCACCCGCCTCACCCGTCCCGCCCGGCTCCCCGGGCGCCGCGTACAGCCGTACCCGTACGGGCGGAGCGCCGTGCCGCAGCGCGTTGGCGACCAGATTGGCGATCACCACGTCGAGGCGGCGGGGATCGGCCCGTACCCGCAGGGCGTCGGGGGGAGGCAGCTCGGTCTCCACGGTGTCGGTCCAGCCCCGGGAGGCGAGGGTGCGCCGCAGCGACTCGGCGAGGTCGATCTCGTCGGAGCGCAGTTCGGCGGCTCCGGCGTCGAAGCGGGAGACCTCCATGAGGTCGTCCACCAGCCGGGAGAGTTTCACGGTCTCCTGGCTGATGAGCCGGACGGCGGTGGCGGTGTCCGGGTCGAGGTGGCGCGCGTCCTCGTCCAGGACCTCGGTCACCGCCGACATGGCGGCCAGGGGCGTACGGAGTTCGTGCGAGACATCGGCGGCGAAGGCGCGGGCGCGGGCCTCCATCCGGCGCAGTTCGGCGACGGAGCGGTCGAGCGCGGAGGCGGTCTCGTTGAAGGTCTGCGAGAGATCGGCGAGTTCGTCGGAGCCGTGCACCGCGAGCCGGGTGTCGAAGCGGCCCTCCGCCATGCTTCCCGCGGCGCGGCGCAGCTCCCGTACGGGGCGCAGCACGCCGCGCGCGGCGAGCAGCGCGAGGACGACGGCGAGGCCGAGGCCGGGCAGGACGGCGCGCTGGACGGCCGAGACCAGCGCGTCGACGTACGCCTGTTCTTCGCTCTGCGGGACGACCAGGAAGACGGCGAGCCCGGAGAGCCGGCGCTCTTGGCCCTCGTAGCGGGCGGTGTCGGAGGCGTAGGTGACCGGCAGGCCGACGACCAGGACGGTGCGCGTGCCCTTGCCGACCCGCTGGAAGACGGTGACGGGCCGTTCGGCCGTCGCCCGTTCCAG
Source organism: Streptomyces sp. NBC_01429 (assembly GCF_036231945.1). Lineage (NCBI taxonomy): Bacteria > Bacillati > Actinomycetota > Actinomycetes > Kitasatosporales > Streptomycetaceae > Streptomyces > Streptomyces sp. NBC_01429. Next base: position 7,447,632 of record NZ_CP109599.1, on the reverse strand, counting down.
CTCGGGGGTGAGTTCGGAGAAGGCGTCCCCCGGTACCGAGGTGGCGCGCAGTCCCCGGTAGGTGGCCAGTACCCGCCATCCCTGGGAGCGGCCGACCCGGGCCACATCGACGGCGAACGCGTCCATCGTGGCCTGGTTCTGCGGAGAGCCGAACCCGGGGGCGACGGTGTTGACATGGTCGCGGAACTGTTTGACGACCGTGTCCTGGCTCTGCTTGAGCACCCCCGTGCGCGCCTCCCGGAAGGTCAGCGCGCCGGTGGTGAGGGTGCCGGCCACCGCGACCAGGGTGAAGGCGACGACGAGCCGGACCCGCAGCCCGCTGATCCGGGGGAAGATCCGAGGGAGGGTCCGGGGAATCCGGCGGAGGATCGCGGGGCGGTCGCGGGGCTCGGTCATGCGGCCCTGAACCGGTATCCGAAGCCGCGCACGGTGAGGATGTAGTGCGGCGCTCCCGGGGGTTCGGACATCTTCAGGCGCAGCCGCTTCACGCAGGCGTCCACCAGCCGGATGTCGCCGTGGTAGCTGTGTTCCCAGACCGCTTCGAGGAGCTGCTGACGGCTGAAGACCTGTCCCGGGGAGGCCGAAAGGGTCAGCAACAGGCGCATTTCGGAGAGGGCGAGCGCCACCGGCTCGCCCCGCAGGGTGATGTCCAGACCCGCCCGGTCGATGGTCAGCTCGTCGTGCGTCTCGACGCGCGGTGTGCCGGTGTCGGGGCCGCCGATCCTGCGGAGCACCGCGCGGATCCGGGCTTCGAGGACGCGCGCCTGGACGGGTTTGACGACGTAGTCGTCGGCTCCGGCCTCCAGCCCGACGATGACGTCCACGTCGTCGCCGCGCGCGGTGGCCATGATGATCGGCACCTGCCCGCCGGACCTGATCCTGCGGCAGACGTCGAGGCCGCTCATCCCCGGCAGCATCAGATCGAGCACCACGACATCGGGCCGGAAGGACCACAGCCGCTCCAGCCCCTCCTCGCCCGTGGCGACGGCGGCGACGTCATGGCCCTGACGGCGCAGGGCCAGTTGCACGCCCTCACGTACGGCGGGGTCGTCTTCGATGAGCAGGACACGTGGCATGTGCACAGTATCCGCAGGGCCCGTCGGCCGGATTCCCCCGGACGGGTCCCCGCCGGGAACTGTTACGGGACGATCATATTGACGTGGCGGCCCCGGCCACCGACCCCACTCGTGACAGTTCCGTTACCTTCTGGTCCAGGTTTGATCACACGACGGCTCCAGCCTCGACCTCCATGACACACCGCACGCCCCCTTCCCCACCGGACCGTCGGCGCCGCCGCGGCAGTCGCCGCGGTCGCCGCTCCAGGGCCTCCGCGCACCGCGGGCCCACCCGTGGCGGGCTGCTCCTGGCGGGCTCCTTCGCGGTGATCGCGCTGACGGCGGTCGGATACGTGGCGATGGCGGGCGCGGAACGGAGCGACGCCTCGTCCGTCGAGACCTCAGCGCGGGAGAGCGGGGACGGCAAGGCGCCGAGCGCCCCGGCCTCGCGCCGTCCGGAGACCGGCGAGGCGTCCCCGGACGAGCCGTCCGTCCAAGGCTCGGCCCCGGCCGACCGGTCCACGCCCGCCTCCCCCTCGGCATCGCCCTCCTCCTCCGCCTCCTCCGGCGGCTCCGTCCGGGAGAAGGACATCCCGGCATCGGGATCGGGCACGTTCACCACGGCTGCCGGCGGCGGCACGAAGACCGGGAAGGGCGGCGGGAAGGTGCTGCGCTACGAGGTCTCCGTCGAGGACGGTCTCCAGCTCTCCGCCGCCGGGGTGGCGAAGGAGGTGGAGCGGATCCTCGCCGACCCCCGGGGCTGGACGGCCGACGGGACGTCGGCGTTCCAGCGCGTGTCGGGCGGCCCGGCCGACTTCGTCGTGAAGGTGGCGACTCCCGGCACCGTGGACGAGATCTGCGGACAGTACGGTCTGGACACCGGCGGCGAGGTCAACTGCAACGTCGGCGACCAGGTGATGGTGAATCTCAAGCGGTGGCTGCTGGCCACCGAGTTCTACGCCAAGGACATTTCGCAGTACCGCGCGCTGATCATCAACCACGAGGTGGGGCACTATCTCGGGCACGGCCACCAGACCTGTCCCGGTCCCGGGCGGCCGGCCCCGGCGATGATGCAGCAGATCAAGGGGTTGCACGGCTGTGTAATCAACGCCTGGCCCTACGACGCGAGCGGGAAGGCCATCACCGGACCCGCGGTGCCGTGAACCGCGGTGCCGTGATCCGTCAGCTGCCGACGGGGATGACCATGTCGGGCCGGTCCCACATCACGGCCGGCGGCCTGGCGGCCTCCGTGCCGGTCCGTACCGCGCCCATTCCCCGGTAGAAGCCCTCGGCGGGCGGATGCGAGAGCACCCGGACGGAATCGATCCCGGCCGCGCGCGCCCGCTCCCTCATGTGCCCGATGAGCAGACGTCCCGTCCCCAGGCCCTGGGCGTCGTTGGCGACGAACATGAGGTCGAGTTCGGGCGGGTCGAGCAGGAGGGCGTAGAAGCCGAGGACCCGGCCGTCGGCGGCCACCGCGACGAAGACCTGATGGGCCTCGATGTAGTCGGGCCCCACCCGGTATCCGGCGACCATGGGGGCGTACGGGCCTTCGTAGGCGCGGGACGTCCGGACGAGGCGGGTCAGCCGCTTGGCGTCCCGCGCGGTCGCGCGCCTGATCGCCACGACGGGGGTACGGTCCCGCACGCCCGCTCCGGTACGTCGCGAAGTCATCCGGCGAGTATCACCCGGGCTCGGGGGTGCCCCGCAACCCCAGTGGCCGCCGCGCCCCCCGCGGCCGCAGCGGCTGCCGGGACGTCGGCAGGTCGCGCACGCGCCGCAGCGGGGAGAAGAGCAGGATCAGCGCCGCGAGCGGGACCCCGGCCGTCATGATCCACATCGCGGGCCGCAGGCCCAGCAGAGTGCCGAGCGAGCCGGCGAGGACGGCTCCGAGCGGGATCGTGCCGTAGTTCAGGAACGCGGCGCTCGCGGTGAGCCGGCCGAGCAGCTCCGGTGGGCAGTACCGCTGCTGGAAGGTCGCCCTGACGACGTTCGCCGCCACGATGCCCGCCGAGACGCAGCCGCCGCCGATCACGCAGAAGAGGAGCCCGGCGCCGCCGGACGTGAGCGGTATGAGGAGCGCGAAGGCGGGCAGCCCCAGCGCGAAGAGAAGTGTCGCGCGGGCCGTGCCGGTCCTGGCGGCGACCCGGCGCGCGAGGAAGGCGCCGAGCACTCCCCCTGCACCCCCGGCCGCGACGAGCACGCCGACCGGCCCGGGGGCCAGCCCGACGCCCCGCACCAGGAAGACGACGAGGATCGACTGATAGCCCATCAGGGCCAGGTTGGCGGCGGCGCCGTAGAGCGTCAGCGTCCGCAGCCAGGGGTCTCCGGCGACCAGCCGCAGCCCTTCGCCGACTTCACCGGCCAGTGCTCCGGGACGGCGTCGGGCGGGAGCGACCCGGGGCTCGCGATGGCGGATGCCCGCCAGGCAGAGGAGGGACACGAGGAAGGTGGCGGCATTGACGAACATCCCGTTCACCGCGCCCGCCACCTGGGCCAGCAGGCCGCCCGAGCCGAGCCCGGCGATCTGGGCGGCGGACGCGCTGCCGTGCAGTTTCGCGTTGCCCTCCGGCTGGTCCTCGGGGGTCAGCAGGGCGGCCAGATAGGCGGTGTACGCGGTCTGGAAGAACACCCCCGCCGTCCCCGTGAGCAGGGCGACCGCCAGCAGGAGTCCGATGCTCAGCAGGCCCGCGCGGTCGGCCAGCGGGACGGCCGCGAACAGGACGAGGGAGACCGCGGCGGCGGCCAGCATGACCGGCCGGCGCCGCATCTGGTCCACCCAGGCACCGACCGGGAGCCCGACGACCAGCCAGGGCAGCCAGGAGGCCGCGGTCAGCAGACCGACCTCGAACGGCTCGGCGTCCAGCCGGGAGACGGCGATCAGCGGCATCGTCACGCCGGTGACCGAGGCGCCGAACCGGCCGGCCGTCTCGCCGCACCACAACAGCCGGAAATCACGGTGGCGCCGCAGCAGCCCTCCCCGCGCGCGTCGGTTCTCCTCCCGGCTCATGATCCGGCGCGCCCGTGGCGCGGGAACGACTGGAGCTGGACGACGACGGGCAGCGCTCCGGGCTCCGGGTCGGCGTCGGCGGCCGGGGTGTGGCGGGCGATGACGGCCGCCAGTTCCTCGTTCAGCGCGCCGAGTTGATCGGGCGTCAGCCGCAGGTCGCTCCAGTCGCCGATCGTGCCGACGCTGCGCCACCTTTCGTCCCACTCGTCGTTGAGGTAGGTCATGACGCGGTTGAAGTACTGGCCCACCAGCTCGTGGGTGAAGACGGAGACGGCACCCCGGGCCTCCGGGTCGTCGAGGAAGTCGCCGGTGTTCAGCACGTTCTTGGCCTCGGCCGCCTTCCACCAGCGCTCGCGTTTGGTGCCGCGCCCCGTCTCCTCCTCGATGAAGCCGTGTTCGGCCAGGTGGCGCAGGTGCCAGCTGACCGTCCCGGTGTTCTGGCCGAGGCGCTCGGCGAGCAGGGTGGAGGTGGCCGGGCCGTCGAGTCTGAGCAGTTCGAAGATGCTCATCCGCAGTGGATGGGCCAGTCCCCGCAGGCTGTTGGCGTCGAGGTGGCGGGTGGGCCGGCCGGGGCGCGCCGCGCTCGCCGGTCCGTTGTCCGGTTCTTCAGGCATACGGACACCCTATGTTGCAGAGACTCCTCTGCATAGGTGTCTCTGCAAAGAAAACCCCGCACGGAATCCCGGGCGGAACCACCCTCAGGACCCCGTACGGCGCGCCATTCGGCGGCATCCGGCCTTATTGGCATGAACCTGGCGACGCGTCACCATGGAATCGCGTCACCCCGCTCCCCCCCACCGCTCCTCCCCCCACGGCTACCTCATCCGGGAGACCCCCTTGGAAGCCCAGAGCCCCATCCCGTCCCGCCGTACGCTGCTGCGCTCCGGGGCGTATCTCGGCGCCGCCGCGCTCGGCCTCGCCGCCACCGCCCCCACCGCCGCGCGGGCCGCCGGCCGGGCGGCCGTCGCGTATCCGCCCACGCACTGGATCCCCGCCTCGGCCTCCAACTACACGGTGTCCAGCCGCCCGACGGCCTATCCGGTCGACTTCGTCGTCATCCATGTGACGCAGGAGACCTTCCCGGACGCGATGAAGATCTTCCAGGACCCCGCCAAGAAGGTCTCCGCGCACTACATGGTGGCCTCGGCCGACGGCTACATCGGCCAGTTCGTGCGGGAGAAGGACGTCGCCTGGCACGCGGGCAACTGGGACTACAACACCCGCGGCATCGGCATCGAGCACGAGGGCTGGGTGGACCGGCCCGAGTACTTCACGGACGCGCTGTACTCCGCGTCCGCCGCCCTCACCGCCGCCGTCTGCGACCGGTACGGCATTCCCCGCACCCGTCAGCGCGTCATCGGCCACAGTGAGGTCCCCGGCGCGACCCACACCGACCCCGGCCCCCTCTGGGACTGGGACCGCTACCTCCGGCTCGTCAAGACTCAGCCCGTCACGCGGACATGATCGACCGTCAGCGGCTCGAAGGCGATACGGGTCGTTGACCCGTCGTCCGACCACCGCACCTCTGCCGTGTCCCCCGCCACGCTCACCTCGCTCACCGCACCGGCCAGCGGAGCGGCGTCGGATTCCCCGGTGAGCGAGGCGAGGGCCACCAGGAGCGTGCTGCCCCCGGCCTCCCCGGTGAGCCGGGGGACGACGGCCCAGCGGGTGAAGGCCGTGCCCTGCGGGGCCCGTACCTCGTCGGCGGACTGCCAGCCGTGCAGGGGGTGCAGGGCGGACCGCACCTCCTCGTCCGGACCGGTCGCCCAGCCCGTCTGCCGCACCAGCGCCCCGGGCGGAGCGCCCAGCACCCGGTGCGCCCGCAGTTCGTACCTGCCGCGCACCACCGTGACGCTCTCCACCCGCAGCCCCGGCACCATGGGCGCGCCCGTGCCGAAGACCGGACGGTGCCAGGAGGCGGCCCACCCCCAGCCGTCGCCGCCACCCGCGCCCAGCGGGCGGATACGGCGGCGGTCGCTGAGGCCGCCCGCGATCTCCACGGCGAGATGGTTGTCGGCGACGTTCGCCACGGCGGTCGGGCCGGTGCGGGTCGAGTAGGCGTGCCGGCTGTAGTGCGGATCGTCCCGTACCCCCGCCTCCCCCTCGTGCGGGCGGATGTGGTCGCTGCCGTGGTTGTGCAGCCGGACGATCCCGTCGGCCCGGGTGGAGTGCACGAGCAGTCCGGGCGCGGACAGCGCGAGCACCCGGTCGGGGCCCTCACTGGGCGCGGGCTCCTCGGGGGCCGTCCACAGCGGATCGCCCTCGGGGGCGAGCAGCGCGACGAACGCCTTGGAGGCCCAGTACGGCGAGGCGGGGCCCGAGTAGTGCTGGAGCGTCGCATCGTGCGGGCCGTGCCAGCCGAGGCTGAGCAGCCCGTCCGTACCGGTGGCGCCCCGGTCGAGGAAGTAGCGCAGCGATCCGTTCACCAGCCGCCGGGAGACGCCGGCCGGCAGGGGGGTGTGTCCGGTGACGGCGCCCAGCGCGACCGCGGCGCCGGCCGCGAACCGGTAGGTCAGCGAGCGGCCGAAGTGGATCGGCGCGCCGTCGGCGCCGAACAGCAGGGAGAAGCTCTCCAGGTGTTCGCGCAGCCGGGCGCCGTAGTGCGCGGACAGCTCCGTGTCCCCGGCCAGATGCGCGTCGAGTACGGGATAGAGGTGCAGGGCCCAGCCGTTGTAGTGGTCGAAGGCGCGGCTGTCGCCGTCGGCGTACCAGCCCTGCCCCCGGTACCAGCCCTCCAGCAGGTCGAGCGCCCGCTCCCTGGCGCGCGCGGTCTCCGCGTCGCCGCGGCCCACCGACTCCAGGAAGCCGGCCACCGAGTAGGGGAACAGATACCAGTTGTTGGGCGCCGGGGTGTGCCGCAGGGAGCCGCGCAGCCACTCCTCGGCGCGGTCCTGGACACCGGAGTCGAGCCGGTCCCAGAGCCAGGGCGCGGTCAGCCGCAGCCCGATGGCGACGGAGGCGGACTCGACCATGGGCTGGCCCTGTACGTGGTGGTCGAGGATCAGCGGCCAGGACTCGGTGTCGTCCCGTCCCGGGGTACGGGTACCGGCCGCCAGCCCGTCCGCGTACCGCTCCAGCCAGCCGTGCGGGTCCTTGCCGCCCGCGCCCGCCACCCGGAAGCCGGCGGCGAGGAACGTGCGGGCGTAACCCTCCAGGCCGTCCGAGCGCACGCCGGAGCCCGAGGGCCGTCCCGGCAGGTCGAGCAGGGCGCTGCCGGGGGTGGCCCACTGCCAGGCGGCGCGCAGCAGACCGTCAGCGGCGGCCTCCCAGTGCGCCCGGGTGTAGCCGGTGTGCGGGCTGAGCGCCCGGTCCTCGGCGGGGAGTTCGAGGGGGGAGGGAGTGGTGGAGGGAGAGGTCATGCGAGGAATGCCATCCTTTCGCGGGGTACGGGATGGGCGAAGCCGTCGCCGGCCGCCCAGCGGGTGACCTCGTCGACGGCCAGTTCGGCAAGCCGTCGAAGCTCATTGCCCTGGGATCCCGCGAGATGCGGTGTGATGAGCGCGTTGTCGCACTCCCACAGCGGGTGGTCGGGGGGCAGGACGTCGGGTTCCGTCACATCGAGTACGGCCCGCACGCGCCGCGCCCTGAGCACGTCGACCAGGGCGTCCTGGTCGACGACGGCGCCGCGCGCGGTGTTGATGAGCACGCTGTCGTGACGCATCGAGGTGAGCAGTTCGCGGCTGACGAGCCCCCGGGTGGCGGGCAGCAGTGGCGTGTGGACGCTGACCACGTCGGCCAGCTCGAACAGTTCGCCGAGGCCGACGGGGCGGACGCCGAGCGCGGCGGCCTCCTCGTCGGGGACGTACGGGTCGTGCAGCAGCACCTGGAAGTCGTAGGGGCGCAGCAGTTCGATGACGCGCCGGCCGATCAGCGAGGCGGAGAGGATGCCCACGGTACGGCCGTAGTTGCCGGTGTCCGCTGTGGTGAGCAGCGACTCCTCCCGGCGGCGCGCGGTGCGCAGTTCGTGGGCCCGCTCCAGGGCGCGCTTGCCGGAGAGCAGGATCATCGCGACGGTGTACTCGGCCACCGGCAGGGCGTTGGCGGCGGCCGCCGAGGAGACCTCGATGCCGCGTTCCCAGCACGCCTCGGTGATGTGGCCGCGTACCGTGCCCGCCGTGTGGACGACGGCGCGCAGCCGGGGCGCTGCCGCCAGCGCGACGGCGTCGAGGGGCGGGCAGCCCCAGCCGGTGACGAGGACCTCCACATCGGCGAGTACGGCGCGGGCCCGGTCGGTGGTGAAGTCGTCGAGTACGGGCGGTGGTCGGAGGTCGCAGACAGCGCCGAGGGCGGTCATGGCGCCGGGGCCGAGGACGGCCGCCGCCGCGTCCGGCGCCATGGCGAGGGCGGCGCGCGGCCGGGGGCGCGGCCGGCGGTCTGCGGTCGCTGTGGTGTCCATGGAACTCCTGGTACGAGGGTGGGGGGTGGTCCGTCGGTGCGGGTGCTACTTGACGGCTCCGGCGGTGAGGCCGGACTTCCAGAAGCGCTGGAGCAGGGCGAAGGCGAGGATGAGCGGAACGACGGCGAGCAGCGACCCCATGATCACCACCGGGTAGTACTCGGGCGAGACGGTCGCGGCACTGTTCCAGGCGTAGAGGCCGAGGCTGACCGGATACAGGTCCTGGTCGGAGAGCATCACCATGGGGAGGAAGAAGTTGTTCCAGATGGCGGTGAGCTGGAAGAGGAACACGGTGACGAGGCCGGGGCCGAGCATCCGCAGGGAGACCCGTACGTAGGCGGTCAGTTCGCCGGCGCCGTCCACGCGCGCCGCTTCGAGTACCTCGTCGGGTACGTAGCCCTGGCTGAAGATCCGGCCGAGGTAGACGCCGAACGGGTTGAAGAGCACGGGGATGAAGACGGCCCAGAAGGTGTTGACGAGGCCGGTGCTGGACGCCAGCAGATAGAGCGGCAGCGCGAGGACGGTCTGCGGGACCATGACGGCGGCGAGGACCAGGCCGAAGAGCTTCTCCTTGTGGGGGAAGCCGTACTTGTCGAAGGCGTAACCGGCGGCGATCGAGATCAGGGCGCCGAGGGCGGCGCCGAGGACCGCGTACAGCAGGCTGTTGCCGTACCAGCGGGCGTACAGCCCGTCGTCCATGGCGAACAGGTCCTTGACGTTCTGCACGAAGGAGAAGCCGCCGGCGGAGAGCAGATCGCTGCTGAACAGGGCGTCACGGTTCTTGCCCGCCGCCAGCACCAGCCAGAGCACCGGCAGCAGGGTGTAGAGCACCGAGATGCCGACGACGAGGTTGACGACGGAGCGGCCGAGGAGACGCGGGCGCAGCGAGGCCGGTGTGGCGCGGGCGCCCGCGCCGGGCCGGGGGGTGCGCGCCGGGGTGCGCGGGGTGGTGCTCGTCGCGCTCATCGGGCGGCCTCCTCTTGGTCGTTGACGCGGCTGGTCCAGCGGGTGACGAAGTAGGAGAGGGCGACGGTGCAGATCAGCAGGACGACCGAGGCGGCGGCGGCCAGGCCGTAGTTGTTGCGGGTGAAGGCGGCGTCGTAGATGTACATGCTGGGCGAGAACCGTGCGCCGATCATCGGGGTGGACCAGCTGAGCAGCATGGGTTCGGTGAAGAGCTGGAGGGCGAAGATGAGGGTGAACATGGCGACCATCACGATGGAGGAGCGCACCAGCGGGGTCTTGACCTGGAGCGCGGTACGCACCGGACCGGCGCCGTCCACGACGGACGCTTCGATGACCTCGCGCGGTACGGCCTGGAGGGCGGCGTAGAAGATCACCATGTTGTAGCCGAGGTTGCTCCACAGCGCGATGTTCACGATGGACGGGAGCACGGTGTGGATGCCGAGGAAGTCGATCGTGATGTCGGCCTTGCCGAGCAGTTCGATGACCGGGCTGATGCCGGGTGTGTAGAGGTAGAGCCAGATGAGGGCGGCGATGATGCCGGGGATGGCGTGCGGCAGGAACAGGCCGAGCTGGGCCCACGCGCGCAGCCGCACCACCCCGGAGTCGAGCAGCAGCGCGAGCGCGAGGGCGCCGATCACGAGCAGCGGAATGTAGAACACGCAGTACAGGACGACGTTGCCGAGGCTGCCGAGAAAGGTCGGGTCGGTGAGCACGGCGGCGTAGCTGCGCAGTCCGACGAAGATGGTGCGGCTGGGGCCGAAGCCGAGTCCCGGGTGGTCCTCGCCGAAGAAGCTCAGCCGGACGGCGGTGGCGACGGGGATCAGGAAGACCGCGATCAGGAGGACGAAGAACGGGGCCATCAGGACGGCGCACGCGACGAGTTCGCGGCGCCGGGCCGACTTCCTGCCGCCGCGCGCGGCGGCGGGGTCCGCGGGTGCGCCGGTGGTGGCCGACGCGGCGGCGCCGCGCGGCGCCGGGCCCGCGGGGGCGGTGAGGGGGCCGGCCAGGGGCTTGCTCACGGGGTTGCTCATCGGGCGTCACCTGCCTCTCTGCTGCGGGGACGGTGGTGGCCGGGGCCGATCGGAGCCGGGGCGCGGGTCATGTGGTGTGCTCGGTGGTGGCGAGGCCGAGGGCCTTGAGGTCCGGCATGGTGCCGTCCTGTGCGGCGCGGGCGGCCGAGATCAGGGAGCCCTGTCCCCCGCTCACCCGGGCGAACCCGTCCTGCATGACCCGCTGGGTGGCGCTCGACCTGGGGCCCCACATCCAGCCGTCGCGGACCGTGTGCGCCTGCTCCTCGAAGAGGGTGTAGATGTCCTGCCCGTTGTAGTAGCCGCGGTCGAACGCGTCGCGGCCGACGGAGACCAGGGCGGGCGCTGCGGGGTACTGGCTGCTGGTTCCGCTGGAGAGCCGGGCGCGCAGCGCGTCGGGGTGGGAGATCTGCCATGCGATGAACTCCATGGCGGCCTCCGGGTGGCGGCAGTCCTTGGTGACCGCGAAGGTCGAGCCGCCGTGGGTGCCGACGGCGGGCCTGGCCTCGTCCCACTGCGGGAGCGGGGCGATGGCCCACTGGCCCTTCTGGCCGGGGCGGGCGTTCATCTGCGCGCCGGCGTCCCAGGCTCCGGTGAGCCGCGTGAGGACCAGGCCGTTGCCGATCTGGGCGTCGCTCTGGCGGCTGTTGACCGCGTTGGTGAAGACCAGGTCGTCGTCGATGAGGCGCTGCCAGTAGGCGGCGACGCGGCGGGTCGGCCGGTCGGCGAGCGAGACGTTCCAGGCGCCTCCCGAGGTGTCGAACCACTGGGCGCCGGCCTGCCAGGAGTACGCGGCGAACTGGGTGAAGCCGTCGGTGGGGAAGAGCACGAGACGGCGGTCCCTGGACTTGCGGCGCAGTTCCCTGGCGGTCGCCTCGAACTCCTCCCAGGTACGGGGGACGTCGAAGCCGTACTGCTGGAAGAGGTCGGCGCGGTAGTGCATCACCATCGGCTCGATGTCGAGCGGCAGGCTGAAGGTCCGCTTCTCGAAGGTGGTCAGCGCGAGCGCCTGCGGCAGCAGCTTCGCCCGCAGGGTGTCGCTGACCAGGCCGGTGATGTCCCGGGCGACACCGTCGATGGCGAAGCCGGGGACCTGGGGGTATTCGAGGGTGGCGACGTCCGGGGCGTTGCCGGCCCGGGCGGCGTTGCTGAGTTTCGCGTAGCCGCCCGAGTCCCCTCCGGGGATCTGCTGGAAGTCGACCTGGACGGTGTCATGGGTGCTGTTGAACGCGTTCACGACTTCCTGGCTGCCGCGCAGTGCGGACCAGAAGGTGATGCGTGTGGCTTTCCCGCCAGTTGTGCTGATCTTGCTCGCGCTGCCCGATCGGGTGTCCGCGCCACCCCCGGTGCAGGCGCTGAGCGCGCCTGCCAGGGGTAGCGCGGCGATCGAGGCAAGCACGGATCGACGGCTCTGTCGACCAGGCATGGGCGCCTCCCGCGGCTCCGGTGTGAGACACGAGGAATCCTGATCGGCTGATCGGTACTGGTCAATAGATCGCTCAGAAGAAAATCTAAGCGGTCAAACGCTCATACTTTTGAGGGGGTTGACCGGGCGGCCGGACCCGGGGTCCACGGCGCCGGCGGCGCCTGGGTCGATCCCCGCACCTTCAGCCCCGGCAGCACCTCGGTCCTGCGCACGGGCCCCGCGGCGCCCGCCGGTCCCGCCAGCCGGTGCAGCAGCAGTTCGGCCGCCGCCCGCCCGATCTCCGACTTCGGCGGGGCGACCGCGGTCAGCGGGGTGGTGCCCAGCGCGGCGACCACGTCGTCGTACGCCACCACGGAGCAGTCCTCCGGCACCCGCACCCCGTCCTCGGCGAGCCGCTGCACCAGCATCAGCGCGTCCACGTCGCCGTGCAGGACGGCGCAGGTGGCGCGGCGCTCGCGCAGGAGCCCCGCGAGGTCCAGCGCGGGCCGGGGCGGCGCGCCCTCCCCCGCCTCCGGCGACGCGCCCGGCGGTGGGCCCGGCACCGCGTCCGGGGAGCTGAGGACGACCGACCAGTCCTCCACCTCGGGCCTGGCGGCGGCGATCTCGGCGAAGGCGGCGCGGAGGGTGCGCGCGGTGGGGCTGTCGTCCCTGGCGGCCAGCACGATACGGCGGTGGCCGAGCCCGACCAGGTGGTCGACGGCGAGGTGGATCCCGTACCAGTGGTCGGAGCAGACCGTGTCGAGGGCGTGCAGCGCGCTGCCGGGCCGGGGCCTGCGCTCCATCAGCACGGTCGGCACGCCCACCTCGGCGAGCCAGCCGTAGTCCGCCTCCTCGGCCTGCGCGCTGCGCCATCGCGGGGCGATCAGCAGCCCGCGCGCGCCGCCCGCCAGCGCCGCTTCCACCAGGGGCCGCTCGGCGCCGACGGCCTGCGGCGCGATGTGCAGGGCGACGCGCACCCCGGCCTCCGCCAGCACCGTTCGGGCGCCGTGCAGCGTCTCGTACAGATACGAGTGACGCTCGGGCACCACCAGGGCGACCGGGTCGCCGTCCGGGGCCGGGCCTCCGGAGCGGGCGGCCGGGACGGCCGCCTCCGGTTGCGCGGCGCCGACCGGACGCACCACGCCGTGCCCGCGCCGCAGTCTTCCCTCCCTGGCCAGCTCCTCCACGTCCCGCCTGAGTGTGACCACCGAGACCTCCAGCTCGGCGGCGAGCGTGCTCACCTTGACGGATCCGCGCGCCTCGACCACCGCGAGGATCCGCTGCCGCCTGAGTTCGACCGGCTCTCGCATACTGTTCGGCCCCCTGCCGTACCGCTCTGTCGTATCGGACCGTCGTACCGTGCGCTTGTTCGTTTGAATGCTTCGAATGAGCGCTTTGAGCGGCAGCATAGCGATCACCTGGCGCGGAAAGGGTCATGTTTCCGCCCGGTCGTATCCCGTCCGGCCCGTTGACCTCTCCGTAACACGCCCTTACGGTTTCGGCGTTCGGGATCACAGATGACGTTCGACATACCGAACGCACCCCTCCGCCCCGAAAAGGGAGACTGCATGAGCCGCAGTGACGTCCCCGGCCGCCGACTGGTACTGAAGGGAGCGCTGGCCGCCGGTGCCCTGACAGCGCTGCCGGGTGTCGCCCACGCCGCCGCCCCTCCCGGCGCCGTCCCGGCCGCGGCGCCGGGTCCCGGGTACCGCAACCCGCTGGTCGAACAGCGCGCCGACCCGTACATCCACCGTCACCCGGACGGCACCTACTACTTCACGGCGACGGCGCCGGAGTACGACCGGATCATCCTGCGCCGCTCGCGCACCCTGGCGGGGCTGGCGAACGCCGAGGAGTCGGTGATCTGGAAGAAGCACACGAGCGGGGACATGGGCGCCCACATCTGGGCGCCCGAGCTGCACCACATCGACGGGAAGTGGTACATCTACTTCGCCGCCGGGCGCACGGACGACGTGTGGAAGATCCGGATGTGGGTGCTGGAGAACGACAGCCCCGACCCGTTCCTGGGCACCTGGCGGGAGAAGGGGCGGATCGCCACCGCCTGGGACACCTTCTCGCTGGACGCCACCACCTTCACCCACCGCGGCACCCGCTATCTCGCCTGGGCGCAGTACGAGCCGGGGATGGACAACAACACCGGTGTGTTCCTCTCCGCCATGGCGAACCCCTGGACCCTGAAGGGTCCTCAGATCAGGCTCACCACACCCGAGTTCGACTGGGAGTGCGTCGGGTACCGGGTCAACGAGGGGCCGGCCGTCATCCAGCGGAACGGGCGCGTCTTCCTCTCGTACTCGGCGAGCGCCACCGACCACCACTACTGCGTCGGGCTGCTGAGCGCGGACACCCGCGCCGATCTGCTCGACCCGGCGTCCTGGACGAAGTCCGCCACCCCGGTCCTCACCAGCAGTGACACCACAGGACAGTACGGCCCGGGGCACAACTCCTTCACGGTGGCGGAGGACGGCAGGACCGATGTCCTCGTCTATCACGCCCGGCGGTACAAGGAGATCAGCGGCGACCCGCTGAACGACCCCAACCGGCACACCCGGATCCAGGAGCTGGGCTGGAAGCGGGACGGCACCCCCGACTTCGGCGTCCCGGTGGCGGACGCGCCGGCCACGGACACCGGCACCGCGACGACGCGGTACACGATGACGGCCTTCACCAACTCCAGCGAATCCAACATGTACGTGTACGAGTCGGCCGACGCGCTCGCCTACACACTGCTCAAGGGGCCGGCCTACACCCCGCCCTCCGGGCTGATCCGCGACCCGAGCCTGATCCGGCACACCGACGGCTACTACTACATCGTGTACACGACCGACTGGACCGGGAACACGATCGGGATCGCCCGCAGCGGGGACCGTACGACCTGGCAGTTCGTCACGCGGCACACGCTCGCGGTGAGCGGGCTCGCCCGTACCTGGGCACCCGAGTGGTTCGTGGACGCGGACGGCAGTGTGCATGTCGTGGTCTCCCTCGACACCACGAACAACTACACCTTCCGGCCGCATCTGCTCACCGCGACCGACGCGTCCCTGACCCGCTGGACCACCCCGCGGCCGGTGGCGGGGCTGGACGGGTCCAACTACATCGACACCTTCGTGGTGCGGCACGGCGGCAAGTACCACGCCATCACCAAGCAGGAGACCACCAAGTACCTGGAGCACGCCGTCGCCGACCGGCTCGCGGGCCCGTACACCTTCACCGGCACCGGCGACTGGGCGGGCTGGGGCAGCTGGCGCGAGGGGCCCGCGCTCGTCCGGCTGGACAACGGCGCCTGGCGGATCTACTTCGACGGCTACGCCGAGCAGAAGTACTACTACAGCGACAGTCTCGACGGGCTGAACACCTGGACCCCGATCCGGCAGCTGCCCGGACTCTCCGGTTTCGCCCGCCACTTCACGGTGCTGAAGGAGAGTGTCTGACATGCGCCGGATACGTGCGCTGCTGCTCGCGTTCTGCGTCGGGGCCGCGACCCTGCTGGGGGTGCCCGGCACGGCGCGGGCCGCCGGACCCGTGACCGTCCTCAGCGGCACCCAGTTCACCGACACCACGGGCGCGTTGGTGCACGCCCACGGTGGCGGGGTCATCAAGGTCGGCGACTGGTACTACTGGTTCGGCGAGAACCGCAACGCGGACAACACCTTCCGCTACGTCTCCGCGTACCGCTCCTCGGACCTCAGGAACTGGGAGTTCCGCAACCATGTCCTGACCCAGGCCACCGCCCCCGAGCTGGCCACCGCCAACATCGAGCGGCCCAAGGTGGTCTACAACGCGGCGACCGGGCAGTTCGTGATGTGGATGCACAAGGAGAGCGCCACGGACTACAGCGAGGCGCGGGCCGCCGTGGCCACCTCCTCGACGGTCGACGGCAACTACTCCTGGAAGGGCAGCTTCCGGCCGCTCGACACCCACATGTCGCGCGACATCACCCTGTTCACCGACACGGACGGCACCGGCTACATGGTCTCGGCCGCCCGGGAGAACTACGACCTCCAGATCTACCGGCTGACCGCCGACTACACCGCCATCGCCGCCCTGGTCGCCAACCCCTGGCCCGGCGGCCACCGCGAGGCGCCCGCGCTGTTCAAGCGGGGCGGCGTGTACTTCATGCTGACGTCCGGCGCCACGGGCTGGAGCGCCAACCAGCAGCAGTACGCGACCGCCACCTCGCTCGCCGGGCCGTGGAGCGCGATGCGGAACGTGGGCGACTCCACCACGTACAACTCCCAGACGGCGTACGTCCTCCCGGTCCAGGGCACCTCGACGACGTCGTACCTCTATCTGGGCGACCGGTGGGGCAACTCCTTCGGCAGGACGGTCAACGACTCGCGGTACGTGTGGCTCCCGCTGGCCTTCCCGACCAGCACCACCATGACCATGGACTGGTACCCGGAGATCACCATCGACACCGGGACGGGCACGGTCTCCGGCTCCGGCGGCCCCTACGAGTCGCTGACCGCCCGGCACAGCGGCAAGTGCGCCGACGTCCCCGGCCAGTCGATCCTCGACAACGTCGCCGTCACCCAGTACACCTGCAACGGCGGCGGCAACCAGCGGTTCTGGTTCAGGAACACCGGTGACGGATACGTCCAGTTGATGGGCCGTCAGAGTTCGCTCTGTCTGACGGAGGCGGCCTCCGAGGTGCAGCAGCGGGCCTGTGGCACGGCGAGCGAGCAGCAGTGGAGGGTGACCACGACCGCCGGATACGTCACCCTGGCCTCCCGCGCCAGTGGGAAGTGCCTCGACGTCACCGGCGCGTCCACCGCCGATTCGGCCAGGATCATCACGTACGCCTGCTCCGGGGCGACCAACCAGCAGTGGAGCCGCTCCGGTTGAGCGAGGGACCGCCCTCGCCGCCGGGCGGTCCCGGGAGACCGGGGCCGCCCGGCGGCAACCTTTTCCGCGCGGGCGGCGACTGGGAGGCAGAGGGACACCTCTTTCCCCCCACCCTCCGGAGGACAACCCGTGCGGTTCGCACCCCACTCGTACAGAGTTCGCCCCGATCACCCACCCGCGGCGGGCGGGTGGCGGGCCCGCCGCTGGGCCGCGCTGGCCGTACTCGCACCGGCCTGCGCGCTGCTGACCGGCATGGTGGCCCCGCTGTCAGGATCCGCCGAACCCGGGACACGGCTCGCGGCCGCCGCGCAGCTGGAACGGCTCGACCGGGGCCTGGTCAGCGTGCACACCGGCAACGACAACCTGGTCAGCTGGCGCTGGCTGGCCACCGACGCGGACAACGTGACCTTCAACCTCTACCGAGGCTCCGTCAAGGTCAACACCCAGCCGATCACCACCACCAACTATCTGCACAAGGACGCGCCGAACTCGGCGGACTACACGGTGCGTGCCATCGTCAACGGTACGGAACAGGCCGCCTCCCCCAGCGCCGTCCAGTTCCGCTCCGGCTATCTCGACGTGCCGATCCAGGTCCCGCCGGGCGGCTCGGACTACACGTACGAGGCGAACGACGCCTCCGTCGGCGATCTCGACGGGGACGGCGATCTCGACCTCGTGCTGAAGTGGCAGCCCACCAACGCCAAGGACAACTCACAGTCCGGCGTCACCGGCAACACCATCATCGACGGCTACACCCTCCAGGGCCAGCGGCTGTGGCGGATCGATCTGGGCCGCAACATCCGCTCCGGCGCCCACTACACCCAGTTCCAGGTCTACGACTACGACGGCGACGGCAAGGCCGAGATCGCCATGAAGACCGCCGACGGCACCATCGACGGTGCGGGCAAGGTCATCGGCAACGCCTCGGCCGACTACCGGAATTCGGCCGGATACGTCCTGGACGGGCCCGAGTTCCTGACGGTGTTCAGCGGCCGGACGGGCGCGGCGCTCAGCACGGTCGACTATGTGGTGCCGCGCGGCACGGTCTCCTCGTGGGGTGACTCGTACGGCAACCGGGTGGACCGGTTCCTCGCCGGGACGGCCTATCTGGACGGCGCCAGGCCCTCGCTGATCAGCGCGCGGGGCTACTACACGCGCACGGTGATCGCCGCCTGGGACTTCCGGAACGGTCAGCTCACCCGGCGCTGGACGTTCGACACCAACAGCTCCACCAACACCGGCAAGGGCTACGACGGCCAGGGCAATCACGCGCTGGCCATCGGCGATGTCGACGGCGACGGCAAGGACGAGATCGTCTACGGCTCCATGGCGGTCGACGACAACGGCTCCGGACTGTGGACGACCAAGAACGGCCACGGCGACGCGGCGCACCTCGGCGACCTCGACCCGTCGCGCCCGGGGCTCGAATACTTCAAGGTGGACGAGGAGTCCACGAAGCCCTCGTCGTACTTCGCCGACGCCAGGACCGGACAGATCCTGTGGTCGACACCGGCGTCCGGTGACAACGGGCGCGGAGTGGCGGGCGACATCTGGGCGGGCAGTCCCGGCGCCGAGATGTGGTCGGCCTCCGACGGCTCGCTCCGCAGCACCAGCGGCGCCGCCATCGGCCGCAAGCCGTCCTCGACCAACTTCCTCGCCTGGTGGGACGGCGATCCGGTGCGTGAACTGCTCGACGGCACCCGGATCGACAAGTACGGCCCGTCGTCCGACACCCGGCTGCTGACCGCGTCCGGGGTGCACTCCAACAACGGCACCAAGGCCACCCCGTCGCTGTCGGGCGACATCCTCGGCGACTGGCGCGAGGAGGTCATCTGGCCGACCAGTGACAACACCGCGCTGCGGATCTACTCCACCCCGTACGAGACCGACCGGAAGATCACCACACTGCTGCACGACCGGCAGTACCGGACGGCGCTCGCCTGGCAGAACACCGCGTACAACCAGCCGCCGCACCCGAGCTTCTTCATCGGCGACCAGATGCCGACACCGCCGCGGCCGGCCATCACCACACCGTGATCATCCGCACTCTCTCCAAGGAGCGTCCCCAGATGACCGAACGACTCAGCCGGCCCGGCGGCCGGCAGCGGCGGGTGATCGCCGGCGGCGCCGGCGCCCTCGCCCTCACCCTCGGCGCGCTCGCCACCGGTCTGACACTGCCCACCGCCACGGCCGCCACCTGGCCGTCGGCTAACGGCAGCGAGGCCGTGAGCGCGACGAAGAACATCAGCGGCAGCGTCGACGGCGGCATGAAGCGCTACTACGGCACCGGCGCGCTCGGCACCGGCGGGCAGAACGAGGACCAGGACCCGATCTTCAAGCTCGCCGACGGCACGACGTTGAAGAACGTCATCATCGGCGCCCCCGCCGCCGACGGCATCCACTGCTCCGGCAGCTGCACGCTCCAGAACGTGTGGTGGGAGGATGTCGGCGAGGACGCGGCCACCTTCCGCGGCACCGGCAAGACCTTCACCGTCACCGGCGGCGGGGCGCGCAAGGCCGAGGACAAGATCTTCCAGTTCAACGGCAGCGGCACACTGAACATCTCCAACTTCGCCGGCCAGGACTTCAAGACCTTCGTCCGCTCCTGCGGCAACTGCTCCACCCAGTACAAGCGGACCATCACCGTGACCAATACGGAGATCACCGCGCCCGGCAGTGTCATCGGCGGGATCAACACCAACTACGGCGACTCGCTGACCCTGCGCGGGATCACCATCGTCGGGGACAGCAGCAAGAAGATCGTCCCCTGCCAGAAGTACATCGGGAACAGCACCGGGGCGGAGCCGACGAAGAACGGCACCGACGCGGACGGCACTTACTGCAAGTACAGCGCCTCGGACCTCACCTACAAGTAGGCGAGCCGGGCGTCGCGCCGCCCCTCACACGACGGTCCACACCGCTGTGTGAGGGGCGTAACCGACCTGGCGTGCCCGGTGTGATCTCCGGGTAACGAGGCGTCGTTACGTTCGTGGGCCCGGCCCGGCGCAGACGGCCGGGACCGTCCACGAAAGAGGCCCGCCCGTGACCGTCAGGACCCCGCAGGCCGACGCGCGGGCCGGTGCGCGGCCGGGCGCCGTCTCCCAGGTGCGTACGGTCTGCTCGTACTGCGGTGTCGGCTGCGGCATCGTCCTCGATGTCGCGGCGGGCGCCGACGGCCGTCGCACCGTCCTCAAGGTGTCCGGCGACAAGGCCCACCCGGCCAACGCGGGGCGGCTGTGCACCAAGGGGGTGACGAGCGCCGAGATGCTCGCCGCGCCAGGACGGCTGACGACCGCGCTGGTACGGGCGGAGCGCGGCGGCCCGGCCGCGCCCCTCGCGCGGGACGCGGCGATCAAGGAGACCGCGCACCGGCTGCGTACGATCGTGGACACCCACGGCCCGGACGCCCTCGCCCTCTACGTGTCGGGGCAGCTGAGCCTGGAGGCGCAGTACCTGGCCAACAAGCTCGCCAAGGGGTTCCTGCGCACCAACCGCATCGAGTCCAACTCCCGGCTGTGCATGGCGAGTGCGAGCAGCGGCTACAAGCTGTCCCTCGGCGCGGACGGCCCGCCCGGCTCGTACGAGGACTTCGAGCACGCGGATGTCTTCCTCGTCATCGGCTCCAACATGGCGGACTGCCACCCGGTCCTCTTCCTGCGGCTCATGGAGCGGGTCAAGGCGGGCGCCAAGCTGATCGTGGTCGATCCGCGGCGGACCGCCACCGCCGCGAAGGCGGATCTGTATCTGCCGATCAGGCCCGGTACGGATCTCGCGCTGCTCAACGGACTGCTGCGGCTGCTCGTCGAGAACGGCCGCACCGACCCGGAGTTCATCGCCGGACACACCGAGGGCTGGGAGGCCATGCCGGCCTTCCTCCAGGACTACCCGGCCGCCGGGGTCGCGGAGATCACCGGTCTGCCGGAGGAGGACATCCGCAGGGCGGCCGAGTGGATCGGCGGCGCGGGCGAGTGGATGAGCTGCTGGACGATGGGGCTCAACCAGTCCACCCACGGCACCTGGAACACCAACGCCCTGATCAATCTGCATCTGGCGACGGGCGCGATCTGCCGCCCCGGCAGCGGCCCTTTCTCCCTCACCGGCCAGCCCAACGCGATGGGGGGCCGCGAGATGGGCTACATGGGTCCCGGTCTGCCCGGCCAGCGGTCGGTGCTGGTGGCCGAAGAACGGGCGTTCACCGAGGAGTTGTGGGGCGTCGCGCCGGGGACGGTACGGGCGGACGGCTTCGGCGCCGGCACCGTGGACCTGTTCCGGCGGATGGCGGACGGGGAGGTCAAGGCGTGCTGGATCATCTGCACCAACCCCGTCGCCTCGGTCGCCAACCGCAGGACGGTCGTCGAGGGGCTCATGGCGGCCGAACTGGTCATCACCCAGGACGTGTTCGCCGAGACCGAGACCAACGCCCACGCCGATATCGTGCTGCCGGCCGCCCTCTGGGCGGAGTCCGAGGGGGTGCTGGTCAACTCGGAGCGCGATCTGACCCTCGGCCGGCAGGCCGTGGAGCCGCCGGGCGAGGCATGGCCCGACTGGCGGATCATCGCGCGGGTCGCCTGCGAGATGGGGTACGAGGACGCCTTCGGCTACGGGAGCGCGGAGGAGATATTCGAGGAGATCAAGCGCGCCCGGAACCCGAAGACCGGCTACGACCTGAGCGGGGTGACGTACGAGCGGCTGCGCCGTACCCCCGTGCAGTGGCCCAGCGCGCACCCGGAGGGGCCCGACCGCAATCCGGTGCGCTACCTGACCGACGGGACGGGCCGGGATCCGGTGGTACGGGCCGACGGCACCCGGCCCCGGCTCGCCTTCCCCACCGCCTCCGGCCGCGCCGTGTTCTTCGCCCGTCCGCACCTGCCCCCGGCGGAGCTGCCGGACGGGGACTTCCCGTACGTCCTGAACACGGGCCGGCTCCCCCACCAGTGGCACACGCTGACCAGGACCGGCAGGATCGCGCGGCTCAACAAGCTCAACCCCCGTCCCTTCGTGGAGATCCACCCCGAGGACGCGCTGGCGCTGGGGATCGCGGAGGGCGACCGGGTGGAGGTCGCCTCCCGGCGGGGCCGGGCGGTGCTGCCCGCCGTGCTGACCGATCGCGTACGGGCCGGGGACTGCTTCGCGCCGTTCCACTGGAACGACCTGTTCGGCGCGGATCTGAGCGTCAACGCGGTGACGGACGACGCGGTGGACCCGATCTCGTTCCAGCCCGGCTTCAAGTCCTGCGCCGTCTCCCTGACCGGCCTCGGCGCACCACGGGAGGAGGGGGAAGGGGCGGCTGCGGAGGCGACCGGCGTCCCCGGGACCAATGGCGTCCCCCGCGCGCCCGGTCGTGAGGTCCTCGTGCTGTGGGCCTCGCAGACCGGCAACGCCGAGGCGGTGGCGGCGCTCGCCGCGCGGCGGCTGGCCGACGGCGGGCGGGCGGCGCGGCTGGTCACCATGGAGGACCAGCCGCCCGGCACGCTGCCGCGCACCGCCGATCTGCTCCTGGTCACCAGCACGTTCGGCGACGGCGACGCGCCCGACAACGGCGCGCGGTTCTGGTCGGCGCTCAGCGCGCCCGATGTCCCCCGGCTGGAGGGGGTCCGGTACGCGGTGCTCGCCCTCGGGGACTCCTCGTACGGTGACTTCTGCGGCCACGGCCGCAGGCTGGACGAGCGCCTCGGCCGGCTCGGCGCACGGCGGCTGGTCCCGCGCACCGACTGCGAACCGGAGTACGAGGAGCCCGCCGGGCAGTGGCTCGACCAGGTGCTCACCGCTCTGGGGGCCACGGGCGGGCCCGCCGGAGCGCCCGCCGCCACACCCGCCGACGCGCCCGCCGCCGGGACCGGCCGTGCCGCACCCGCCGTCGCCCTGCTCTCCGGCAACCGGCTGCTCGGTCTGCCGGGCGCCGCCAAGGAGGTACGGCAGTTCACCTTCGACACCCGAGACAGCGCGACGCCCCTCGACCACCGGGCCGGTGACGCGCTGGCCGTACAGCCGCTGAACTGTCCCGACCTCGTCGCTGAGTGGCTGTCCGCCACCGGCCTCGATCCCGCCGCCGAGGTCGACGTGCCCGGTCGCGGGACCGTACCGTTCGGCGAGGCGCTGCGCCGCGAGCTGGACATCGCCCGTATCACCCCCGGTCTGCTGAGGCTGGTCGCCGAACGTACCGGCGACCGGACCCTCAGGAAGCTGCTGCGGCCGGGCAACACGGGCGAACTCTCCCGGTGGAGCTGGGGCAGGCAGGCCGTCGATGTCGTCGCGGAGCACGCGGTCCGCGCCACCCCGGGCGAGTGGGCCGGCTGTCTCCAGCGCCTGCGGCCCCGGCTCTACTCCATTTCCTCCAGTCCGCTCACCGATCCGGGACTGCTCCGGCTGACGGTCTCCGTCGTCCGGTACGAGAACCGCCACGGCCGGCCGCGCAAGGGGGTCGCGTCCTGCTTCCTCGCCGACGCGCCGCCCCGGACGCCGGTCGCGGTCCAGGTGCGGCGCTCCGCCCACTTCCATCCGCCGGCCGACCCCGCCGTCCCCATGGTGATGGTGGGGCCCGGTACCGGAGTGGCCCCCTTCATCGGGTTCCTGGAGGAGCGGCGCGCCCTGGGGCATCCGGGCGCCAACTGGCTCTTCTTCGGGGAGCAGCGCCGCGCAACGGACTTCTACTACCGCCAGGAGCTGGAGGAGCTGCGCCGCGACCGCTTCCTGACCCGGCTGGACACCGCCTTCTCGCGCGATCAGCGCGCCAAGGTGTATGTCCAGGACCGGATGCGCGAGCACGGCCGCGGGTTGTGGTCCTGGCTCCAGGACGGCGCCCACTTCTATGTGTGCGGGGACGCCTCGCGGATGGCCAAGGACGTGGACCGCGCCCTGCGTGAGATCGCCGTGGTCCATGGCGGTCTCACGCGGGAGGCGGCCGACGCCTATGTCACGGGGCTGGCCGCCGAGCGGCGGTATGTCCGCGACGTGTACTGATCGCCGGGCTCAGCGCACCACCCGGCGGGGTACGAGGTGCCGGTCCCGGAGTTCGCCGAGGACGAGGGCGGCGAACGCGGTGGCTCCCCGTACCGAGGTGTGCGTGTTGTCGCGCTGTTCGTCGTAGAGGTAGAGGGCCTTGGAGCCCTCCGGGCCCGCCTCCTCGACCAGTCGCCTGGTCAGCGCGGTGAGGTCGATGAGCGGTACGTCCAGCTCCCGGGCGAGCGCGCGCATCTCGCCGGGCAGGTTCACTCCCAGGCCGTTGACGTGGAGGGCGGTGCCGTTGTCGAGGGTGCCGTCGGAGTTGAACCAGCGGCGGACGATCGGGGTGACGAAGACGGGCCGGCCGCCCCGGTCCCGGATCCGCTGGGCCATCTCGGTGAGGTTGGCGCGGTAGACCTCCGCCGGGGTCTGCTTGTCGTTGTGGGCGAGCTGGATCAGCACCGGATCGCCCCGGCGCACCCGGGACTCGACGGCGCTGAAGAGCACCGGGTCGTCCAGGAAGGACTGCGAACCCTCCCCGGACGCGGCGTAGTTGGCGACCGAGATGCCGCTCGTGAAGTACTGCGGAAGCTGCTGCCCCCAGCCGGTGTACGGGTCGGCCGGCTGGTCGCAGACGGTCGAGTCGCCGGCCAGCAGGAGCTGGGGGCTCCGGGGCGCCGCGGTGACCCGCAGCCCGGCGAGGAGGGGGGCAGCGCCGTCGAAGCGCAGGTCGAGGCCGGGGGCGCCGCCGGGCCTGGTCGGCTCCCCCTCGGGGTCGCGTACGTCCACGGTGAAGCCGCGCCGCACCACCTGTCCGGCCCGGGTGGCGGTCTCGGCGAGCATCGTGCGGCGGGCCTCCGCCTGGACGCCGGTGCTGCCCTCACGCGCGCCGCCGAGCAGGGCCGTCACCTCGTACGTGCCCGGCGGGACGTCGAAGTGGCAGACCACGGGGGCGGTTCCGGCGCACTCGGCGGGGACGGACGGCCGCGCGGGTGTGCGGGCCGCGGCGGGCACGGCGAGGAGTCCGGTGACGGCGGTGAGCGCCGCCAGCAGGGTGACGGCGGCGCGTCCGGGGGCGGTCACCTCGGGATCCTGTCGCCCACGAGCGCGAGGTTCTGGATGGCGGCGAGTCCGAACAGGGCGGTCTCGTTGCTGTTGATCCGGAGGTTCTCGTAGCCGGGTTCGAGGACGTCGGGCCCTTCGAGCGGTGTCTTGTCCCACTTCATGGCCGAGGTGTAGGCGTCGCTGTCGTAGAACTTGTCCCAGGCGCGCGCGGCCAGCCGCGCGTCGCCCAACTGCGCAGCCGCGTAGGCGTCCTGGCGCGAGTGGCCCTGGAAGAGCAGCAGGCTGCCGAAGTTCGTGCCGTACCGTGCGGCCTGTTCGGTCTTGGTGGCGTTGAAGTAGCGGCAGTAGTCCAGCCAGGCTTCCTTGAACTTCGGCTGGTCGATGAGGTCGATCAGCTCGGCGCACATCTCGACCAGGCCGAACATCGCGGAGAGGTGGGAGACGCTCACCACGGGCTCGGCGGCGACCGCGAACTTCCCGGTGTCGAGGTCGTAGAGACCGGAGCCCTGGACGAATCCGTTGGGCTGCGCGCCGATGGTCTCCATGGTGGAGCGCAGTCTGGCCTCGGCCCTGGCGGCCTTGGGGCCCTTGCGCTCCCACTCGGTGAGCCAGGCGGCGGCGAGCCCGCTCCAGTCGGTGCCGAAGCCGATGGACAGGGCGTTGCGGTCGGGCTCGTAGGGCTCGGTGCGGATCTTGCGCAGGGGGTCGAGGGCGAGGAAGGTCTCGTCGGAGTCGACGAGGGCGTGCATGAGGTCGCCGACCCGTTCGTCCGCGGTGAGGTAGTAGTAGGGGCGGCGGTAGACGGCGGTGGAGATGCGCTGCTGCTTGGCGCTGTCCGCGTAGTGCTGCACGCCGTGCCGGGTGCCGAGCCCGGCCCATTTGCCGAGGTGGTAGACGTCGACCTCGCCGGTGTGCCGGGTCAGTGCCTCGGCGAAGCGGAAGATGTCGGCGCGGCCGGAGCGCAGATAGGCGAACCAGAGCCAGAGGTCGGGCGAGAGTTCGGAGTTGTCCCAGGCGTAGCCGCCGACGTCGTAGCGCCACTGGTGGCGGTCCTCGTCGTAGCTGTGCATGAAGTCGCCGTAGTCCCAGAAGCCGTACCAGCGGCGCTGCTCGACCTGGTCCCGGTAGTACGTGAAGAGGAAGTCGAGCTGGTCCTCGATCTCGGCCTTGGCCGGTACGGAGCGGTCGACCGGTGCGAACAGCCCGCCGAACACGCCCGCTCCGGTGAGGGCTTCGGCGCTCGCGGCGAGCTGGGGCGGGGTGTGGACCGTCCGGGACTGGGCGACCAGCTCGGCGGCGGTGGGGGTGGTGTCGTTGGCCCAGAACATCAGCTCGCTGGTGCGGGCGATGCCGTACGGGGTGCCGAAGCCCGGCTCGTAGTCCTCGTAGGTGATGTTGAGGCCCTCGATCTGTTCGGGGAAGGTGTCCTGGCCCATTCCGTCGTGGTAGAAGCGCAGGTCCATCGGCTGGGCCTCCGGCGACCAGAGCCAGAGTGTGACCTCGGCCTCGTCGTCCGCGGCGCCCCGGATGTCGAGCTGGGCGGGGTGTTTGTGCCAGAAGTCGCGCAGCCCGAAGGAGAGGCCGCCGCTGACGCCGCCCACGTAACCGAAGCCGTTGGCCCGGCCGCCGCCGCCCGCCGTGATCCAGCCGTGGCCCGGCTTGGTGCGCTTGCGCAGGCTGAAGCCGTCGGCGGAGAGCTGGGCCAGTGTGTAGTCGCCCCAGGTGGGGATGTACGGGAGGCGGGTGGTGACGCGCTGGTCCCAGGTGGCGGGGTCGGGCAGCTTCTCGCCCTTGACCTGGGCGCCGCGCACGTGGGCGCCGGGGTCGCGGCGCAGGCCCGTGATGCCCTGGACGGCTTCGGTCAGGAAACCCTTGCCCTCGCCGGCGACGCGGACGTGGCGGTCGTAGGCGGCGTCGCGCATGGGGACGGTGAAGCGGACGCCGAGGCCGCGGATGAAGTCGCCCTTGTTCCGGCCGGGGGTCTGCTCGCCGTCGTAGGTGATGGTGTGCACCATACGGAAGGACTCGGCGCCCGCGTAGAAGTAGAGGCGGACGCTGAAGGGGAGCCAACGGCGGCTGCCCTTGCGGTGTTTGCCGTCGATGCGGATCACCGCCCGCACGGGGCCCCGCTGTTCGACGCGGGCGCCGCTGATCTCGCCGTCGAACCGCTCCCACTTGGCGGTGGCGTGCTCGCCGTCGTCGAGTTCGCCCTGCCGGAGCAGGACGAGACGGCCGTCGGTGGCGATCTTCGTGGAGCCCCGGGTCACCGACTCGACGAGCCGGGAGCCGTCCTTGCCGATGACCGCCTTGATGACCCCGGTGTCGACGGTGATCTTCCGCTGGGTGGCGCTGACGGTGACCTTCTTCGCGGGGGCGGCGGGGGTACCGGCGGCGAGGGTGAAGCGCTCGGCCCCGGCGGCGGCGGGGCCGACCGCGTGCGCGGTCCACTTGAGCGAGCCGTCCGGCCAGTAGGCGGTGGGCCAGGTCTGTACGGGGACGGCCCGGCCGTCCTCGGTCGCCAGCGCGAAGGTCGTGCCCGCGGGGTGCGTGCCCCGGCTCCACGGCACGCCGAAGGTCGATCCGGGTGCCGCGCCCAGTCCGTCGTCCTCCAGCCAGCCGACACCGACGGGTTCGCCGGCCGAGGCGGCGCGGGACTCGGCGGCGTGGGCGTCCTGCCCGGCGAGCGCCCAGCTGACCTGGGTGGCGGCGCCCGCGACGGCGGCGGCCTTGAGCAGGGACCTGCGAGGGATGGGAGACATTTCGCATTCCTTTCATGCGCATGACATACGTCGGTGCGGGCGCGGGTAACGGCGCGGAGGCGTACGGGGTGGCGCGGTTCAGCGGGCCGGTCGGGGACGGTTCAGCGGGCCGGGTGGCGGCGCTCGACGGCCAGCGCCGCCGCAGCCACCACCCCGAGCGCGGGCGCGGCGAGCGGCGCGGCGAACCACGCCGACACCGGCACCACGGCCAGGCCGCAGATCAGCAGCAGCGATCCGGCGGGGTCCCGTACGGTACGGCGGGCGGCGTCGCGCAGCAGCGCCCGCCACGAGGCGCCGGGCCGCCAGTGCACGGCCGCCCGCAGCCCGGCGGCGAGCAGCCCGAGCATGGTCAGCACCCCGACCGTACCGGCGAAGGATCCGCCGGGCAGCCCGGCCCGTACGACGACCAGATCGGCGTAGAGCAGCCAGGCCGCCCCCCAGCCGGCCACCCCGACCAGCCAGCCGCGCCGGGCGGCGGCCCTCAGGTCCGCGGTGAACTCCCGCCAGGTGGAGACCTCGTGGGCCAGCACCCGGCGCAGATGCGCCGTCCCGGCGGCGAAGGCGGCGGGCAGCGTGAGCAGGGGCAGCGCGGCCAGCGCGATCCACACGCCGGTCAGCAGAGACTCGGCGAAGACACCGAAGCCCCGCATGAAGCCGGACTCGCCCCGTGGGGCGTCCTCCTGACGGCCCGTCATATCGAGCGCGCTCATACCCTGCTCAGCCCTTCAGTCCGGAGGTGGCCATACCGTCGATCAGATAGCGCTGGAAGGCGAGGAAGAAGAGCAGCACGGGCAGCAGGGCGATGAGCGACATGGCGATCATGCCGCCGTAGTTGGCCACGCCGTCCTGGTCCACGAACATCTTCAGCGCCAGCGAGACGGTGTACTTGTCGGGCTCGTTGAGATAGATCAGCGGGCCCATGAAGTCGTTCCACGCGTTGATGAAGGTGAAGATGGCGCTGGTGATCAGCGCGGGCCGGCACAGCGGCAGCACGATCGACCAGTAGATCCGGGCGTGCCCGCAGCCGTCGAGGCGCGCCGCCTCGTCCAGCTCCTTCGGCAGGTTCCGGATGAACTGCATCATCAGGAAGACGAAGAAGGCTTCCGTGGCCAGGTACTTGCCCAGCAGCAGGGGCGCGTAGGTGTTGACCAGTTCGAGCTTCTGGAACAGCACGTACTGCGGGATCAGCAGGACGTGGTACGGCAGCAGCAGGGTGCCGATCATCAGGGTGAAGAGCAGATCGCGTCCGGCGAATCCGATCCGGGCGAAGGCGTAGGCCGCCAGGGAGCACGAGAACAGCACACCGACGACCGAACCCAGCGCCAGCACCGTGGAGTTGACGAAGAAGGTGGTGATCGGGATGTCCGCGATCCCGTCGGTGAGCCGGGTGAAGTTCTCGATGACCGGGGCGGTGGGGAACAGCTCCAGGCTGCCGACGATCTCGTCGTTCGGTTTGAACGAGCCGCCGATCACCCAGATCACCGGGTAGAGCACCACGGCGAGGACCGCGAGGGAGCCGAGATGCCAGGCGAGCGAACCGGCGCTCCGGCGGCGGAAGGCGGCCCGTACGGCCGCGGCCGGGTCAGGGCGCGGGGCCGGTGCCGGGGCGGTGGCCGGGTCCGGCCTCGGGGACTGCTGTGTACGCGGCGTGGTCATCGGGCCGCCTCCTCGTAGTGCACCCAGCGTCTCTGGGACCAGAACAGCACAGCGGTCACCAGGCCCACCGCGAGCAGCAGCATCCAGGCCATGGCCGAGGCCATTCCCATCCGGCTGTTCTCGAAGCCCTGGATGTAGAGGTAACAGGTGTAGACGAGCGTGCCGTCGGCCGGGCCGCAGGTGCCGCCGGCGCCGCCGAGGATGTAGGCCGAGCCGAAGATCTGGAACGAGTGGATGGTCTCCAGCAGGACGTTGAAGAAGAGCACCGGCGAGATCATCGGCAGGGTGATGTTCCAGAACCGGCGCAGTGGCCCGGCGCCGTCGACCTCCGCCGCCTCGTAGAGCGAGACGGGCACCTGCTTGAGCCCGGCGAGGAAGATCACCATGGGCGCGCCGAACTGCCAGACGGTGAGCGCGACCAAGCTGTAGACGATCATGTCGGGGTCGCCGACCCAGCCGCCGGCGGGGAGGCCGAACAGCCGCTGGGCGCGGTCGACCACGGCGTCGTCCGAGAAGATCGCCTTCCAGACGATGGCGATGGAGACGCTCGCGCCGATCAGGGACGGCGCGTAGAACGCGGCCCGGTAGAACGCCTGTCCGCGCCGCTGCTGGCTGAGCAGCAGCGCCACCGCGAGCGCCGCCGCCAGCTTGAGCGGGGTGCCGACGACCACGTACCAGAGCGTCACGGAGACCGAGTGGCGCCAGCGGGCGTCGTCGAACATCTCGGTGAAGTTGTCCAGCCCGATCCACTTCGGGGCGTCGAACAGGTTGTAGTCGGTGAAGGCGAAGTAGAGCGAGGCGATCATCGGGCCCGCTGTCAGCAGCAGGAACCCGGCGATCCAGGGGGACATGAAGAGCAGTCCCGCCAGGTTCTCCCGGCGGCCGCGCCGCCGCGGGGCGCGGCCGCCGGGGCCGCCCCGGCCGGGGCGCGGCCGGGAGTCTCGCGGCAGGTCCGGCGCCGTGGGTCTGCCGGGTGCCACCGTGGATCCGCTCACTGGCCGATGGCCGTCTTCGACTCGCTGAAGAACTGACCCACGGCGTCGTCCACCGACCGCTTGCCCAGGGCGAGTTCCTCGGCGAGCCGGAGGAAGGCCGACTCGGCGACATCGGCGCCCGAGGGGTGCGGGGTGATCTCCTCCAGCACACCGGACGCGACGAGCCGGTCCTCGTAGGCGGCGATGTCCCGGTTGACCTCGTCGGTGGGCTTGAACGCCTCGTACTGCGCGGTGGTGGTGGGGACGCCCCGGTCGTAGCCCATGATGGTGGCGACCTCGGGGTCATGGACCATGAAGTCGATGAACTGGGCCACTTCCTTGGGGTGTTTGGTGCGCCGGGAGCCGCTCAGCATCAGGGAGCCGAGGTACTGGCCGGTCCTCTTGCCGTCGGTGGTGGGGATGGGCGCGAGGCCGTAGCTGCTCTTGCCCTCGGAGGTGTAGCGCACGGTGAAGTTGTCCCAGGTGAACTCGCAGCCCGCGAGTTCGGCGGCGAGCGCGGACTTAGGCTTGATCTGCGCGACCTTCCTGGGGTCCGAGTAGACGCCCGATTCGACCCCGGCGTACGCCTTGGTCCACCACTGCTTGAGGTCGGCCTCGGTGAAGCCGAGGCCCTTCGTGGTGAAGAACGCCTTGCCGTGCTGGCGCAGATAGAGGTCGTAGAGGTACATGACCCCGTACATCCCGCTGTCGCCGGCCCGGCCCTGGGTGTCCCTGATCCTGACCATGGCGGCGTCGAAGTCGTCCCAGGTCCAGCCGGGTTTCGGGGTGATCCCCGCCTTCCGGAAGACGTTCTCGTCGATGACCAGCGCCATGGAGTTGCTGCCGACGGGGACACCGAGCAGCTTGCCGTCGACCTCGCCGAACTTCTCCAGCCCGGCCCGGAAGCCGTCCATACTGAGGTTTCCGGCCTTGACCTGATCGCCGAGGTCGAGCAGGACGTTCTTCTCGTCGTACTTGCGCAGGAACCCGATGGCGTTCTGGAAGACGTCGGGCGGATTGCCGCCGGACGCCTGGGTGTTGAACTTCTTCCAGAAGTCCAGGTAGGGCTGGAAGTCCGTCTTGACCTTGATCTTCGGGTACTTCTTCTCGAAGAGGGCGATCGTCTGGTTGATCCTCTTCGCGCGGTCGTCGGAACCCCACCACGCGTACCGGATCGTCACACTCCCGTCGCCCGATCCGCTGCCCGCCCCGCAGCCGGCCGCCGTCAGGCCGAGAGCGGCCAACGAGCCGCCCGCGATCTTGAGCACACCGCGTCGGTCAACGCTCCCGGTCGTAGGCACAGTACGCCCTCCAGTGACTCATTGAATCGTTTTAGGTAAGCGCTTGCCGCTAGAAGTTATGGACCTCCACGGCCTACGTCAACGGTTCGGACGACATCAGCCGAAGCGCTTCACCAGGAACACACCGCCGCGACCGGAAACCGCGTACCACTTCTGCGCGAAGCATTGACGAAACATACGGAGCGACTTAGCTTCATCGCGTCGTACTTCGTACGTCATATATGAGACACGAGATCTGAGAGCGCCGATGGCCTTCGCCCCGAGTCCGATCCCCTCCCGCACGCAGTACGTTCTCGAAGCGATCAAACACTCCATACTCACCGGAGGGCTCAGTCCGGGACAGCCGCTGGTGGAGACCGAACTCGCCGCGGGGTTCGGGGTGTCGAAGACCCCCGTACGGGAAGCGCTCAAGACCCTGGCCGGCACCGGTCTGGTGGTCATGAGCCAGTTCAAGGGCGTCACCGTGCGCACGGTCGACGCCGCCATGGCCCACGAGGTCTACGACGTACGGATGCTCCTCGAACCGGAGGCGCTACGGCGTTCGCTCTCCCGCCACGCCTCGCTGGAGCCGGCGCGGGAGGCGCTGGTCAGGGCGGACGAGGCGGCGGACCGGGCCGAACGCTCCCTGGCCAACCGGGAGTTCCACCGGGCGCTGTATCTGCCCTGCGGCAACCCGCTGCTGGCCAGGATGCTCGACGAGGTACGCGACCAGGCAGCCCTGGTCTCGACCGTCGCGTGGGCCGCCGTCCCGTCCTGGGAGCGGGAGGCCGCCGAGCACCGGGAGATCCTGCGCCTGGCGCTCGCGGGTGACACCGGCGGCGCCGTACAAGCCCTGCACGATCACATCGCCTCCTTCGTACAGCGGGCATTCCCCGAGGAGACCACCCATGAGCAGCCCTGATCTCACGTCGTCGCGCGACGCGCTCGCCGATGTCGTCGCGATCCCCGTGACCCCGTTCACCGCCGAGGACACCCTCGACACCGACGCGCACCGGGCGCTGCTGCGCCGGCTGCTCGACGGCGGCGTACGCACCCTCACACCCAACGGAAACACCGGCGAGTACTACGCGCTCAGCCCCGACGAGCGCCGCGAGGTGACCGAGCTGACCGTCGAGGAGGCCGCGGGACGGGCCGAGATCCTGGTCGGGATCGGCCTCGACGTGCCCACCGCGGTGGCCTCGGCGCGCCACGCCCGCGCCGTCGGGGCCCGGATGGTGATGGTGCATCAGCCCGTACACCCCTACGTGTCGCAGGACGGGTGGATCGACTACCACCGCGCCATCGCGGAGGCGGTGCCCGAGCTGGGAGTGGTCCCGTACATCCGCAACGCGCGGCTGCGCGGCGAGACGCTCGCGGCGCTCGGGGAGCTGTGCCCCAATGTCATCGGCGCGAAGTACGCCGTGCCGGACGCCGCCCGCTTCGCTGCCTTCGCACGCGACGCGGGCCTGGAGCGGTTCGTCTGGGTGGCGGGGCTCGCCGAGCTGTACGCGCCCTCGTACTTCGCGGGCGGGGCCACCGGATTCACCTCCGGGCTGGTCAATGTGTCCCCGGCCGTCTCGCTGGGGATGCTGGAGTCGCTGCGGGCCGGGGACTACGCGGGCGCCATGAAGGTGTGGGAGCAGATCAGGCCCTTCGAGGAGCTGCGCGCCGCGAGCCAGTCCGCCGACAATGTGACCGTGGTCAAGGAGGCGCTGGCCGCCCTCGGGCTGTGCCGTCGCGATCTGCGGCCACCGAGCCACGAGCTGGGCGAGGAGCGGCGCGCCGCCGTCGCCGCGCTGGTCGCGGGGTGGGCGATATGACCGTACGGCCGGAGCAGCTCCGCAGCCACCAGTGGTACGGGAGCGACATCGCGTCGGGGCTGCGCTCCTTCAGCCACCGGGCCCGCACCCGCCAGCTCGGCTATCTGCCGGAGGAACACCTCGGCAAGCCGGTCATCGCGGTCCTCAACACCTGGTCGGACATCAACCCCTGCCATGTGCATCTGCGGGAGCGGGCGCAGGCGGTCAAGCGCGGGGTGTGGCAGGCGGGCGGCTTCCCGCTGGAGTTCCCGGTCTCCACACTCTCCGAGACCTTCCAGAAGCCGACTCCCATGCTGTACCGCAACATGCTGTCGATGGAGACCGAGGAGCTGCTGCGCTCCTACCCGGTCGACGGAGCGGTGCTGCTGGGCGGGTGCGACAAGACGACGCCTGCGCTGCTGATGGGCGCGGCCAGTGTGGACCTGCCGACGGTCTTCGTACCGGCCGGGCCGATGCTGCCGGGGCACTGGCGCGACGAGGTGCTGGGTTCCGGCACGGACATGTGGAAGTACTGGGACGAGCGGCGCGCCGGGCTGATCGGCGACGCGGAGCTGGCCGAGCTGGAGAACGGGCTTGCCCGCTCCCCCGGGACCTGTATGACCATGGGGACCGCCTCCACCCTGACCGCCGCCGCCGAGGCGCTCGGAGTGACCATGCCCGGCGCGTCGTCCATCCCGGCCGTCGACTCGGGGCACGAGCGGATGGCCGCCGCCTCCGGGAGGCGCGTCGTCGAGCTGGTGCTGTCGGATCTGCGGCTGTCGCGGCTGCTGACCAGGGAGGCGTACGAGGACGCGGTGGCCACCGTCCTCGCGCTGGGCGGCTCGACCAACGCGGTGATCCATCTGATCGCGATGGCGGGGCGCTCCGGCATCCGGCTCACCCTGGACGACTTCGACCGGATCGCGCGGACCGTACCGGTGCTGGCCGACCTCCGCCCCGGCGGGCGGTATCTGATGGAGGACTTCCACTTCGCCGGCGGGCTGCCCGCCTTCCTGACCCGGCTGACGGACGTCCTGCACCTGGACCGCCCCACCGTCGCGCACACCACACTGCGCGAGCAGCTCGACGGGGCGCTCGTACACAACCAGCGGGTCATCAGGGAGCGGGACGACGCGCTCGCGCCGGAGGGCGGGGTGGCGGTGCTGCGCGGCAATCTCTGCCCCGACGGCGCGGTCATCAAGCACATCGCCGCCGAGCCGCGCCTGCTCAAACACACCGGTCCCGCGATGGTCTTCGACGACTACCGCACGATGCAGCGCACCATCAACGACCCGGCCCTGGCCCTCACCCCCGACCATGTGCTGGTGCTGCGCAACGCGGGCCCCAAGGGCGGTCCCGGGATGCCCGAGTACGGCATGCTGCCGATCCCCGACTACCTGCTGAAGCAGGGTGTACGGGACATGGTGCGGCTCTCCGACGCCCGCATGAGCGGCACGAGTTACGGCGCGTGCGTGCTGCACATCGCGCCCGAGTCGTATGTCGGCGGACCGCTGGCGCTGGTGCGGACCGGGGACTCCATCACCCTGGACGTCGCGGCCCGCAGCCTCCATCTCCACGTGAGCGACGAGGAGCTGGCACGACGCGGGGCCGACTGGACGGCGCCGCCCGAGCGGTTCGGGCGCGGCTACGGCGCCCTCTACAACGAGCAGATCACCCAGGCCGACACCGGCTGCGACTTCGCTTTCCTCGCCCGGCCGGGCGAGGTGCCCGACCCGTACGTGGGCTGAGCGGGCGGCGGCCTTCGCCGCCCCCTCCGCCTCACCCCCCACTGGTTCGACCGGTCGGACAACATCTGCGAAGCGCTTCACCCACGGAACGGAGAAGCAAGTCATGGCCTCAGCTGTGGCGCAGGACTCATCAGGGGCTCCGCCCCGCGCACCCCGCCCGCCGGCGGGCGGGAAGCCGACGCGCCGTACGGGGGTGTCGGCGCGCCGGCTCCCGTATCTGCTGATCGCCCCCGCCGGGCTGCTGATGCTGGGCTTCATCGCCTATCCGATGCTCAGTGTCTTCTACTACAGCCTCCAGAACTACAACGTCACCAAGCCCTGGCGGAACGGCTTCGCGGGCCTCGACAACTTCCGCCGCATCTTCACCGAGGACCCGCTGTTCTGGGACAGCCTGGTCTTCAGCGGTAAGTGGGTCGTCACCGAGGTCACACTCCAGCTGGCCTTCGGGCTGGTGCTGGCGCTGCTGGTCAACCAGACCTTCCTGGGCCGTGCGGCCGCCCGCGCGCTGGTCTTCTCGCCGTGGGCCGTCTCCGGTGTGCTGACGACGACCATCTGGCTGCTGCTCTACAACCCCTCGACCGGGGTCGGCCGCTATCTCGCCGACGCGGGCATCGGGACGTACGGATCGTCGGTGCTCTCCGACACCGGCACGGTCTTCTGGGCCGCCGTACTGGCCGAACTCTGGCGCGGCGTGCCGTTCTTCGCGATCCTCATCCTCGCGGACCTCCAGTCCATTCCCGGGGATCTGTACGAGGCGGCCTCCGTCGACGGGGCCAACCGCTTCCGGCAGTTCTTCCACATCACCCTGCCGCATCTGCGGGACGCGATCATCCTGTCCACCCTGCTCAGGGCTGTGTGGGAGTTCAACAACGTCGACCTGCTGCTCACCCTCACCAAGGGCGGCCCGGCCGGTGTCACCACCACACTGCCGCTGTATGTGGCGGTCACCGGCTTCGAGGCACACGACTTCGGATACGCGACCGCCCTGACCACCGTCGCGTTCGCGATCCTTCTCTTCTGCTCGATTCTCTATCTGCGCCTGAGCAAGTTCGGAGGCGACCACAAGTGACCGCCGTCATCGCCGAGAAGAGCGCGTCGGCCGCGCCCGCGGACGGCGGCCGGCCGTCTCCCCCGGTCCGCAGGAGGAGGCGCGAGCGCGCCTTCGACGAGGTGC
Organism: Streptomyces sp. NBC_01429; assembly: GCF_036231945.1. Taxonomy (NCBI): domain Bacteria; kingdom Bacillati; phylum Actinomycetota; class Actinomycetes; order Kitasatosporales; family Streptomycetaceae; genus Streptomyces; species Streptomyces sp. NBC_01429. The sequence goes on along the minus strand of NZ_CP109599.1, from coordinate 7,411,512 downwards.
CCAGGTGGCAGATCTATCTGCCGCTCGGCCTCTATCTGCTCTTCACCCTCGTTCCCTTCTACTGGATGCTGCTGTTCTCCCTGCGTCCCGCCGGCTCCGACTCGCTGGTGCCGTGGCCGATGACCTTCGACCACTTCGAGAAGGTGTGGAACGAGCGCGCCTTCTCCGTCTTCTTCCAGAACAGCGCGATGATCGGGGTGGGCACCCTGATCTGCACCACGGTGGTCGCGCTGGCCGGCGGCTACGCGCTGGCGCGCTTCGACTTCCGTATCAAGCAGGGCTTCATGCTGGCGCTGCTGTGCTCGCAGTTCATCCCGGGCGCGCTGATGCTGGTCCCGCTCTTCCAGATCTTCAAGAATCTCCAGCTGATCAACTCCCCGGTGAGCGTGGTCCTCGCGGAGACCGTCTTCCAGCTGCCGCTGTCGATCATCCTGATCAGCGGGTTCATCAAGAACGTGCCCTACTCCCTGGAGGAGGCGGCCTGGGTGGACGGCTGCTCACGGCTCCAGGCGTTCCGCATCGTCGTACTGCCGATGCTGCGGCCGGGACTGATCGCCGTGGGCTCGTTCGCCTTCGTGCACAGCTGGAACCACTTCCTCTTCGCGCTGATGTTCCTGATGGACCAGGACAAGCAGACGATCCCGGTCGGACTCTCGACCCTCATCGGGGCGGACAGTGTGGACTTCGGCGCGCTGGCGGCGGGCGGTGTGATCTCGGCGGTGCCGGTGGTCATCGTCTTCGCCTTCATCCAGAAGTGGCTGATCAGCGGGTTCAGCGCGGGGGCGGTGAAGGGATGAGCCTGCCCGTGGTACTGGCCGGGGCGCGCGGTCACGGCCGTACGCATCTGCTGAACATCCGCCGTCTGCAAGAGGCCGGACTGGTCAGGCTCGTGGGGATCTGCGAGCTGACACCGCTCGGCGCCGAGGAGCTGACGGGCCTCGGAGAGCCGGCGCAGTCGGCGGACCTCGGGGAGCTGCTGGACCGGACGGGCGCGCGGATCGCCGTGATCTGCACGCCCATCCACACCCACACGGAGCTGGCGCTCACCGCCGCCTCCCGAGGTGTGCACACCCTGCTGGAGAAACCCACCACACCGTCGTTCGCCGCGTACGAGACGCTCCTGACCGGGCTGGAGAAGTACGGTACGGCCTGCCAGGTCGGCTTCCAGTCGCTGGGCTCCCACGCGGTGGACGCGATCAGGGAGCTGATCGCGGACGGGGCGATCGGGGCCGTGCGCGGGATCGGCGCCGCCGGCGCCTGGGCCAGGGACGAGGCGTACTACACCCGGGCGCCCTGGGCGGGCCGCCGCACGCTGGACGGACGGGACGTGGTGGACGGGGTGCTCACCAATCCGCTGGCGCACGCCCTCGCCACGGCGCTGCGCATCGACGGCTCCGACCGGGCCGACTCCGTGACGGACGTACGGCTGGAGCAGTTCCGGGCCAACGACATCGAGGCCGACGACACCACGTGTCTGCGGCTGCTCACGACCGGGGGCACCCCCGTGACGGTCGCCGTCACCCTGTGCGCGGAGCAGCCGGGCGAGCCGTACGTCCTGGTCCACGGGGAGAGCGGCCGGATCACCTTCTGGTACAAGGAGGACCGGGTGCTGGTGCAGCGCGCGGGCCGGGGCCCCGAGCAGACCGAGTACGCCCGTACCGATCTGCTGGAGAACCTCGTCGCCCATGTCCGCGAGGGCGCGCCGCTGCTCGTACCTCCGGAGCGCACGGGCGCCTTCATGCGGATCGTCGAGTCCGTCAGGACCGCGCCGCTGCCCGCGCCGCTGCCCGCCGGCGCCTGGTACGGCGCGCCGGGCGGGAACGGGCCGCGCCGGATCGTCAGGGGGATCGACGCCCTGGTGGCCCGGAGCGCGGAGTCCCTGTCCACATTTTCCGAGCTGGGCGCGGACTGGGCCGCGCCCCCGGCGGAGGTGCACTCATGAAGATCGAGCCGCGCGTTTCCGGCGTCGCCGAGGCCACGGTGCTGCACTGCGACGGCCGCCCGGTGGCCACGTACGCCCACCGGGCGGACCACACGCGCATCCCGGCGGGGCTCTCGCCGCGCCCCTATCTGCATCCGGTACGCACCCTCGGCGGGGTCACGGTCACCGAGCTGCGGCCGGCCGACCACGCACACCATCTGGGGGTGTCCATGGCCGTCCCCGACATCTCGGGAACGACCTTCCCCGGGGTCAACTTCTGGGGCGGGCGCACCTACGTACGCGACCGGGGCCCCATGGAGCTGGAGAACCACGGCACTCAGGAGCACACGGGCTGGCTCCTGCGGGACCCCGACGGCTGTGTGCAGGAGCTGTCCTGGGAACGCCGGGGGAGGGAGCTGCTCAGGGAGCGGCGGACGATCAGCGCCGGCGCGCTCTCCGCCGACGCGTGGGTCCTCGACTTCACCTCGGCGCTGACCAATGTGTCGGGCGAGGATCTCTCCGTGGGCAGCCCGGCCACCAACGGCCGGCCGGGCGCGGGGTACGGCGGCTTCTTCTGGCGCGCGCCCCGGCAGGAGGCGGACGGCCCGGCGCCGGACGTGTTCACCGGCGACGCGACCGGCGAGGAGGCGGTGCACGGGCGCACCGCCGACTGGCTGGTGCTCGCCGGACGGGACTGGTCGCTGCTGTTCTGCGGCGGGAACGCGGAGACCCGCGCCGACCCGTGGTTCGTGCGGACCACCGGATATCCCGGGGTGGGTTCCTCGCTGGCCTGGGAGCGGCGGATGCCGCTGCCCGAGGGCGGGAGCACGGCCCGGCGTGTCGTCACCGTCGTGGTGGACGGCCGGCTCGACCGGCCGGGCGCGGCGGCGCTCGCCCGTAAGGCGGTGACGGCGTGAGCACGTAGGGCCTTGTCCGAACCCCTGTGAGGAGAGCCGCAATGTCGCACCCGCACCGCACACGTTTTCACGCAGCAGGCGTCGCACTCACCGCTCTGACCGTCCTGTCCGCCGCCTTCGTCACCACTCCCGCACACGCGCACCCGCCTGCGGATACGGTCGCCCGGCCCGCCCGGACCGTGCTGAACGTCCCGGCCGACTTCGCCACCGTGCAGGCCGCCGTGGACGCCGTCCCCGCGGGCAACACGGAACAGATCACGATCTCCCTCGCTCCCGGTACGTACCGGGAGCAGGTCCGGGTGCCGGCGACCAAGCCGCATCTGCTCTTCCAGGGCACCGGACGCGACCGGTCCGGGACGGTGATCGTCTTCGACACCCCCAACGAGTACGGCGGTTCGAGCGGCAGCGCGACCGTGCTGATCGCCGCGAGCGATGTCACCGCCCGCAATCTGACCTTCGTCAACGACTTCGACGAGGCGGCGCACGATCTCGCCAACGAGCAGGCGCTGGCGATGAAGACGACCGGTGACCGGATCGTCTTCGAGAACACCGCCTTCAAGGGCAACCAGGACACCCTGATGACCGACAGTCCGGCGCTGAACCGGGTGAGCCGGGTCTACGTCCGCGACTCGTACATCGAGGGCGACGTGGACTTCATCTACGGGCGCGCCACCACGGTCATCGAGCGTTCCGTGATCAGGGCGCTCAGCCGCGGCTCCGACACCAACAACGGCTACATCACGGCGGCTTCGACCTGGAAGGACAACCCGTACGGCTTCCTGATCACCGGCAGCCGCGTCGTCAGCGACGCTCCGGCGGGCACCTTCCACCTGGGCCGGCCCTGGCATCCGGGCGGTGAGCCGAACGCCGTGGCACAGGTGCTGTTCCGGGACACCGAGCTGCCGGCGGCGGTCAAGTCCTCGCCGTGGACCGACATGAGCGGTTTCTCCTGGAAGGACGCCCGCTTCGCCGAGTACCGCACGTACGGGCCCGGCTCGGCCGTGACATCCGACCGCCCGCAGCTGACGGCCGCCGAGGCCGCCGTTCACCAGGTCGCCGACTATCTGCGCGGCACGGACGGCTGGGCGCCGCAGAACTCGCCCCGTACGCACCGCTGAGCACCACGCACCGCTGAGCACCGCACACCGTAGAACACGGCACACCGTGGAACACGGCACGCCTTGGAACACAGCACACCGCACACCGTCGAAACCCTCCGAGAACTCCCGAAAGAGACGAGCCGGCCATGAGCATCCGCAGGACATCCAGCAGAGGAAACCCCTTCAGAGGGCGGACGGCCGCGGCCGTCTCGCTGACCGCCGTCCTCGCCCTGACGGCCACCGCGTGCGGTGACGACGGAAGCGGCGGGGGCGGGAGTGAGGGCTCCGGCAAGGGCGAGATCACGCTGTGGGACAACAACACGGGTGAGCGCAGGGACATCTGGGCACAGATCATCAAGGACTTCGAGAAGGAGAACCCGGACATCCACGTCAAGTACGTGGGCATCCCGATCGACCAGGTGCAGGCGAAGTACGACACGGCGATCGACGGCGGCGGGCTGCCGGACGTCGGCGGGGTGACCACCGCCTATCTCTCCAACCTGGTGATACGGGACGTCCTGGACCCGGTGGACGAGCGCATCGGCTCCAGCGGCCTCAAGGGCAGGCTGGTCCCCACCATGGTCGACAGTGTGAAGGCGGCGGGCGGGCGCGGGGACGAGATGTACTCGGTGCCGACGTCCAGCAACAACGGCACGCTCTGGTACCGCACCGACCTGTTCTCGGCCGCGGGTCTCAAGGCGCCCGCCACCTGGTCCGAGTTCTACGCGGCGGCCGAGAAGCTCACCGCCGCCGGGAAGAACCGCTTCGGCTACACCATCCGGGGCGGCGCGGGCTCCATCGCGCCCGCCATGGACGCGATGTACGGGCAGTCGGGCATCACGTCCTTCTGGGACGGCGACAAGACCACCGTCAACGACCCCAAGAACGTGGCGGCGCTGGAGAAGTACGTCGCCCTGTACAAGAAGGTGACGCCGTCCGCCGACGTCAACAACGACTTCATCAAGATGGTCGCGCAGTGGGACAACGGCACGATCGGGATGCTGACCCACAACCTGGCCTCCTACCAGGATCATGTGAAGGCGCTCGGCAACGACAAGTTCAAGGGACTCCCCTATCCGACGGCGGAGGACGGCTCGCGCGTCCAGGTCTCCAACCCGGTCGACGGTCTGGGCCTGTTCAAGAACAGCAAGAACAAGGCGGCGGCCTGGAAGCTCATCGAGTTCGCCGCCTCGCACAAGTCCAACAGCGCGTGGAACGCGTCGGCGGGCTCCATCCCGGCCAACACCGACGCCGCCTCCGACACCTGGATCAAGAACGCCGAGCCGACCGCCGCCGCGATGAAGGCGCTCAGCGACGGCTCCACGAAGATCGTCGACCTGCCGTACTACCTGCCCGACTGGAACACCATCAGCAAGAGCGGCAACGAGCCGAACTTCCAGAAGGTGCTGCTCGGTGACATGACCGCCAAGGAGTTCGCGGACAAGGTCGCCAAGGAGCTCAACGAGGCCCAGGCGGAGTGGAAGGAACAGAACAAGGGCTGATCCGCCGGGCCGGTACGGGAGCGGGTCCGCGCGCCCGCGAGTCCACGGGGCCGCGCCCGCCCGCTCCCGTACCGATACCTCTCCCCCGTCCCTCATCCTCATCAACAGGAAGCGAGGCAGATCGACGTGTCCATCTCGCGAAGACAGGCCGCCGCGGCGCTCTCCGCGCTGCCGCTGGCCGTCGCCGCGGCCCCCGCCGCCGCGGCGGCGGGCGGCAGGAGCGGCCGCCCGGAAAGGTCCCCGGGAACCGTCCACATCGCCGGGGACTCCACGGCAGCGGACAAGTACGCGAGCGCCGCACCCGAGACCGGCTGGGGCATGGCGCTCCCCTTCCTGCTCAGGAAGGGCATCGCGGTCGCCAACCACGCGGTGAACGGCCGCAGTTCGAAAAGTTTCATCGACGAGGGCCGGCTCGCCGCCGTCCTCGGTGTGATCCGGCCCGGTGATCTCCTGCTGATCCAGTTCGGGCACAACGACGAGAAGTCCGCCGACCCCACCCGCTACACCGAGCCGTGGTCCACGTACCAGGACTGTCTGCGGCAGTACGTGAAGGGGGCCAGGGACGCCGGCGCGCGCCCGGTGCTGCTCACCTCGGTCGAGCGCCGCAAATTCGACACGGCGGGCGACGCGGTCGCCACCCACGGCGACTACCCGGCGGCGATGCGCGCGCTGGCCGCCGCCGAACGGGTGCCGCTGCTCGACATCCAGGCCGCTTCGCTGGCGCTGTGGCAGCGCCTGGGGGCCGAGGGCACCGAACCGTACTTCCACTGGCTCCTGCCGGGCGAGTCGCCGAACTACCCGGACGGCGTCTCGGACAACACCCACTTCCATCCGCCGGGCGCCATCGCGGTGGCGCGTCTGGTGGCCCGTTCGCTGCGGGACGAGCGGGTGCTCGCGCCCGGCGACACCCGCCGTCTCGACGAAGAGATCCCCGCGTCCTGGCTCAGCTGGCTCGACGACTGAAGGAGTACTCCCGTGCGTCTCTCGAAAAGCCGTGCCCGCATCACCACTACGGCGTTGGCCTGCGGCATGGCCCTGACCCTGACCGCGCTCGCGGCTCCCGCCCAGGGGCAGTCCCGGACCGCGAGCCCCGCCGCCGAGCGGGCCGCGCTCCCCGCGGGCGACGGCTGGGCCGCCGAGTCCGGCTCCACCACCGGCGGCCGCGACGCCACCGCGGACCATGTCTACACCGTCACCACCTGGGCGGAGTTCAGAGCGGCGCTGAGCGCCGCCGAGGACAACCCGTCGGTCATCCGGGTCAAGGGCACCCTGGACGCCCTCTCCGACAGCGTGGGCAACCCGCTCACCTGCAAGGACTACGAGGCCAAGGGCTACTCCTTCGAGCAGTACCTCGCGGACTACGATCCGGCGGTCTGGGGGTACGACGAGGAGGTCAGCGGCGAGCAGGAGGATCTGCGGGCCGCCTCCGCCAAGCTCCAGGGTGCCCAGGTCAAGGTGAACGTGCCCGCCAACACCACCATCGTGGGGGTGGGCAGGAACGCCCGTATCCTCGGTGGCAGCCTCCAGGTCAGGGACGTCGACAACGTCATCATCCGCAACCTCACCTTCGAGGACGCCTTCAACTGCTTCCCGCAGTGGGATCCGACGGACGGCGCGTACGGCGAGTGGAACTCCGAGTACGACAACCTGGTGCTGTACGGCTCCACCCATGTCTGGGTGGACCACAACACCTTCACGGACGGCCGCCACCCCGACAGCGAACAGCCCTACTACTTCGGCCGGTTGTACCAGCAGCACGACGGTGAGCTGGACGTCGTCAGGGGCGCGGACCTGGTCACCGTCTCCTGGAACGTCTTCAAGGAGCACGACAAGACCATTCTGATCGGCAACAGCGACAGTCTGACCGCCGTCGACCGGGGCAAGCTGCGCGTCACCCTGCACCACAACCAGTTCAAGAACCTGAAGGAACGGGCGCCGAGGGTGCGGTTCGGCCAGGTCGACGCGTACAACAACCACTATGTGGTGCAGAAGTCGGGGTACGGATACTCCTTCGGCATCGGCTTCGAGTCCAAGCTCGTCGCCGAGAAGAACGCGTTCACCGTCCCGAAGGGGGTGGGCCTCGGCCAGATCCTGAAGAAGTGGTCGGACGCGCCGGTCACCACCTCCGGCAATGTCGTCAACGGCAAGCCCGTCGATCTGCTCGCGGTGCACAACGCGGAGATCCCCGAGGAGACCCTGCGGCCCGACGCGGGCTGGACCCCGGTCCTGCGCGCCTCGGTCGATAACCCGCGCGCCGTCCCTGGCCTGGTCGACGGCGGGGCCGGGGCCGGAAAGCTGCACTGACCTGTCGCGCCTCCCGGGGCACTCCCCGGGAGGCGCGCGGGCCCGCTCAGCTCAGCAGGTCCAGGCAGTCGTTGGTGACCGTGGAGGCGCCGAGTCCGGATTCCACGTGGGAGTGCGCGTTGCCGTACCCCTCGTACTCGGTGGTTCCGTAGACCAGTGAGGTCAGGTCGCCGCTGGTCCTGGAGATCTTGAGGACGAGATTGGCGCCGGTGCTGATCACATAGTTCGTTTCCGTCGTCGGTGTAGCCGAAGGCCGCCGCCCGTGCGGGTGTGGCGGTGGCTCCGGTGACGGCGGCTCCCGCGGCGACGACACCGGCGGTGGTGACGGCGAGGACGCCTCGGCGCGAGGGGTGTCCGTGTCCGGTGGCCTCCGGGGGAGCGGTCGCCGGGTCGGTGGTCCTGGGGGCGGTGGTCATGGGGGGGGGCTCCAGCCGTAGGCGGGTGGGGTCGCGGAGGGAGGGATGAACACACCTCCCTCCGCGACCTCCTGGTCGCCGCCGCCCGCGCACAAGGTTGCCGCGGGTTCAGGAGTTTTTCCCGGGGCCGGTGGGAAGAGCCGGCGCGGGTGTTACGACTCGTCGGGCAGGTAGTACCAGAACTCGATCTCGGCGAGGTTGGCGCTTCCGCCGTGGTTGTCGTAGACGCGGATCCTCCGGTGCGAGGCCGTGCGGCCGAGCTTCACCTCGTACCACTGAGCGGCGCTCACCCCGCTGATGGTGTGCAGGTCCGTCCAGTTCTGTCCGTCGTCCGAGCCCTGGAACACCGTGCCGTTGGCGCGGGTCTCCAGTCCGGTGCGGGGATGGAAGCGGATCTTGTCGATGGTGACGGGGCCAGCCGCGCCCGCGTCGATGTCGATCCAGCTCTCGGTGGCGAGAGTGTCGGTGTAGGTGGCCGTGTCGCCGTCGAACGCTTTCCAGCCGTTGGACGCCTTGGTGCCGGTGCCCGGCCACTCGATGGTGGACGCCTCCACCATCTCCCGGGTGACCTTGAACTGACGCAGCAGGGTGTCGGTGGACACCAGCAGGGCGTAGGCGGTGTAGACCTCGTCGATCCGCGCCTCCTGGTCGCCGCCCGCCTTCTCGATCCGGTCGATCTCGGCGGTGAAGGCCGCGTAGCTCTTCTTCGTCCACTCCCTCGCTTCGGCCTTCCTGGCCCGCGCGATGACCTCGGCGAGGGTCTCGGCGACCGCGACGGCGCTGTCCTCGGAGACCCGGGTGGAGCCGTCCTGGAGGGACGCCACGACCTTGAACCAGCGCTTTCCGTGCCGCAGTTCCTTCTCCGTGCAGCCGCGCTCGCGGGTGTCGGAGAGGACCTTGTCCCAGCCGGCGGGGCGGGTGCGCGGGTCGGTGGCGGCGGTCTTCGCGTCGGCGGTGCGGTGGAGCGTGAAGGCGACGGCGTCCTCGGGCTTGTTCCAGGCGAGGGTGAAGGTGTCCGCCGTGCGGCTCGCCACGTACGGCTGGAGCTTTCCGGAGGAGGTGCCCGTCACCTTGACGGTGCCGAGGACCGCGCTGCCGGTCGAGGCGACGCCGGCGTGCAGCGCGTACGGGAAGGGGGTGAAGAGCGCGCCGACATAGCGCCAGGTGGCGCCGTCGGCGGAGGCGAAGGCGATGACCTGGTGCGTCTCGTAGTTCCGTACCAGGCGCAGATACGGGTGGTCGGAGACGGTGAAACCGGAGATGCCCGCGTCCAGCGGGGAGCGGACGTCGTCCTGCCAGTCGTGGCGGCTGTCGCGGGTGCGGTTGGCGAGGACGAGCTTGCCGGTGGCGTCGGCGCCGAAGTACAGGTAGCGGGTGTTGGTGTGGATGCGGTCGCGCAGCATCAGCCCGGTCAGGGCGCCCCGGTGGTCGTCCACCCGGGCCGTGACCGTACCGCTGCCGGTCAGTACGCGGCTGACGAACAGCAGGGAGTCCTCGATGTCCCGGGTGGCGACCATGTAGTCGTCGCCCTTGCCGAGCCCGGTGCCGTCGCCTCCGGTGATGGCGAGCGTAGCGCCGTTGACGGAGGTGGTGCCGCGCCGCTGGGTGCCGAGCCGGTCGTCGCGCCAGCCGGTGCCGGTGAGCTTGCGGGAGACGGGGGTGTCGAGGGCGGCGGCGACGTGCCAGGAGGACCAGCCCGTACCGGCGCCGTTCACGGCGGTGACGGTGTAGTGGTAACCGCTGCCCTGCTGGACCTCGGTGTCGTGCCAGGACAGGCCGGTGACGGCGGTGGCCACGGTCTTGTACGGTCCCTCGGCGCGGGTGGCGCGCTGGACGGTGTACGTGGCGGCCCCGGCGGTGGGGGTCCAGGCGACGGTGATCGAGGTGTCGGCGGGCAGCGCGGTCACGTACCGCACGACGGACGGCAGCAGCGCGGTCGTCGCCGCGTCGGACAGCTTCAGGACGACGGCGGTGAACGGCGCGACGGTGACATGGCCGCCGGAGACCGGCAGCTTCCGGCCGGAGACCAGGTCGAGGATGGTGGCCCCGCGGTGGCTCGCGGGGACGGCGAGCCGGTAGCTCTGCTTGTTCCCGTACGCGGCGCGGGTGGTGTTGACACCGAACAGGTAGCGGCCGTAGCGGGCGGTGAGGAAGTCGGTGTAGCCGGAGTACGGGTTGTCGGCCTCGAAGTTCTCGCGGCTGACGGTGCCGACGCCCGGCTGGTACGCGATGGGGCAGATCTCCCCGGCGAGGGCCTGCGGGGCCCAGTTGTCGCCGGTGTTGATGTCCTCCATGAAGTCGGCGTCGATGGCGTCCATCCGGGCGTAGTAGTCCCGGTACTGGAAGAGTCCGTCGGTCTGCACCTGCACGACGTGTTCGTGGGTCGGGGTGATGACGTGCAGCCGGCCGTTCCCGGCGACGCCCCGGTTGCTCTGGAAGAGGGAGCCGAAGATGCGGGTGTCGCCGTCGCGCAGCGAGATGAACATGTTGTCGACGTCGGCCCACGCGAACTGCTCGTAATCCGAGGCCCGTACGCCGAGCGCGGTGAGTTCCGCCCCGGTGTAGGCGCGGAAGTCGGTCTGCGGCATGACCTTCCCGGCCCGCGCCGTGCCGAGCCGTTCGTACCGGGCCCGTCCGCCGGTCAGATGGGCGAAGGTGGCGGGCAGCCGCATGTCGGCCTTGGGGTTGGCGGTGGCCTTGGCGAACTCGTTGAAGTACTGGCGGTCGGCGAGCTGCTGCTGGGCGAAGCCGACGGCCTCGCTGGCGTACTCCCAGTAGGTGTCCCACTCCTTGCCCCGGTAGCGCTCGGCGTGCTCGGCCATGTGCGGCTCGAACCCGGCGGTGAACAGCGACTGTCCCTCGTTGATACGCGCGCCGTAGGCGGGGATCCCCGGCCAGTACCAGTTGCGCTCGTCGATGGAGCCGATGATGCGCATGACGCGGTGTCCGTCGTCGTCGACGGACGCGTAGCGGGTGTAGCCGCGCGCGTGGATGTTGCGCAGGGCGAGCTTGAGGATGTTGTCGTTGAGTTCCTCGTCGCCCGGGTGGCCCCAGGTCTTGAAGAAGTACTCGCCGAGGTAGCGGGACGCCTCGCCGTAGTTGCCGACGTAGGTGTTCTCGCGGGTGAGCCCGGCGGCGGTGATGCCGGTGTAGTGCGTGCCGTACGGCAGGCGCCGTACCACCTTGCCCGACCGGTCGAGCTTGCTCTTCGCGAGCCCCTTGCCGACGATCTTGACGTAGTCGTCGGTGAAGCGCGCCGTACCGTCGTGGTAGAAGAGCGAGTGGAACAGGTCGAGTTCCTGGCCCTGGGGCCCGACCAGCACCTCTTCGCCGAGGAACGGTACGAGGCCGAGCGACTCCCCCAGGATGGCGTGGCTGCGGGCGCGGCCCTGGTAGTGGTCGGAGCCGATGACGCGCAGGCCCTCGTGGGCCTTCCAGGCGCCCTCGTACGTGTAGAGCATCTGGTTGTAGATGTACGAGAGCCGGGAGCGCGCGAAGTCGAAGTTGGCCTTGAGGCAGCGGCCCCAGGCCGCGCGCCGGGTGAGCCGTCCGCCGTCGAAGTCGACGTCCTTGAGGGAGGTCTCGCCGTCCTGGGTGCCGGTGGTGAACCCCTCGTCGAGGAACGCGGTGAACGCCGCCTTCCCGTAGATCTTCTGATTGGTGATCAGATTCTCCACGAGGTAGAGGGCCTCGCCGAGCGCCCCGTAGTAGCCGCCCCAGTCGCCCTGGTGGCCGCCGCGCAGGACGAGGCGGGTGTTGCCGTAGTAGTCCTTGACGTGGTTGTCGATGGACTTGAAGATCCGCAGCAGGGCGGTCTTCTTCTCCGCTTCACCGGCGGCGGGCGACCACGGCGTGGTCAGCACCTGCGCGTAGTAGCGGAGTTCGTCGACATAGCGCTCGATGGAGATCTTGCCGGTGGCGGCGGCGTCGACCTGGGTGGAGAGCCGGTTGAAGAGGTCGACCTGGGTGGTGCGGAAGCTGTCGACGAGTCGGCGCTTCTCGGCGTCGTCGAGGTCGGCGGGGAGCGCGGTAGGCGGCCGGTAGGTGGTGAGGCCCTCGGCCGAGAGGTCCAGCTGCGCGGCGGTGTGGGTGTAGACGGCGTAGTACGGGCGGGAGTTGTCGGTGACCTTGCCGGAGAAGCTGCCCTCGTAGGTGCGCAGGGTGATCTCGGCCTCGGACCGGTCGCGGGTCATCTCCAGCGGGAGCATCACCGTGGAGTAGTAGTAGCGGCCCGGAACCTGGTTGGTGTAACCGAAGCTGAGCGCCGGGTAGTCGTGGTTGCGGCGGTAGCCGATCTGTTCGCCGTTGATGTAGGCGAGGGTGGTGTACGGGGAGCCGTCCTCGCCCCACAGCTTGAGGGTCAGGTAGTTCTGCGCCCTGGGGTCGGTCCGCATCGTGAAGCGCAGCTCGCCGCCGCGCGCGGCGACGGGTTCGAGGGGGGTGGCGACCCGGGCCCTGGCCTTGCGGGCGTCCGTGACGATCGCGCTGCCGTCGGTGGTCAGGCCGTGGGTCTTCTCCGACGCGCCGTCCCCGAGGACGAGTCGGTCGAGCAGCCCCGCCCGCTCCGTCGCGGCGGAGCCGGCGGTCCCCGCGGACTCGGCGGCGTACGCGGCGGGCGCCGACTGCCAGAGCCAGCTGCTCGCGGCGACGGCCGCGGTGCCGGCACCTGCTATCTGGACGAAGTTCCGGCGGCTGAGTTCTGCCCTCGGCATGACGGAGGCTTCCTTTCTCACGGTGCTCGGAGGAGAAGAGGGGGGAGGCCCGACTCGCGGTCCGCGACAGCGGCTTAGAAATCGGTCTCTACGGAAAGTAGGCTGGGGTGGGGAGATGAGCAAGGTGTCGCGCACGGAAAACTTCCGTTACAAGTGACTTCCGTGGTCACGCACGGGATTTCGAACCGATGACAGCAGCCGACAGGCCGGACATACCTTAGAGACCGGTTGCCACATCGGGCTGATTATTGGCAGAACACCCGGCCCGGCGGCCGGCGTGGGAGGAACGGCGCGCACCGCGTGACGCGGGGCCGTCCCTTCGGGCACCATGGCCGGCATGCCCCGGATCATGGTGAACGGCGTCTCCCTCCATTACACCGACACCGACAGCGGCGGCGAAGGACCGCCGCTGCTGCTGGTGCACGGCTGGGGCGGCGACGGCGAGGAGTGGCGGCCCCATCTGCGCGCATGGGCGGGCCGCCGGGTCCTCGTACCCGACCTGCGCGGCCACGGCCGCTCCGCCGAGCCGCACGACGGGTACGGCCCCCGGGACTTCGCCGCCGATCTGGCGGCGCTCCTCGACGCGCTCGGCACCGGTCCGGTGATCGCGGTGGGCCACTCCATGGGCGGGCAGGTCGTGACGGCGCTCGCGGTGGAACACCCGCTCCTGGTGCGGGCGCTGGTGGTGCTCGACCCGGCGTACGGGGCGGACGAGGCGGAGATCGCGCGGCTGCCCGCCGAGCAGGAGGCCCTGCGCGCGGAGGGCACGCCGTGGGCCGTGCGGTTCGTCGGCGGCGCCTTCCGCCCCGGCACGTACGCGGAGCCGCGCGCCCGGCACGAGCTGCTGATGGGCGCCATGGATCCGGCCGTACTGCTGCGCTGCCGCGACGGGATGTATCGGGCCCCGGACGCGTTCGGGCCACGCCCCGCCGCTCGCGCATATCTGGCCCGCCGCCGCTGCCCGGTGCTGGCCGTCCACTCGAACGCCGGGCCGGCGGCCTGGGAGGGCGGCACGGCCGCGCCCGCGGGTTCGCGGGTGGAGGTCTGGCCGGAGTGCGGGCACTACCTGCACGAGGAGCGGCCCGGCCGGCTGGTCGCGCTCGTCGACGCCTGGACGGCGGAGCTGGAGAGCGCCGCGGGCCCGAGGTCATGAGCGGCGGCACCGGCCGGCCGGCCCCCGGCGCTCGGACGACGGGACGGCCGGATGATCCCGATCGCCACGCCCCCGCACCGCGGCGAGTACGTCACCGAGGGCGCCGAGGGGTAGCCCTCCGCGTCAAGGCCGTGGTGGCGCGGTACTGGCGCGGACGGTCAGCCGGGTGGGAAGTTCGGTGAGGGGAGCGTCCGGCCAGTCGCCCTCCATCAGACGGACCAGGAGCCGCAGCCCGGTGGCGGACATGTCGGAGAGCGGCTGGCGGACCGTCGTCAGCGCGGGGGTGGCCCAGCGCGCTTCGGGCAGGTCGTCGAAGCCGACCACGCTGAGGTCGTCCGGGATCCGCACCCCGCGCGCCGCCGCCGCCTCGTACACGCCGAGCGCCATCGCGTCGGAGCAGACGAAGACGGCGGTCGGCGGCTCGGGCAGGTCCAGCAGTTCCAGGGCGCGGTCGCGGGCCTCGGCCGTGGTGAAACGGCCGTATTTCTCGTACGCCTGACGGCTCGTCACCCCGGCGGCGGCCAGCGCCGAGCGGTGCCCCTCCAGCCGGTCGCGCCCGCACAGCGCGTGGCGGTGGCCGCCGATGAACGCGATACGGCGGTGGCCGAGCGCGAGCAGATGCCCGGTGGCGCTCGCCCCGCCGCCCACGTTGTCCGCGCCGACCGAGACCACCCAGGGCGGGGGTTTCACCGCCGGGTCGATCATGACGAAGGGGATACGGTGCTGCTCCAGCCAGCCGTACTGGGACGGCGTCAGCTCCGCAAGATGGAAGATCAGCCCCGCCGTCCCGCGCGCGGCCAGCCGCTGAAGGCGGCCCCGGTCGGGCCCGCACCCGCGCGAGCGGGCGAGTCCCGCCGACACCACGACGTCCAGGCCCGCCTCGTCGGCCGCCTCCTCGATCCCGTGCAGGACGGCCGCCGTGCAGGAGCTGCTGAGGGAGTGCACCACGACGTCCACCAGCGACGGTTCGGCGGCCGTTCCGCTCCGGGGTCTGCGGACGTAGCCGAGCCGGTCCAGCACTTCGGCGACCCTGCGGCGGGTCTCGGGGGCGACGTCCTCCCGGCCGTTCACCACCTTCGAGGCCGTGGGCACCGAGACCCGGGCCTCTCTGGCTATGACCGCCAGCGTCGGCCGCGCGGCGGCGCCGGTCCGCACCATCGTTTCCCCTCTCCGCGTTACAGCAATCGGTTTCTAGATTACGACTGGGTGACCGACCGCGTGAAGTCCTCGGAACGAAGGGGTCCATGACAGTCAGGGCCGCGATCGTATATCGAACGAACTAGAAACCGTTCTCCGTTGGTTCGGGTCGCCCCTGGTCGGCCTCTCGTCGGCCCTCACCGACCTCCGCCGTTCTCATCACCCTCCGCCGACAGGGCGCGTATTCACCACACTCAACCACCCCCCGGCGTACGCTGGTTGAACTAGGTGAGCGACGGCGCCCGCCCAGGACGGCGGTTCCGGACCAACCTCGGCCGGATCGCTTCCTGGCGCACGGCCCGGATGCCCCTCCTGCCGGACAGGGACGGCGTGCGCTGGCCCGCCCGAGAGACCCGGACCGGCGGCCCCGGGCTCCCCGTACCGGCGTGTCGATACGGAACGCGCCTTTCCGGCACAACGGACAAGGCGCGTTCAGGACTTTTCACACCGGTCCGGATATGCGCGACCCCGCCCGGGGCGTGCTGGCGGCCCCGGAGACGCTGCCGCACGATGACGGCTGCCGGTGAGTTCCCACCGCGAACGGTGGGGCCGGTGCGGTGAAGGGAGCAGTCATGAACGAGGACATCACGCAGGTCGAGGACTCGGAACTCCCCGAGCTGGCCCTCATGGTCGACGTTCCCGACTTCGACGGGGAGTAACACGCGTCGTCGCACCGCGCGGCGGGCCTCCGGGCCCGCCGCGCGCCCGTGCCGGGGCCGCCGAGTGGAGTGGGGAGTTGACGCAGGTGCATGTCGAGGCCGACGTACGCGGGGCCGTCGAGGACCGGCGGGAGGTGGTGGAGCGGATACGCGCGGTGCTCGACCGGCTGGAGTTCGCCGAGGCCACCGAAGCCACCGAAGCCACGGGACTTACGGAGTTCACGGACCCTAAGGCGCCCGGCGGCCCCGGAGAGCGGGCGTCCGCGCTCACGGCGGCGTCCGTGTCCGATGACGTACTGCGCAGGCCCGCCGCCATCGAAGCGGTGCACACCGCGCAGCGCGCGCTGCGTTCGGGGACACCGACCCGGGAGCCGCTTACCGCGCTCGCCGCCGTACTCGGCCGGTTCGCCGGAGACGGACCGCCCGCCCTCGGACCCGCCGAACCCCAGGACCACCTGCGGCGCAGTGTGTCCCGCGCGCTGCGGTCCATCCCGGCGCGGCGGCGGGACGACGGCGCTCCGGTCACCGCCGGTGTCGTCGGATGGGACGCGGAGCAGCGGCACGTGCTGGTACGGGCCGTCGATCTGCTCACCGGGATATGGCCCGAGATGGTGGGCGAGCTGTCGGAGACGGTCGCCGAGGTGGCGCTGCTCGACGGCGACGCCATCGACGGATTCACGGACTTCACCGTGCACGGCGTGGTCCTTCTCCACCGGGACCGGCTGACGACGAGCGCCTCGGGGCTGCCGGGGCCGGTGCGCTGCGCGGAGGCGCTGGTGCACGAGGGCACGCACAACCGGTGCAACGCGGCGGCGGTGGCGGAGCCGTTCCTGCTGCCGGATCCGGCGGACGGTGGTGCCACCGGAGCGGACGGTGGTTCCGCGGGATCAGGTGGAACCGGCGCGGCGGCTCCCGGCGCGCTGAGGGTCACCACTCCCCTGCGGGCCGACCCCCGCCCGCTGAGCGGGCTCTTCCAGCAGACCGTGGTGCTCGCGCGCGGCGTCCTCCTCTACCGAAGGCTGGCCGCACCGGCCATGCTGCGCATGCCGGGCACGGCGGAACGGGCGGTCACGGCACGGGAAGCACGACTGACGGCGTCCGCGCGGCAGGCGGTGGACACACTGACCGCGCACTCCGGGGCGCTGACGGACAGCGGGCTCGCGCTCCTCGGGGAGTGTGCCGCTGTGACGCGGGAACGTCCGTGAGTACGTCGGGACCGCAGGTGAGCGCGTGGGCGCCGCAGGTCTTCACGCCCTACCCGGACACGCCGGAGCTGCTGCTCGCCCGGGTCGCCGCGCGGTCGCCGGTGTTCGGGGGCACGAGCGCCGCGGGCGGCGAGCCCGTGCTCATCGGCAGCGCCGCCGGTCACGACCGGGACGTGGTGGCCACCGGCGCCCGGGGCGAACTGCTGGAGCGCATGGGCAATGTGCTGGCCGGGCGGGAGGCCGAGGCGGCGGCCGCGACCGTCGCCACCTACGACGAACTGCTGGGCCGCGGTGTGCCGGTGCGCAGGCCGTCCGTCCGGCCGCGGGCCCGCCGGTTGTGGGTCAGGGCGCACACGACCGGCGGCGAGGAGCGGTACGTCCCGGCCGCCTCCGTCTTCCTGCACCACCGGCCGCCGGCCGGCTGCGTCCCCGAACCGTCGGCGGGCTCCACCGGCATCGCCGCGCACCCGCACCGGGTGGCGGCGGCCCGGCACGCCGCCTGGGAGGTGCTGGAGCGCGACCTCGTGCGGCGCAGCTGGTACGGACTCGCCGACGGCCGGCCGCACCGGGTCGAGGCGGGCGCGGCCGGTCCGGTGGCGGGCGCGGTCCGGGCCCGGGGGCTGGCGACGACGGCGTTCCTGCTGCCCGCCCCGGCCGGCACCGCGTGCGCCGTCGTGTGTCTGCACCGGCCGGACGGTACGGGGCAGGCGTTCGGGGCGCGCTGCGGGCCGTCCGACGCCGTCGGAGCGCTGATCGAGAAGGCCGCGTACGAGGCGGTCATGGTGCGCTGGAGCATGGAGAGTCCGGTCGCACGCCGCACCTGGGACCAGTGGCGCGGCGCCGGGCCGCCGACCACCGCCGTCCAGCACGCCCTGTGGACCTATCACCGGCAGGACAGCCTGGCGCTGTGGAACGTGCGGCCCGGCCCGGCGGCACGGGACGACCGGCCAACCCGGGAGGGCGCCGGGGAGCGGGCCCGTACCGATCCCCTGAGTGTCCTGGCCGAACACACCGGACAGCAGGTGCTGCTGGTCGAGACGAGCGGGAAGCCGGCCCGCGACGCCGGGGTCCGGGTGGTGCGGGTGCTCGCACCGGGCGCACTGCCGCTGCCCTCGGGGCCGGGACCCGGCCATCCCCATCCCTTCGGTTAGGAATCATCCCAGTGAGGAGCCGTATGCGCCCCGCCGAACAGCGTTCCCGAGCCGGTTACGCCACGGAGTTCGCCGACGAGTACGACCGGTGGTTCGGGAAGCCGAGAACCACCGGGGCGACGGTGGAGGCGCTGGTGTCGCTCGCCGCGCTGTCCGGCGGCGGGCGGGTACTGGAACTGGGCGTCGGGACCGGCAGGATCGCGTTGCCGCTGAGTGAGCGCGGGCTGTCGGTGCACGGGGTCGACGGCTCCGAGGAGATGGTCCGCCAGTTGCGTGCCAAGCCGTCGGGGGCGGAACTTCCGGTGACCATGGGGAACTTCGCCGATGTCCCGGTGGACGGAACCTTCACACTCGTCTATCTCGCGGGCGGTACCTTCGGTGAACTGCCGGACCAGGAGAGCCAGTCGCGCTGCTTCGAGCGGGTGGCGCGGCATCTGGAGCCGGGCGGGCTGTTCGTGCTCGACGCGCATGTCCCCGAGGCCCTGGCGGCGGCCACCGGTCCCGACATCGTCTCCGAGGGCGAGGGCCATCTGGTGCTGTGCTACCGCAGGCTGGATCCGTCGGTGCAGCGCTACCGCTCGCACTACGTCATCCACGAGGACGGCCGCACCCGCCATCTGCGCGTCGACTTCCGGTACACCGGACCGGGCGAACTGGACCTGATGGCACGTCGGGCCGGGCTCGTGCTCAAGGAGCGCTGGGCCGACTGGAGCGGTGCGCCGTTCGTCCGGGACAGTGCCGCGCAGGTCTCCGTGTACGAGCGGCCGTGACAGCGGAGAGGGGAGACGCCATGGAGCACAGCGGGCGGCAACGGACCGGTGAGATAAGGCCGTTCCCCTTTCCGCACCGGGACGGGCTCGACCCGCTGCCCGAGTTCGCGGAGCTGCGCCGCCACGAACCCGTCGCCCGGATCAGGCTGCCCTCCGGGGACCTGGCGTGGCTCGTCACCCGGCACGCGGATGTCCGCCGGGTGCTGTCGGATCCGCGGTTCAGCCGGGCCCGCGCCACCCGGGGGGACGGGCCCCGGATCAACCGTACGACCACCCTGCCGGACTCCATCCTGGCCGCCGATCCGCCCGACCACACCCGGCTGCGCAAGCTCGTCGCGCCCGCGCTCACCGGGCGGCGCGCCGAGGCGACGCGCCGTGACATCGGCGCGCTGACCGGCGAACTGCTGGCGGGGCTCGCGCCGCTCCCCCGTCCCGCCGATCTGGTCACCCACTTCACCCGGCCGCTCCCGCTCGCCGTCATCTGCGATCTGCTCGGCACTCCCCGCTCGGACGGCGGGCTGCTCGACGGCTGGTGCGACGCGCTGCGCAGTGTCACGGCGATGGAGGACGCGCGGGTGATGTCGGCGGTGGACGAGATGACCGGCTATCTGACCGGTCTCGTACACACCAAACGCGCCCACCCCGGCGACGACATGCTCAGTGCCCTGATCGCGGCGCGCGACGACGACGACCGGCTGAGCGAGGAGGAACTCCTTTCCTTCTGCGTGGTGTTGCTGTCCGGGGGGTACGGGACGACGGCCAACCGTCTCGCCGGGACGGTGCATCTGCTGCTGGCGGAGCCCGCGCGGTACGAGCGGCTGTGCCGCGAGCCCGCGCTGATCCCCGGCGCGGTCGAGGAGTTGCTGCGCTACGCGCAGAACACCGTGGGCGGCAATCTCCGGGTGGCCAAGGAGGAGGTGGCCCTGGGGGATGTGATCATCCGGGAGGGCGAGGGGGTGGTGGCCGTGATGGCATCGGCCAACCACGACGAGCGCGCGTTCCCGCACCCCGAACTGCTCGATCTCACCCGCGAGGTCCGCGCGCATCTGAGCTTCGGACACGGCGCCCACTTCTGTGTCGGCGCGCAGCTCGCCCGCGTCCAGCTCCAGGAGGCGCTGGCGGGTCTGACCCGCGCCTTCCCCACCTTGTACGCGGCCGGACCCGCGACCTGGAAGCGCGGCCTGAGCAGCCGGGCGCCGCGGTCCCTGCCGGTCGGCTGGTGACGGCGGACATGGCCGGACCCACCGAACACATCGCGCTCGACCGGGCCCTGTGCATCGGGGCGGGGCTGTGCGCGGCGACCGCGCCGCGTCACTTCGTCCTCGACGCCGACCGGCGCTCCACCCTGCGGCCGGACGCGGGCGAGCCCGACGAGGACACGGAGGACGCGGTGGCGATCTGCCCGGTGGAGGCGATCTCGCTCGTGCCGGGCGCCCGCCCCGGCCTGATCCGCCCACCGGTACGATCCGGGGAATGAGCACTTCCCCCGCCGACCGCGTACGTGAGTTCCACCAGGCCTGCGGACTCGACGTCCGCCTCCGGCCGACGGAGGTGACCCCGGCGCTCGCCGCCCACCGGCAGGATCTGCTGGCGGAGGAGGTGGCCGAGGTCGCCGAGGCCACGGCCGGAGGCTCACTGGACCAGCTCGCGCACGAACTCGCCGATGTCGTGTACGTGGCGTACGGGACCGCGCTCGTCCACGGGATCGATCTCGACGCGGTGATCGCCGAGATCCACCGGGCCAACATGACGAAGCTGGGGCCGGACGGCCTCCCGGTCCGGCGCGCGGACGGCAAGGTGCTCAAGGGCCCCCACTACGAGGCGCCCGACATCGCCGCCGTGCTGGACCGTCAGGGCTGGTCCCGGACGGAAGGATAGAAGCGGCGCCGGAGCGGTGGAGGCGGCCCGGGGCCGCGGGTTGCCGGGAAGCACGGGGCGCAACCGCACCGTACGGCGATCGCAACGCGCGGGAAACAGATTCAACAGAAAGTTGAACCGGCCCCGCAGGGCCCATGGCCCACCGCTCCCACCGTTCCCACCGCCGCTCCGTCCCCGCGGCGCTCCGTCCGTACCGTCCCCCTCCCCACCCACCTGTCCCTGCTCGGAGGCGTCCGTGTCACAGGCCACCGCCCCGCCCGCTCCGCCCGCCGCGACCGACCGGCATCCCGTGGACCAGATGCTGCCGCCCGCCCGGCTGGGGCTGCTCGGGCTCCAGCATGTGCTGGTGATGTACACCGGCTGCGTCACCGTGCCGCTCGTCTTCGGTGCCGCCGTCGATCTCGACACCGCCACCATCGGACTGCTGATCAACGCCGACCTGCTGGTGGCGGGGCTGATCACACTGCTCCAGGCCCTGGGCATCGGCCGGGTCCTCGGGGTGCGGCTTCCGGTGGTCGCCGGGGCCACCTTCGCCGCGGTGACCCCGATGATCCTGATAGCGGGCGAGTACGGTCTGCCCGCCGTCTACGGTTCCATGATCGCCGCCGGGATCTTCGGGCTGCTGGTCGCGGTGCCGTTCGCCCGCGCCGTACGGTTCTTCCCGCCGCTGGTCAGCGGCTCGGTGATCACCGTCATCGGGCTCTCGCTGATCGGTGTCGCCGCCGGGCTCATAGCGGGCCCCGACCCGGCCGCCAAGGACTACGCGCGGCCGAGCCATCTGGCACTGGCCGGCGGGATCGTCCTGCTCATCGTCCTGGTCGGCCGGTTCGCCCGGGGTCTCCTCGCCCAACTGGGCGTGCTGCTCGGCCTGGTGGGCGGCACGCTCGTCGCGATACCCATGGGGCTGACCGACTTCTCCTCCGTGGGCCACGCCGACTGGGTCGGCGTGGCCTCGCCGTTCCACTTCGGCGCTCCGGAGTTCCCGGTCGCGGCCGTCATCTCCATGTGCGTCGTGATGCTGGTCATCTTCACCGAGTCCACCGCCGACATGCTCGCCGTCGGTGAGATGACCGGCCGGCCGCTCACCTCCCGCGATCTGGCGCGCGGGCTGGCCGCCGACGGCATGTCGGGCATCCTCGGCGGTGTCATGAACGGCTTCCTGGACACGGTCTTCGCCCAGAACGTCGGCCTGGTCGGCATGACGAGGGTGCGCAGCCGGTACGTCGCCGCCGTGGCCGGAGGCGTGCTGATCCTGCTGGGTCTGGTGCCCAAGCTCGGCGAGATCGTCGCGTCCCTGCCCGGCCCGGTGATAGGCGGCGCGGGGCTGGTGATGTTCGCCACCGTCACCGCCGTCGGCGTCAACACCCTGCGCAAGGTCCCCTTCGAGGGAACCTCCAACCTGCTGATCGTCGCGGTGTCCATCGGCGTCGGCATGCTCCCGGTCGTGGCGCCGACGATCTACCACGCCTTCCCGACCTGGTTCCAGATCATCGCGGGCAGCGCCATCACCAGCGCGACTCTCGCGGCCTTCCTGCTCAATCTCCTCTTCAACCACACCGGTCGCCGGGGACCGACGCCGGAGCCCGGAGCCGAGACCGGAGCCGAGGCCGGAGCCGAGGCCGGAGCCGAGGCCGGAGCCGAGGCCGGAGCCGAGGCCGGAACCACCCCCCTGACCAAACCCGGGACCGAACCGACTGGTTGACCGATCCGGCTCCTCGCGTGACTGTTTCTGTTCCGTATCTTCTGTTACTGGGTTACGGTTCTGGGAGACAATACGGTTCCGCCCGTGCGAGGGCCGAAGAGGGAGGCCGAAGATGGCAGCCGCCACCCACGGTGCGACGTCAGCCGTTACGAGCGGCCCGCACCGTGAGCCGGGTGCGCGGCGCAGCAGGCTCACACCGGAGCGCGAGGCCGAACTGTACGCGGCCGTCCTCGACCTGTTGCGCGAGGTCGGCTACGAGTCCCTCACCATGGACGCCGTGGCCGCCCGTACCCGTTCCAGCAAGGCCACCCTCTACCGTCAGTGGGGCAACAAACCGCTCCTGGTCGCGAAGGCGCTGCGGCACACCGCGCCGGCCGGGCTCTCCGACATCGACACCGGTTCGCTGCGCGGTGACTTCCGCGAGCTGGTGGCGCGCATGAACAACAAGCAGATCGAGCAGGACAGCGCGCTGATGCGTGGCCTGATCCACGCGGTCCACGACAGTCCCGAACTGCTCCAGGCACTGCGCGAGCTGTTCATCGATCCCGAGCTGACCGGGCTGACCACGCTGCTGGAGCGGTCGGTCGATCGGGGTGAGACCGCCCCGGACAACGCGGCGCTGAACTACGTACCCCACATGCTGCTGGGCGCGCTCATCGCCCACCAGCTGATCGAGAACAAGCCGATCGACCAGTGCTTCATGAGTGACTACGTGGACGCGGTGGTGCTGCGCGCGCTGGGCGTCTGACGTCCCCGTCGCCGTACCTCACGGCGCACACCGCCGTCCCTCGCGCGGCCCACCACCCGCCTCGTCACGCGAACTTGTCGCTCACCGACTCGTAGATCGTCTCGGCCGCGGCGCCGAAGCGCGGGCCGGCGAGCCAGGTCTGCGCGCTCGGGCCGATGGAGGTGTTGCTGACCAGTACGGGCACACCGTTCGCGTCCTGGACGAACCAGCCGCCGCCGGAGGCCCCGCCGGTCATGGTGCAGCCGATCCGGTAGAGCGAGGGTTCGTCGGAGGTGATGGAGAGCCGGCCGGGGCGGCCCTGGCAGGTGAACATGCGCTCCCCGTCGAACGGCGACTCGGCCGGATATCCCCAAATTCCCATGGACGAGACCTTGTTGGCCGAGGGCCCGTTGAACCGGACACCGGCCGCGCCGCCGACGGTCTCCTCCAGCGAGGTCGCGTCGGATCCGGACGGCGGCTTGACGTGCAGGACGGCGAAGTCGAAGGGAGCCCCCTTGCCGCCCGTCGGGGCGCCCTGGGCGATCCACTGGGGCGAGGTCTGGGCCCAGTCGGCCCACCAGATACCGAACGGCGCGAGCCCGTCCTTGTCCGCGCCCTCGCCCAGAAAGGCCGTGTTGGCGAGCGCCTGGTCGTTGTACGAGGGGACGAAGACGATGTTGCGCAGCCAGCCACCGCGC